>VEQW01000116.1 GCA_018883025.1 Solirubrobacterales bacterium | reverse complement strand
TCGGTAACCACGGTCGAGCCAGGGGCGAGCGACGTCTTGACCCAGGGCTTGCGGGAGAGGCCCTTCGCCAGGGCGTTTCGGGCGAGCAGTCCGGCAGCGACCATCACGTAAGGGTTCGATGTGTTGGTGCAGGAGGTGATCGCGGCGATCACGACCCGGCCGTGGTCGAGGTCGAACTCGGTTCCGTCGGCAAGGGCGACCGGGACGGAATCGCTCGAGGTCCGCTCGGCGACCGCGTGGTGAGGCGCGTGGACCGGCGCCCCGGCCGGTGAGGAAAGGTCCTCCGCCGGGGGGTCGGAGGCCGGGAACGACTCCTCCAGTGCCTCGTCGTAGGGACTCAACTGATCGGCCGCCTCGTCGTCGAACTCGGCAAGGGCCTCGAGGAAGGCCGGCTTCGCCTCGCTCAGGGAGATCCGGTCCTGGGGTCGCTTGGGTCCGGCGATCGAGGGGACGACCGAGCCAAGGTCGAGCTCGAGGGTCTCGGTGAACCGCGGCTCGGGTGCATCCGGTTCGTGGTACATCCCCTGCTCGCGCGTGTAGGCGTCGACCAGGTCGAGCAACTCGGTCGGCCTGCCGGTCAGCTCCAGGTACCTGATCGTCTCGGCGTCGGGCGGAAAGATCGCGCAGGTCGAACCGAACTCGGGCGACATGTTCCCGATCGTCGCCCGGTCGGCCAGCGGCAGCTTGGCCAGTCCCGGCCCGAAGAACTCGACGAACTTGGAGACCACTCCCCGTTCACGCAGCATCTCGGTGACGGTCAGGACGAGGTCGGTCGCCGTCGCCGCAGTTGGCAGTGTCCCGTCGAGCCGGAAGCCCACCACCTGCGGAACCAGCATCGAGACCGGTTGGCCGAGCATCGCCGCCTCGGCTTCGATCCCGCCGACCCCCCAGCCCAGTACCCCAAGGCCGTTGACCATCGTCGTGTGCGAGTCGGTCCCAACCAAGGTGTCCGGGTAGGCGAGAAGGCCGTCGTCGGAGTCCCGCGAGTAGACGACCCGGGCGATGTACTCGAGATTCACCTGATGGCAGATGCCGGTCGCGGGCGGGACCACCCGGAAGTTGTCGAAAGCTCCCTGCCCCCACTTGAGGAACTCGTACCGCTCGAGGTTCCGTTCGAACTCCCGCTCGGCATTCACCTGGAAAGCCATCCCGTTACCGAATGCATCGACCTGGACCGAGTGGTCGATCACCAGGTCGACGTCGACCAATGGGTTGATCGCAGACGGCTCACCCCCGATCGCCTCCATCGCATCCCTCATCGCGGCCAGGTCGACCACGGCCGGAACCCCGGTGAAATCCTGCATCAGGACCCGGGCCGGCTGGAACGGGATCTCCTCGGTCGGCTCGGCGGCAGGGTCCCACCCCGCTATCGCCTCGGCGTCCGCCGGGGTGACGGCCACCCCGTCTTCGAGTCGGAGGACGTTCTCGAGCAGGACCTTGAGCGAGTAGGGCAGCGAGTCGACCGGGAAGCGATCGGCCAGGGCACCGATCCGGTGGATCCGGTACGTCGTTCCGCCTGCCTGGAGCTCTGCCGCCGCTCCGAATGTGTCCTTCATCGATTCCATCCCGTCATCTGGCTTCCCGTCTGACGATACGCGGAACGGCCCGCCGGCACCTGCCGAGTCATGGTCACCGCTTGTCGGTCTGCCTCGATGCGACTTCGTCCGCAGTCCGCTGGCCGGCCTCGCCAGACTGAACCCGATGAGCCAGGCCGGGGCTGACCAGCCCGAGGTGGGCCATCGCCCTGGCGGTCGCCGGCGCGACCACGATCTCGGCCCGGTCCCGATCGATCGCCTCGAGCACGGCGTCTACCACCCGCTCGGGTGAGGTCGTCCCAAGGACCCTCGGTGCCTCGAGTCCGGTCTCGGCGAACATCCCGACCTCCCGTACGAATCCCGGCGCGACCACCGTCACACCGACCCCGGTTCCGACCAGGTCGGTCCTGAGTCCGAACGCAAACCCCCGAAGGCCGAACTTGGTCGCGTTGTAGACGGACGAGCGAGGGCTCCCGGCCTTGCCCGAGAGCGACCCCATCAGCACGACCTTGCCCTCACCCCGCTCGATCATGCCTGGAAGGAAGGCCTGGGTCAGATGGATCGGTGATTCGAGATTGACCCGGAGCATCCTCGCGACCTCATCGCCGCTCAAGTCGGTTATCCGGCCGGTCGCCGGCAGGCCGGCGTTGGCGATCAGGCCGTCGACCGCTCCGACTTCCCGCACCAGGGCCTCGGCGCCGCCCGGCATCCCCAGATCGGCGACGGCCACTCGGTGGCCTTCCCCCGGGAGGCTTCCTGCCAGCTCTTCCAGGCGGTCGCGGTCCCGCCCCGAAACCGTTACCGAAGCCCCGCCCCCGGCCAGCGCGTGGGCGAGCCGACTTCCGATTCCCCCGCTCGCGCCGGTCAGGAGGACCCTCTTGCCGCTCAGCTCCACCGGTCAACCGTAACAGCGAGGGGCCTGCAGACCGGTATGAAATCAGCCATGAAATCCCCTCTGGAAGGAGGAAAATGGGGGTTTGTTAGCGAATGACCACATACTGCTCTATACTTCTCAACGTCACTGACTGAAACGCCGAGTCCCCAGGTACCTAGCCGGGGGAGCGGGGGAACCAGGTATCAGGGGCTAATCCGGCCGAAGAGGCCGGGGGCGCTTTTCTCCTAGCACCGCAACGTGGAGCGCCAGCCCGACAGCTAACCCCGCAGGCAGTCGATAGGAGAAAACGATTACCGCACAGCCCCTCACATCCCCCCATTCCGCCGTTCCGCGTAGCCGCAACGCCGTCGTTGTGGCCCTGGCATTCGTCGCCCTGGCCTTCGCCGGGCTCTTCGCCCTCACCCCCTCAGCGCTCGCGGCCAGGACGGTGCCCTGCGAGGAGGCAGCCTCGGGCGGCCTCAACCAGGCGGCCGGCCAGTGCGTCAAGTTCAAGAAGGCACGGCTGATCAACGGAATGGCGATCGCCCCGACCACCGCCCCTCCGCGGGTCAAGGCGGTGATCGCGGCTGCAAACGAAATCCGGGACAAGCCGTACGTCTACGGCGGAGGGCACGGGAGCTTCGAAGACACGGGGTACGACTGCTCCGGTGCGGTCAGCTACGCACTGA
>VEQW01000037.1 GCA_018883025.1 Solirubrobacterales bacterium | reverse complement strand
GCCATCCATCTCGGCTCCCGAGGAGCCCGATGCCGAGGAACCGAAGAAGGCCCCCGAACCACCGTCGAAGGAAAGTAAGCCTGCCGAATCGGCTCCGGCCCCACCCAAACCTCCGGCCGTCCGCCCCAGCCCGCCTGCGCCGAGTCCGGCCGCGAAGGCGCCGGAGGCGGGACCGAGCCCCCTCGATGCGCTGGAACGACGCCTCGAGCAGGAAGAGCGAGAAGCGAGGACGGCAGTCGAGACCGCAAAGGCTTCTGCCGGAGCGGAGTCGGGGACCGAAATCTCTTCCTTGATGGAGACCCTCCAGAGCGATCGTCAGAGCCTCGACCAGGCTCTCGCGGCAGCCTCGACCAGACTCTCCGACGCCGATCGTCAGGCGGGCGAGGCATCGGAGCGGGCAGCCCGTCTGGAAGCCGAGAACCGGGAGGCCGCCGCCCGCTGGGTCAGGGAGCAGGCCGCCGATATCGAAGCCGACGCTGCCGTCGCCGCCGAGATGGCCGGATCGGGAACGGGTGGCGCCCCCTCGTCCGATGATGCCCGTGTTCGGGAGCTGGAGACCGAACTCGACCGGGTCCGTTCCCAGCTCGACGATGAACGGCGGGAGAGGACCAAAGCGATCGAGACTGCCGAGGCAAGGGTCAGGGATATCGAGGAGCGGGCGAGCCGGGTCGAGTCCGCCGAGGAAGGTGGCAACGGGGACGGGGCGCCCAACGCGGCCGAACTCCGTGAGGCCGCGGTCGGTTGGCTGCGGGGACAGATCGTCGCCCTGAGGCGAGAGATCGAAGCCGCCGAGCGAAAGGGCAAGGGAGATTCCTGATGGCCCTCGGCTTCGGTGGCAAGCGACAGACGCGGCGTGAACGGAAGGCGATGTCCGATCACCTGGAAGACCTGCTCGACCTTCGTCAGGAGAAGCTGACCGAACTCGGGGGCCTCACCGTGGACATGTCGCGGGAGGGGTCCTTCGACAGGACCCTGCTGTCGGCCAAGGCCGACGAGCTTGTCAAGATCGACAGCGAGTCCGAGCTCGTGGTCCGCGGGCTCGAGGAGAAACTGACCCTCGACGAGCTCGAGGAACTGGCCCGCGGGGCCTCAGGGGACGGGGAAACCGCCTGACGGTGGCAGGATCGGCTCCGGCCGAGGGGTTTTACGACCTCGTCGTCATCGGCGGCGGGGCGGCCGGATTCTGGGTGTCGATCAGGGCTGCGGAGCAGGGGGCGTCGGTCTGCCTCGTCTCGCGCAAGCCACTGTCCGAGAGCTCCAGCTACTGGGCCCAGGGAGGCCTTGCTGCGGCGCTCGACCCCGCCGACTCCCCCGCCTCCCACGCGGAAGACACCCTGATCGCCGGCCGCGGCCTCTGTCGCGACTCGGCAGTTCAGTTGCTCGTCGAGGGGGCGCCCGGTGCAGTAGAGGATCTGGTCGCCCGGGGGATCGACTTCGACCGTGACGGGAACGGTCAGCTCCAGCTGGCGCTCGAGGGAGGGCACTCCCACCGCAGGATCGTCCACTCCGGGGGCAGTGCCACCGGCCACCGCCTGACCGAATCCCTCTCGCGGCTGGTCGCCGGTAACGAGGCGATCACGGTCCTGGAGGAAACTTCGGCCACCGCCCTGGTGACGGACGGAGAGAGGTGCCTCGGTGTCCAGACCGATCGAGGCCTGATCCGGGGGCGAGCCGTGGTCCTGGCGACCGGGGGGGCAGCGGCGCTCTGGAGCCGAACCTCGAACCCGTGGGGCGCGATCGGAGCCGGACCGGTGATGGCGAGTGCGGCCGGCGCAAACCTGGCAGACCTCGAGTTCTGTCAGTTCCATCCGACCTGCCTCTTCCTCCCGGGATCGGCCCAGGACGGCGCCTTGATCTCCGAAGCGCTGAGAGGCGAGGGAGCAACCCTGGTCGATGCTTCCGGCAAGCGGTTCACCGACGAACTCGCCCCCCGCGACCAGGTGACCGAGGCGATCCTCTCGGTAGAGGCCAGTCAACCCGGCGTCCCGGTCCGCCTCGACCTGACCGGCCTCGACCCGGCCCACTTTCCCTCGGTTTTCGAGATGCTCGCCGGAGCCGGGCTGGAGCCGACCGAGGAGCCGGTCCCTGTCTCGCCCGGGGCCCACTACACGATGGGAGGCATCGAGGTCGACCTCGACGGCCAGAGCACGCTGCCCGGACTGTTCGCGGTCGGCGAGTGTGCCTGCACCGGTCTCCACGGCGCCAACCGGCTGGCCTCCAACTCGCTGTCGGAGTGCTTCGTGTTCGGCGGACGAGCCGCAGTAGCAGCGCTCGAGCTTCCAGCTCCCGACCCGGAGGATCAGGCAGTGGATGGGATCCCGGCCTTCGAACCGCCCTCGACCGAGACCCGCGAGGCCGTCTGGCGGCTCGCTGGACCGATCAGGGACCGAGAGGGCCTCGAAGCGCTCGAGGGAGATGACTATCCCCTCGCCCGGGCGATCGGTGCGACGGCACTGGCGCGGGAGGAGTCTCGCGGAGGCCACCGGAGGTCGGACTTCCCGGACACCGACCCCGATCTGGAGCGAACCCACCTGGTCTACGCCCCCGACGGCACGATCACCCGCGAGGTTTGGGATTGAGTCCGGCCGAGCCCGAAGCGGTCAGGGTCGGCCTGGCCGCCGGGGCGTTCGGTGCGATCTGCGACCAAATGGGTGCGGCCCTGGTGAGGGCGGCACACTCGGCGAACATCAAGGAGCGACGGGATTGCTCGACCGCGGTTTTCGATTCGGAGGGAAACCTCGTGATGCAGGCGGAGCACATCCCCGTCCACCTGGGTTCGATGCCGGCTTCGGTCGCCGAGGTGGCCCGCCAGGACCAGGCCCCGGGACGGTCCTGGTTCCTCAACGATCCCTACCACGGAGGATCCCACCTGCCCGACCTGACGGTGGTGACCCCGGCCTTCGGTTCAGACGGGTCCCTGATCGGGTACGCGGCAAACCGGGCCCACCACGCTGACGTCGGCGGTAACGCCCCGGGGTCGATGCCGGCGGACTCGCGCACCCTCGGAGACGAAGGGGTCGTAATCCCACCGCGGGTTCTCGATGAACGGGCCATCGACGAGGTCGTGGCCCTGATGCGCCAGCCCGAACAGCGAAGGGCCGACCTCCGGGCCCAGCAGGCGGCCAACCTGATCGGGACGCAGGGTCTCGTCTCGCTCGAGGATCGATTCGGGCGGGACGGCCTGGCCGGGCGAATGGCGGAGGTGATCGAGTACGCGGCGAGGCGGACCGAGGCGGCGATCGACCGGATCCCCGACGGGACGTATTCGGCCCGGGACTTCCTCGAGGGTCGGGAGGGGGACCTCGAGCTGGTGCTCGAGGTGATCGTCGCAGGCGACCGGCTCCGGTACGACTTCACCGGCTCCTCCGGTCCCGACCCGGGCAACCTGAATTGCCCCCGCTCGGTCACGGAGGCCGCCTGCTACTTCGCGACCCGGGTGATCGCCGACCCGGATGCCCCCGCGAGCTCCGGCACCTTCAGGCCCGTCGAAGTCGTCACCACGCCGGGATCCCTGCTCGAGGCAGTGGCCCCGGCGGCGGTCGTCGCAGGGAACGTGGAGACCTCCTCGCGGGTGGCCGACCTCTGCCTGGCTGCATTCGGGAGGGCCCTCGGCCAGGGAACGATGAACAACGTGACGATGGGCAATGACCGATTCACTTATTACGAGACGATTGCCGGCGGTCAGGGCGCCTTCCCCGGGGGCGATGGTCCGAGTGCGGTCCAAGTGGCGATGTCGAACACCCTCAATACACCGATCGAGGCGCTCGAGATCGAGTTCCCGATGCGGGTCACCGAATACTCCGTTCGGAGGGGGAGCGGTGGAGGAGGAGCCAACCGTGGAGGCGACGGAGTCATCAGGCAGTTCGAGGCACTCGAGCCGATGGAGTTCTCCCTGCTCACCGAGCGCCGGCGCCACCGGCCGCGCGGCGCGGAGCAGGGGCTGCCCGGCGACCTCGGCCTGAACCTCCTCCTCCGGCGGGACTCCGACGATGGAGTGGCCCTCCGGTCGAAGGACTCCGGGAGGCTCGAGCCCGGGGACACCTTGAGGATCGAGACGCCCGGAGGCGGAGGGTATGGCGCACCGGGCGGGTGAAGGTCCATCCGACCCGGTGCTCGGGGTCGACGTAGGCGGCACCTTCACCGACGCCGTGCTCTCGACTCCATCGGGGACCTTCGTTGCCAAGCGGCCGACCACCCCTGAGGATCAGTCGAAGGGTGTGATCGATGCCGTTCGGGAGGTCCTGATGGCCGCAGGGCTCGAACCTTCCGAGGTCCGATCATTCGCCCACGGAACGACTGTCGCCACCAATGCCCTGCTCGAAGGAGCGGTAGCCCGCACCGCCTTCGTCGCGACCGACGGTTTCTCCGACCTGGTCGAGATAGGCCGTCAGGACCGCCCGTCCCTCTACCGGCTCGAGGAGGCCCGCCCGGCCCCGCTGGCCCCTCCGGGGCTGAGGATCGAGGTCGCCGAGCGGGCCGGTCCGGAGGGGGTGATCGAGGAACTCTCCCCGGATGAACTCGACCGGGTGGTCGGGGAGGTCGGCGCACTCGACCCCGAAGCGGTCGCCGTCTGCCTGCTGCATGCCGACCGCTTCCCCGACCACGAGATCGAGCTCGGAGAAGCGTTGCGGAACCGACTCGGGCCGGAGGTCTCGGTCTCCCTCTCCTCGAAGGCAGTCGGAACCTTCCGGGAGTACGAGAGGGCAGCAACCACCGAGGTCGATGCGGCGCTCGGGCCGGTCACTTCGAGCTACCTGAGGAACCTCGCGGCCGGCGCAGCCGGGGAGGAGCTTCCCGAGCCCCTCGTGATGAAGTCGAGCGGAGGCCTCGCGTCCCTCGACGAAGCGGTCGACCACCCCGCCCGAATCGTCCTTTCCGGACCGGCGGGCGGTGCCGCGGCGGCGGCCCGTATCGCAAGGGAGTCGGGGGGTGGGAATCTGATCTGCGTCGACATGGGCGGCACTTCGTGCGACGTTTCGGTCGTCGAGATGGGTCTGGTCCGGGAAACCGGCAGCCGTGACGTTGGCGGACGCCCGATCGCCCTGCCATCAGTCGACATCGAGACGGTGGGCGCTGGCGGCGGTTCGATCGGGTGGCGGGATCCGGGAGGGGCGCTCCGGGTGGGCCCCAGGTCAGCCGGGGCGGATCCCGGGCCCGCCTGTTACGGGCGCGGAGGCAAGGAGCCGACCGTCACCGACGCGAACCTGCTCCTGGGCCGGATCCCCGAGGGAACTTCCCTCTCGGGGATCACGCCGGACCTCGATGCCGCGAGCAGGGTCGTCGGGGAGCTTGCATCGAACCTGGATATGGCTGTGGAGGAGTGTGCGGCCGGGATGATCGCGATCGCCAACGCCGAGATGGTCCGGGCGGTTCGGGTGATGACCGTCGAGAGGGGTCTCGACCCGACCGACTTCACCCTGCTCGCCTTCGGTGGCGCCGGGCCGCTCCACGCGACGGAGATGGCCGATGAGCTTGGAATCACCCGGGTTCTTCTGCCGGCCGACGGTGGGGTCTTGAGCGCCTTCGGGCTCGCCGGCGCCGATGTCCGAAGAGACGAGGCCAGGACGGTACTTGCCACCCTCTCGAAACTCTCCCCGGCAGACCTGGGCCGCTTCAGAGGAGGAGCAGACGAAGTCGTCTGGGAACTCAGGTATTCGGGGCAGTCGTTCGAGCTCGAGGTTCTCCACGAGGGAACCGACCCGGCAGGACTCGGCCTCGCGTTCGAGGAGGAGCACGAGAGAAGATTCGGTTTTCGAGCTCCGGAGGCGGAGATCCAACTGGTGACGATCAGGAGACGCCAGGTCACCGCCGGGGCCGTCGTTCGGCCCTCCGGTGCACCTGAGGTGAGTGCCGAAGGGCCGGTCGCACTTGACCTCGGTGTCGCAACTGCGTGGATCGGGTCCGGCTGGACCGTCCGACCGATGGGCGAGGGGATCCTCGAGGTCCTCCGGGCCTCCCCGCGAGAGATTCCGAGTGCGTGACGGTCGTCACATTTCTTGACCAAGACCCAGACGTGGGGTAGCCTCGCGGGTCCGCATTGATCACTCGACGATTTCCATCGGATCGATCGAGTCTGATCAGCAATTGGAGAAACTCACCGCATGCCGATCGCTTTCAAGGAATGGGCCGTTACGGTCAGAGCCCTCTCGGAGGGGGAGCAGCTGCTGACCGTAGTTGCCGGTGATGGTCCTTCGGCCGAGCTCGAGCACGAGGCTTTCTTCCTCTACCCCACCTTCGAACACGAGAACAACGATCTGGTCCGCGAGGCCCACCACCCCGAATTGGGCAGGGCGCTCGAGGAAGGTGTGTGGCCCGACGAGGAGCCCGCCCCCCGCGATCTGCTCCGGGATGGGGGGATCGCCCAGCCGGACCGGGTCCGGATCCGTGCCTGGGCCGAGCTGGCCGGACGAGTCACGATCAGCAATCCGAAAGTAGTCGACGGTCTCTCACCCTTTTATGTCTGGACCACGGATTACGCCGTGAAGCGGCTCGGATGGCGCCCGGGTCGACCGCTCGACCTGCTGCTGCTTCGTGTTCACAGGATCCCCCGGCCGGTGACCGTACGGGTCCGTGAGGAAGCCAGGACCGACCCGGTCTGGGTCGAGATCGAACGGGAACTCCCCTTCGAGGGCACCCCGGTGATGGCGGACGATGAGTTCGACCGAGCCGTCACGGAGATCCGAACCGTCTGCCTGACCGGCGAGCGGACACCGGCTCTCGCCTGAATCAGCGCGACCGGCCTCGCCTCCACCGGGGTTTGTGGTCCCCGGCCCGCTCTAACCTGATCCCGGCCGATGGCCTGGAACGAAACGACCTCGCTCACCTTCTCCGCCCGTCATGACGATGCCGACGCCGCCTACTCGGAGGGGATCCTCGACGGGCTGGAGAGCCTGAGCCTCAAGCTCGAGGACCGGTTCGAGACGGTCCCCGGCGGAATCACCGTCGTGGTGCACCCGAACGGAGCCTGGCTCGACTTCGCACATCCCTTCCTGCCCCTGGTCAGGTGGTCGTCGGCCCCGGCCGGCAGGCGATACCTGGTCGGTTGGGCGATGACCGGGGAGATCCACGTGCTCGGAGAGGCCGCGTTGGAGAAGCGGGCTGCCGGCGATGCGTCATTCGAGGCCCTGAAGGGATCCGCCGAAAGGCTCTACGCACAGCTGGTCATCGCAGCCAACAACGGCCGGATGCCTCCACCGTGGTCTCCCTCCAACTTTCGCCGCTACCTGGAGTGGGCCTGGCTTGTGGAGGGGTCGGCCCAGCACTTCGCCCGACAGGTCGACCTGTTCCGGCCGGCGGTGATCCGCCGCCTGAGGGAGGGCGCGCGACCCACCTTCCCCCCGGCGAGGCGCGACGCGACGATACTCGGCGGAACCGTCTTCGATCTGCTCGAGGAATACCGCGGTGGCGGTGCCTGCGAGCTCCTCGTCGCACGACTCAGGAAGAGCGGTCCGCGCTCCAACCTCGAGGCCGCGTTCGACCTCCGCTTTCGGGAGGTCGAGGACCTCTGGCGCGACTACCTGAGGCAGGTGGTGGACCGCAGGGTCGAAACCGACGGTCCCCTGGCAGAGGTTGTGACCGACGACCCTGACGGGTCAGGAGGCCAGCACCAGGCCTAGGAACTTCCGGGTCCGCTCATGCCGGGGGGCATCCAGCACCTCGGCAGGGGGACCCTGCTCGACGATCACCCCGCCGTCCATGAAGATCGTCCGGTCGGAGACCTCCCGGGCGAATCCCATCTCGTGGGTCACCGAGATCATCGTCATCCCGCTGTCGGCCAGTTCCCTCATGACGTCGAGGACCCCCTGGACCAGCTCGGGATCGAGCGCGCTGGTCACCTCGTCGAACAGCATCACCTCGGGATCCATCGCCAGCGCCCGGGCGATCGCCACCCGCTGCTGCTGTCCACCGGACAGCCGATCCGGGTATTCGTCGGCCTTCTCGTCGAGCCCGACCCTGCCGAGCAGCTCCCGGGACTTCCGGTCGGCCTCGGCCTTCGAGCGACCGAGCACCTTCACCTGGGCGAGCGAGACATTCTCGGTCGCACTCAGGTGGGGGAACAGGTTGAACTGCTGGAAGACCATCCCGACCTCCCGCCTCAGCTGGTCGAGATTCTGGGGCTTGCCATCCCCGAAGACCTGGGTTCCGGCAACCCGGATCGTCCCCCCGGAGGGCTCCTCGAGCAGGTTGATGCAACGAAGCAGGGTGCTCTTGCCCGAACCGCTCGGACCGATCACGCAGACGACCTCGCCCTTCTCGATCTCGAGATCGATGCCGGTGAGGACGTCGAGCTCGCCGAAGCTCTTCTTCAGGTCCCCGATCTGGATGATCGGGTCGCTCAAGGGACTCCCCTCTGGACCTTCAGGTTCTGCCGGTTGATCATCCAGTCGACGAATCGGGCCAACGGGATGGTTACCAACAGGAAGAGGACGGCGCCGAGGGTCAAGGCAGACGCGTTGAAGGTCTCGGAGTAGACGTCCCTGCCGGCCTGGACGGTCTCGACCAGGCCGATCACGCTGACCAGGGAGGTGTCCTTCATCAGGGCGATGAAGTCGTTGAGCAGCGGCGGAATCACCTTGCGGACGGCCTGGGGGACGATGATGAAGCGCATCGACTGACCGTGGCTCATGCCGAGGGACCTGGCTGCCTCTGTCTGGCCGGACGGGACTGCCTCGATGCCGGCCCGGTAGACCTCGGCCATGTACGCGCCGTATGTAAGGGTGATCGCGATCGTGCCGTACCAGAAGGGTGACGGGAGCCCGAACCACCGCGGAATCCCGATCGCCTCCGGGATCACGCCCTCAGACGCGAGAGCCCCCAGCCCACCGTAGATCAGGAAGATCACCAGAAGTAGGGGGATGCCCCTGAGGCCGTCGATGTAGGCGACGGTCAGCCACCGGACCGGCGCAAATGCCCTGCCGGGAAGCTGCCTCAGTACCGCGAGGACGAGTCCCCAGAGGAGGGAAAGGATCCCCCCCAGGATCGAGAGTCGGATCGTCCACCAGAAACCTTCGAGGACGTACCCGAAGTTGTCCTCGATGATCGTGAAGTCGAAATAGGTCTGGAAAAAAGCGTCCATCGTCGTTCAGTGAATGGCGGTCCGCCTCCTCCTGGCAGACGACATCCGGGTCGGTCCGGGGGAAAGAAGAGGGGGCGCCGGTGGCGCCCCCTCGACCTTCCTCTTTACGAACCTACGAACCCTCGCCCGGGTTCTCGGTCGTGCCGTCGATCACGCCCTTCGGCGGCTTCGTCTTGAAGTACTTCTGGTAGACGGCGTCCAGGCGACCGTCCTCCTTCATCTTCTGGACGATCTCATTGACCTTGTCGAGGAGCGCCGTGTTCTTCTTGGCGAAGGCGAACCCGTAGAGCTCACCGGTCGGGATCAGCGTCGCGATGTCGAAACCGGTCTGGCCCTTGTCGAGCGCGTCCTGGGCGACCGGCTGGTCGATGATCGTCGCGTCGACCTGTCCGGCCTTGACCGCATCGATCGCCGCCGGGCCGTTCGGGAATCCCCGGACTTCGGAGGCGTCTGTCTCGTCGTTCGCATAGGCCTCACCGGTGGTCCCATCCTGGGCGCCGACGATCTTGCCGGAGAGATCCTCCACCGTGCTGATGTCGGAGTCGGGCGGTACCAACAGGGCCTGCTCGGCTTCGTAATACGGGTCCGAGAAGTTGACCGTCTGCTGCCGCTCCGGCGTGATCGTCGAGGCGGAAGCAACCATGTCGAACTTGCCCTGGGCCACGTCGGTGAAGATCGTGTCGAAGCCGGTGTCCTGGATCTTCAGCTTCAGGCCCATGTCCTTGGCGATCTCCCTGACGATGTCGATGTCGAATCCCTTGTAGTCGGGCGCCCGGCCGAACTCGAACGGCGGGAAGGGAATGTCCGAACCGACGGTCAGCGTCCCGGACTGGATCAGTTCGGAATCGACCGAACCTCCGGAACTGGAATCGCTGCTGCAGGCGGCAAATACGGTGGCGCCGGCGAACAGCGCGAACAGCGCGAGGATCGCCGAAATGCGGGACGACTTCATTGGTGTAGCTCCTCCTCTTCCTAGGTAACTGGGACGACGGACAGCCCGGGAAGTATGCCACCGATCGCACAAACGATGCCCAACCGGTCGCCCCGGGGGCTAAACTCCGAAAGGCGGTCGGAATGACCGTGTTCGAGGCAGACCCAGGATGAACCCCTACTACGACCTCCTCAACAAGCCGTGCGGCGGCACCTTCCACGACCTGGTCGAATCGATCGGTCATACCCCGATGGTCGAGCTGAGCTCCTTCTCGCCCAAGGAGGAGGTCAAGGTCTTCGCCAAGCTCGAGTCTGCAAACCCGACCGGCTCGGTCAAGGACCGGGTCGCACGGTCGCTCATCGAGAGCGCCGAGGCCGAGGGCGCGATCGAGCCCGGGGTGACGATCCTCGAACCGACCTCCGGAAACACCGGGATTTCCCTGGCGATGATCTGCCGGGTCCGTGGCTACCCACTCAAGGTGGTGATGCCCGACAACGTCACCCCGGAGAGGACCGAAATCCTGAGGATGTACGGAGCCGAGATCGTCTACTCGGAGGGTGCGAAAGGCTCGAACGGGGCAGTCGAGCTGGCCCTCGAGATGGCCTCGGATCCTGGCTACTACATGCCCTACCAGTACGGAAACGAGGCGAATCCCCTCGCCCACTACAACGGGACCGCGGTCGAGATCCTCGAGGAACTCGACTCCGTCGCCGCCTTCGTGGCCGGCCTCGGCACCGGGGGAACCTTGATGGGGAACGGACGGCGGCTGAAGGAGAACGATCCCGAAACCCTCTTGGTCGCCTCCGAGCCGATGCATGGCGAAGCCGTTCAGGGACTCCGGTCCCTGGAGGACGGCTTCATCCCCCCGATCCTCGATATCTCACTCCTGGATCGGAAGATCATGGTCTCGAACCTCGACTCGGTCCTCTGGACCAGGAAGCTGCTCGAACAGGAGGGGATCTTCGCCGGAGTCTCGGCCGGGGCGACCGCGGCGATCGCAGCGAGGATCGCCGGGGAGATCGACGAGGGGAACATCGTCTTCCTGGTGCCCGACGGTGGCTGGAAGTACCTCTCGTCGGGGATCTACACCCAGCCACTGGATGACCTGGGTGACCTTGACGCCACCAACTGGTGGTGAGCGGGTGAGATTCGGCCGGCACTTGACGGACCAGATAGTCCGGCAGGCCCTCGATGAACGACCCAACGAGTGCTGTGGCCTGGTCGGGGGGCGCGAGGGTCGCGCCGAGACGGTCTATCCAGCGACCAACGCCGAGGACAGTCCCTTCCGGTACTCGATCTCCCCGTCGGAGCAGCTCGAGCTGGTCAACCGGATCGAGGAATCCGGCGAAGAGATCATTGCGATCTACCACTCCCACACCAAGACCGAGCCCTACCCCTCGGAGACCGACGTGAACCTGGCATCGGGCTGGCCGGACGTTGCCTGGCTGATCATCTCGCTGAAGGACCCGGAGCGGCCCGAACTCCGGGCCTTCCGAATCGTGGACCGCCAGATCGAGGATCTAGATCTTGAGATTGGGTAGATGGTCCCGGCGTGAGCGACCTCCCGCCCCGGTCAAGGTCGCCTGGGCACGGAACCTCGCCGAGGCCGAGCTGATCGAAGGGCTGCTCGACTCGGAGGGGATTCCCTGCCTGATCCAGCGGACGGCGGCCGCCGACGTTCCGGACTTCCTCGCAGCCGGCCCGAGGAACATCCTCGTCCCGGCCTCGGCGGCAGGAAAGGCCCGGGAGATCCTCGAACGGGGTGAAGGGGTCGGGCTACCGGGCGAGTAGGCGCGGCTCAGCCACCGGCCATCGCCGGCAGGATCATCACGGTGTCGTCTGCGGACACCGTCGTCCCGAGTCCCTCCAGGACCCGGACGTCTTCGTCGTTGAGGTAGACGTTCACGAACCGGTTGAGCTCGTCGTCTTCACCGAAGAGCTGGGGCCTGGTGTCTGGATGCTGGGACACGAGCGCCTCGAGCACGGCTCCGACGGTGTCGCCCTCCAGTTCGACCTCGGACTCGTTGCCGGTGTGCTGGCGGAGAACGGGTGGGATCTTGACCTTGGCCATCGCGAGGATCGTAACGGGAGAGTCAGGAGCCCGTATGGCCGCCGCAGAATGCCTCGTAGTCCGGGAACTTCCCGAGGTCCTCGATCTCGGGTGCCTCGGGGCCACAGACCGGGCAGTCCGGATCCTGTCGGACCCTGAGCTCGGTGAACCTGGTCGTCAGGGCCTCGTAGAGGAGGAGTCTGCCGATCAGCGGCTCACCGATCCCGAGCACCAGCTTGATCACCTCGTTGGCCTGGAGCAGGCCCATCACGCCGGCCATCACCCCGAGCACACCGTTCGCCGAGCAGCTCGGCGCGAGCTCCGGAGGTGGTGGGGTCGGGTACAGGCACCGGTAGCAGGGTCCCTCACCGGGCACGAAGGTGGAGATCTGCCCGTCGAAGCCCAGGATCGAGGCCGAGACGACCGGCTTGCCCAGACGGACCGACGCGTCGTTCAGCAGGTAACGGGTCGGGAAGTTGTCTGCCCCATCGACGATCACGTCGTAGGCACCGATGATCTCGAGGACGTTCTCGGCCTCCAGCCGGGTGCCGTACTCGACCACCTCGACGTCAGGGTTGAGCGCCTCGATCGCCTGCCGGGCCGAGGCCGTCTTCGGTTCGCCGATCCGGGTGGTGTCGTGAATCACCTGACGCTGCAGGTTCGAAGCGTCGACCACATCGTCGTCGACGATCCCGATCGTCCCGATCCCCGCGGCAGCCAGGTAGAGCGCGGTTGGGGCTCCCAGGCCACCCGCTCCCAACAGCAGGACCTTCGATTCGAGCATCCGGACCTGCCCGTCGGCGCCGACTTCGGGCAGGAGGAGGTGACGGGAGTAGCGGTTCCGCTGCTCGGGGGTCAGCGATGCTTCCGAGACGACGGGCAGGCCCTGCTGCTGCCACTCGGCAATACCGCCGACCATATTGGCTACGTCCTCGTAGCCCATCTCGATCATCTGCCGGGCGGCGGCTTCGGATCGCGTGCCGGCCGCGCAGTAGACGATCACCCGGGCCGAACGGTCCGGGATCTGCTGCTCCACGTTGTCGGCGACCATCGCAGGGGGAATCAGAATGCAGCCATCGATGTGGGCGGCCGAGTGCTCGTGAGGCTCGCGGGTATCGAGGAGGACGATGCCGCCGGCCTCGATCTCATCACGGGCACGTTCGACCGGGATTTCCTCGAGCACCGTGCCCGTCTCAGCCGACTTCGGTTCCATCTTTCCTTCCCCGACCTCCGTGCTTGCCGGACCTGGGGGTCCCGCAAGCCAATAGGTCTAATCCCTATCCGATATTTGGACTTGAACGGGCGAGTCTACAGGTGGGTAGCGCTCGCCCGGGACGACTCCGCTTTCGACTCAGAGCGAGGGACGCATCTGGCGGAGGCGCTCGACCCGCTCCTCGATCGGCGGATGGGTCGAGAACAGTCCTGCCAGGCCCCTGGCCTTGAAGGGCTTGACGATGTAGAGGGGTTCGGTCGCGTCGTTCACGTGGCCCTGCATCGGGATCTGCTCGGTACCGGCCTCGAGCCGGAGCAGCGCGCTGGCCAGGGACTCCGGCTCACCGGAGATCTGGGCGCCGCCGGCGTCGGCTGCGTACTCACGTTGCCGGGAGACCGCCAACTGGATGATCGACGCGGCGAGCGGGGCCAGCAGGACCATCGCCAGGACCCCGACCAGGCCGAGCGGCGAGTTGTTGTCGCTGCCGAACCACATCAGCATGTAGC
>VEQW01000036.1 GCA_018883025.1 Solirubrobacterales bacterium | reverse complement strand
GTCTACCGGTGTGGGTTCGCGACGACCCAGGAGGCCTACGAGGAGGCATTCGTCGACCTGTTCGAGGCGCTCGACGAGCTGGACGACCTGCTGGCCGATCGTCGTTTCCTTACCGGCCCGACGATCACCGAGGCCGACTGGAGGCTGTTCGTCACCCTGGTCCGATTCGACCCGGTCTACGTCGGCCACTTCAAGTGCAACCAGCGCCAGATCGCCGAGTACCCGAACCTCTCGGGCTACCTGCGCGACCTCTACCAGCAGCCCGGGATCGCCGATACGGTCGACTTCGACCAGATCAAACGCCACTACTACATCACCCACCCCCAGATCAACCCGACCGGGATCGTCCCGATGGGTCCGCTGATGGACCTCGAGGCCCCGCCGGGTCGGGAAGACCTCACCGGGTCCGCCAGATGAGTTCGGATTCCCCCGGGCCCCTGGCCAGGCTCCGTCACGCGCTCCGAAACCCGGTCCCCCGTTTCGACTCCGTAAAGCAGCTCCAGATCTTCCTGATCAGCGCCGTGGTGATGATCCTGGTGATCAGGACCCAGCTCTGGCTGACCAACTACCCCCAGCTCGGCGGCGGCAGCCTCCACATCGCCCACCTGCTCTGGGGTGGTCTCTTCATGCTGATCGCGATCTGGTTCGCCCTGATCTACGTGAACCGGTGGTCGAGGCGGGTCGCGGCGGTGCTCGGCGGGATCGGTTTCGGCTTCTTCATCGACGAACTCGGCAAGTTCATAACCGAGGACAACGACTACTTCTTCCGGCCTGCCGCCCCCCTGATCTACATCATTTTCATCATCCTCTTCCTGGTGATCCGGGAGGTCTCCCGCCGGCTCGAGTTGGGGCCGAGGAGGGCACTGGCGAACCTGCTCGACCTCCTCCCCTCGACCGTCACCGGCGAGTTCGGCCCCAAGGAGAAGGCGGCCGCCGACGACCTGCTCGAGAAGGCCGACCCGAGGGACCCCAGGGTAGAGGCGGCGAGGCGCTACCTGGATTCGGTCGAGCTGGCTCCGGTCGAGCCCCCGTCACGTTTTGCAACCTGGCTGGAGGGGGTCGGTCGGTGGGTCACCGGGCTGACCGCGAAGTCCTGGTTCGAGGCAGCGACCGTGACCGTGCTGATCCTCTGGGCATTGATCAGCGTGGCCGGCCTGCTCGAGGTCGAATACGACATCTTCGGGCTCAAGGTGAGCCACAAGGTCATCCCAGGGACCGCCGGGGAGGTGATCGATTGGGGCCGGGGGCTTTCGATGATCGCTTCGGTCATCCTGGTCGGGATCGGCACCTGGCGGATGCTCCGCGGCCACCACCAGGCCGCTTACCGTGCCTACAGCTCCGCCCTCCTGATCTCGATCTTCATCACCCGGGTCTTCGCCTTCCTCGAGATCCAGTTCGCGGCCGTGTTCGGGCTGGGCGCCGACCTGCTGATGCTGGGTGCGATCGCAGCACTGGCGGCGAGGGACCGGGCGGGGAGCAGTTTCGTCGGTGGCTACGGCGCGGTCGGGGTGGAGGCGAACGGTGGCAAAGAAGCGTCGAAGGCGTAAGGCCGCCGAGGAAAAAGCTGCGACCTCCTCCTACCGAGATGCGGAAGGGAACGTCTTGGTCCTGCGCCAGTCGCTATCGGCCGGCACGATTGCCAAGCTGGCCGAGCCACCGAGCTCGGCCGCGGCCGACGTAGAGGATGCCTGGCAGAGGAGGGAGGAGATGCTGTTCGAGCGGCTGGTCGTCTCCTGGGAGATCGCCGGGCTGCCGCTCGACGACCAGAAGATGCTGCTCGGTCGCTACCGGATGGCCGATCCCGAGACCCGCCGCTGGGTCCGGGAGACGATCACCACCCACGTCCGGGAGTTCATCCCCGAGATCGGGGTTTGATTCGGCTACTTTCGGCGTTCGACCCTGAGGGCCTGGTCGTTCTCCACCGACAGGCCGTTGGGTCGCGAGAAGGTCGTCCGCAGGGTGAGCCCGAGGGCCTTCTTCCTCAACTGGGCCCGGCCCTTCCTCCCGAGGTTGCACCGCATGGCGTAGTTCCCGGTCCCCGGCACCGGCTTCGATCTCTCGCACCAGGTCCTGCCTTGACCCTGCCCACTGGTCACCCGCTGGGCGATCACCCCATCACCCGGGACCCGGACTCGCGAAGAGACCACGAGGCTTCGCTTGCCGACCCTGGCCTCGACGTCGTTGACCGAGAGAAAGATCGGGAACTCCCAGACGACGATCGTCGAGAGGGCGGGACTGACCGACTCCCCCGCCGCATTGACGCCCCGAAGGCGTACTTCGTAGAGGCTGTCCAGGAGGAGGCCGGTCGCAGTTGCCCTGACGGTCACTGGTTCGGTCCCGTCCCCGGTCGTCCCGCCCCCGAAGGAGGTCCACTCGGTCAGGCCGCCCAGCCTGATCTGGAACTCATAGGTCGTAGCGCCGCCATTCGGATTCACGGTTGCCGACAGGTCAGCGTCGACCTGACCGACCCGGTCCACCGAGACCGTCGAGACGGTGGGTGGACCGGTCGCGGCAGAGGAGCCGACCTCGCCTGGATCTGCCGAGGCCACGGGACCGACGATTCCGAAGGCAGCCGTAAGCGAAACCATGAGAACTAGTGGCCGGGTTCGGTCTGACCGGCCGTTCCCGGGAGGTTCGAGTAGACGGACCTTCACCGATTCCTGCCTCGGTTCGAGCTACCGCTTACGGGGGATGGTGAATCGGCGTTGGGTGGTCGCCGAGTTGTTCGTCCCGTCGGTGAACGATGCCTTGAGGACCAGCCCGAGGGCAGACTTGCGGATCCTGGTCCTGCCCTTCCGCCCGAGGTTGCAGCTGACCGTGTGCACACCTGCAGCGGCGACCGTCTTCCTGACCCGGCACCAGGTCTTCGTCCCGCCGGCAGCGGGGGTTGCCCGCAGGGTCACCCTTCCGGCTCCCGAGGTCCTGATCCGCGCCTGGATCCGGGCGGCCCTGCTGGTCACCTTCGCCTTTGCCGAACGGATCTGGACGAAGGCGGCGGGGACGGGCTGTGGGGCGGCGTCGGTGGTGAACGTCGTTACCGCGGGGCTGGTTGATTCGACCCCGGAAGAGTTGAGCCCGATGACCCTGACTTCGTAGGAGGTTTCAGGATCGAGCGGCTGGGCGGTACCCCGAACGGTTTCCGGAAGCGTCCCTTCGCCAGTCGTCGAACCATCGAATGATTCCCAGGTGGTGGCGCCCGCCTTCCGGATCTGGAAGTTGTACGTGGTCGCCCCGCCGTTCGGGTTGATCGTGGCCGAGAGCTGAGCCCGGTCGTACGTCTTCGAGTCGACGCCGACGGTCGAGATTGTCGGGGGCAGGATCGTCTCGGTCGCGCCGATGTCGTTCTGGACCCCGATCGGACGGGGACGACCGTAGAAGTCCTCGACCCCACAGGATCCTCCGCACCCCGTGTCGATCGCCGGCGAGTCGAGTGCCAGGGCGAACACCCCATTCAAGGGAGCCTCGAGCGCCGGGGGGCTGTCCGGGAGGTTGTTGGCTCCAGTTGTAATGAAGCCGCTTGGGACGATCCCCCCGCCTCCGTATCCACCCGCGGCCGGGATCCACGAATAGTCGTAGGTGGTGTTGGGGGCGCAGGCAGAAGACCCCGTGTCGACGGTTCGGAGGTTGCTGACTGCACCGACCGCGATCGTGTTCAGGATCTGGAGCTCACAGTAATCCCCGAAGGTGGGGTCGTGGAGGTTGTCATTGTTTGCGATTGCATTACCCGTCGCGCTGGTAATCGTGCTCCCAAGGATCGTCCCGGTGACGTTGGAGGCGGTTCCGCCGCCCAGAACCGTTGAGGTGTGCCGGATCACGCTGTTGACGATCAAGGCGTCCTGAGCGGTAACAGTGCTCGCGCTGTCGTCGTCGAAGACGATCACGCGGTCGAGAGTCAGGAAGTCCACGGTCAGGGCATTGATCAGGCTCGTGATCCCGGACCGTCCAACGATCGACAGGCGGGAGAGGGTCAGTCTGTCTTGGTTGACAACAAACTTCGGCTGGTTGTCGAAACCGGCCGGCGCCCCCTCCGCCTCGGTCCTGAAGAAGATGAAGGCCCGGAAGTCGGCGGGTTCGTGCCGGCCGGGGGGTCCGGAGATCGTGAGGTTGGTCACCCCGATCGTCAAGGCGGTGTTCAGGTAGTACTCGTCGGCGGTGAGGCGGACCTCGTCGCCCGCCGAAGCACCGCTCACCCCCTGGGTCAGGGAGCAGGGGGAAGCCTGACTGCATGCGGCACCACTACCGGTCGGAGAGGTGTACCGGATCGCCGCCGAGGCAATCGAGGGAGTGATGGCGAGCAGCCCGATCGACGCAAGCGTTGCGATGAGGATCGACTGCCCAAACCTGAACTGACGCCGCCCTGCCGTACCTCGATCGACCGTCGGTACTTGCCCCTGGTCCTTCAAGCCATCCTCCCAATCGCTTCCATCTCCACCTCGGGTTCAGAGACTACAAACCCCCGATCCGGCCCCCGGTAGCGGAATCGTCTGGGAACCGCGATGTCACCGGGACGATGCGATGCCCTTTCGCGCAATAGTTAGTGATCGTGGGGGCGCTCGACGGACTTCTGGTGGCCGACTTCAGCCGGGTTCTGGCCGGGCCGCTTGCGGCGATGACCCTGGGTGACCTCGGTGCGGACGTGGTCAAGGTCGAGCCACCGGGTGGTGATGAGACCCGCGGTTGGATGCCACCGGTCGATGCCGAAGGCCGCTCGACCTACTTCCTCTCGGTCAACCGGAACAAGCGCTCGGTCGCCCTCGACCTGAAGGACGAGGACGGCCTGGCCCTTGCCAGGGAGCTGGTCTCCCGGGTCGACGTGGTGATCGAGAACTTCCGTCCGGGAACGATGGCCCGCTTCGGGCTCGACTACGACTCGGTCTCCGAGGGCAACCCCGGTGTCATTTACTGCTCGATCTCGGGCTTCGGTGAGGGGGAGGGGGCGGCCCTTCCCGGATACGACCCCCTGGTCGAGGCCGTCTCGGGCCTGATGTCGGTGACCGGCCCGGCCGACGGGGAGGCGAGCAAGGTCGGCGTCGCGGTGGTCGACGTGATCGCCGGGATGAACGCGGCGACCGGGATCCTCGCCCTGCTCCACCGAAGGGACCAGACGGGGGAAGGGGGGAGGCTCACGGTCGACCTGCTCTCCAGTGCGCTCGCCGGACTGGCCAACCAGTCTTCGGCCTTCCTCTCGACCGGCGAATCACCGAAGCGGTTCGGCAACGTCCACCCGAGCATCGAGCCGTTCTCTACCTTCGCCGCCGCCGACGGTCCGCTGATGATCTGCGCCGGGAACGACGCCCAGTTCCGCTCGCTCTGCGAGGTCCTCGGCCTCGACGAGGCGGCGGGCGACTCCCGGTACGAGACCAATGCCGACCGGGTCGAGAATCGCGATGCGCTGAGGGAGGCGATCGAGACCGCCCTCGCAGAGAGGGAGGTAGCTCACTGGGCCGCGGTCCTCAACGCGGCGGGGGTCCCGGCCGGCCCGGTGAACGACATCGAAGGCGGCTACCGGATGGCCGGGGAACTGGGGCTCGACCCGGTGGACGAGTTCGAGGGCGTCCGGACCCCCGCCTCCCCGATCGGACTCGTCGGGGAGCCTCCCGGGACCAGGCTGCCCCCGCCCGAACTCGACCAACACGGTGATGAGATCCGGGCCTGGCTTGCGGGTGACGGCTAGCCCGACGCCCGCCCCGCACCTTTCCCGTTACCGTCCGTTCCCATGGGCGTCCTCGACGGAATCCTCGTAGCCGACTTCAGCAGGGTTCTGGCCGGGCCGCTCGCCTCGATGACCCTGGGAGACCTCGGTGCAGACGTGGTCAAGGTCGAGCCGCCCGAAGGGGACGACACCCGGGCCTTCGTCCCTCCGGCCGATGATCGCGGTCGGGCGACCTACTACCTGACGGTCAACCGGAACAAGCGCTCGGTGGTGCTCGACCTGAAGGACGAAGGCGACCTCGCCCTGGCCCGGGAGCTGGCCGACCGGGCCGACATCCTGATCGAGAACTACAGGCCGGACACGATGGGCCGGTTCGGACTCGATTACGACTCGGTCTCGAAGGGCAACCCCGGGATCGTCTACTGCTCGATCTCGGGATTCGGGGAGAACGGCGGTCGGCACCTCCCGGGCTTCGACCCCCTGGTCGAGGCCGTCTCGGGGTTGATGTCGGTCACCGGGCAGCCCGACGGGGAACCGACCAAGGTCGGGGTCGCCGTGGTCGACGTGATGACCGGCCAGAACGCGGTCATCTCGATACTTGCCGCCCTGCTCGCCCGTGACGAGACCGGCCGGGGCCAGAAGGTTTCGGTCAACCTGCTCTCGACCGCGCTGGCCGCGACCGAGAACCACGGATCCTCTTACCTCGCCACCGGGATCTCCCCGTCGAGGACCGGGAACGTCCACTCCTCCGTAGCCCCGTTCGAGACCTTCTCGACGTCGGAAGGCCCGATGATGGTCTGCGCCGGCAACCAACGCGAGTTCGCCCACCTGCTCGAGGCACTCGAGCTCGAGGAGCTGGCCGACGACGAACGGTTCAGGACCAACGCCGACCGGGTCGCGAACCGGGATGCCCTCCACGAGCTGATCAGCGCCCACATCGGGTCCCGGTCGAGGGATGACTGGGTGGAGCTCTTCCACGAGAAGGGCGTCCCTGCCGGCCCGGTCAACTCGATCGAGGCCGGATTCGAGCTGGCCGAGAAGCTCGGCCTCGACCCGATCGACGAGACCGATGGGACCAGGAGCCCGGCTTCGCCCCTCGGGTTGACCGAGACCCCGACCGAGACCCGGAGCGGCCCGCCCGGGCTGGACGAGCACGGCGACGAGATCCGGGCCTGGCTCGGCGGTTCCTGACCGAAGCGCGCCACTGGCCGGGTAGGCGGCCCGCGTACGGCAGACTGGGAGGATGGACTACGAGGCCCTGAGGGCGTTCCTCGAGGAACGCGGCGAGCCACCTTTCCGTGAGGAACAGGTGCGCGAGTGGCTGGCCCGAGGCGCGACCGGCTACGGGGAGATGACCAACCTTCCGGCCGGGCTTCGCGAGGACCTCGAACGGGAGGTCCCGATCTCGACCCTCACCGTGACCCGGACTGCCACCTCTTCGGATGGCACGGTCAAGGCACTGTTCGAGACCGCCGACCGGAGACCGCTCGAGGCGGTCCTGATGCGCTACCGCGACGGCAGGCGTTCGGTCTGCCTCTCCAGCCAGTCGGGCTGTCCGCTCACCTGCACCTTCTGCGCCACCGGCACGATGCAGTTCGGCCGCAACCTGACCGGGGACGAGATCATCGACCAGGCGCTCCACTTCCGAAGGATCGAGCCGATCGACCACGCCGTCTTCATGGGGATGGGGGAGCCGATGATGAACCTCGACGCCGTCTTCGATGCCTGCGAGAGGCTGCCCGAGGTCGGGATCGCCAACTCGAAGACCACGGTTTCGACGGTCGGCTGGCTGCCGGGGATCGAGCGGATGGCGACGGAGGGGCCGACGGTCCGGCTCGCCCTCTCGCTCCACGCGCCCGAGGACGCCCTGCGCTCGGAGATCATGCCGGTCAACGACCGTTACCCGATCGCCGAGCTGATCGAGGCCTGCCTCGAGTGGCGGACGAAGCGGAAGCGAAAGGTGTTCGTCGAGTACCTGATGCTGGAAGGTGTGAACGATTCACCTGACCAGGCCCGTCAGCTCGCCGCCCTGTTGGGCACCGGTCACGACTTCAAGGTCAACCTGATCCCGTTCAACCCGAGCGGAACCGGCTACGTCGGCTCCTCCCGCGAGGCGATCGAGGCCTTCAGGCAGGCTCTGGGTCGGGCCGGGGTCCATGCGACGGTGAGGCTGACCCGGGGACGCGACATCGATGCCGCCTGCGGCCAGCTGGCCGTCCGCGAGTCGGTCGCCTGAGCCGGACGGGGCCGCGGTTCAGCCGCCGAGCAGCATGCCCTCGCCGGGCTGCTCGACCGGACGCCACGGCTCGGCCCAGTTGCAGACGCCCTTGACCAGCCGGTTTGCCTCGGGCGGCCCCCAGGTCCCCGACTCGTAGATGTAGAGCTCGCCGGGGTCGTCGAGCAGCGGCTGGACGATTCGCCAGGTCTGGTCGATCGCGTCGTAGGGGGTGAACAGGTTCATATCGCCGCGGATCGCATCGTCGAGCAGTCGCTCGTACGGCTCGGGGTCGGTGCCCGGCTCCTTCTCGAAGAGGACGTCCAGGTCGGCGTCCTCGAACTTGTCCGAGCCGGGCCGCTTGGCGATGAACCGGAGGCGTGCCCCGGGGCTCGGGTCGATCCGGATCACCATCTCGTTGTGGCCAGGCAGGTCGGAGTCGGCGATCCCGGTAGGGGGTGGCCGCTTGAAGACGACCCGGATCTCGGTCTGTTTGACGGGCAGCTCCTTGCCGGCCCGGATGAAGAAGGGAACTCCCGACCACCGCCAGTTGTCGATCCGGAGCTCGAGGGCGGCGAAGGTCTCGGTGGTCGAATCGGGGGCTACCCCTTCGACTTCGCGGTACTCGGCGTACTGGCCGCGGACGCAGTGGGCCGGATCGGCCGCCCGGACGGACTCGAACAGCTCGAGCTTCTTCGCCCGGATCGACTCGGTCTGGTTCCTGCTCGGCGCCTCCATCGTCACCAGGGCGAGCATCTGGAGGGCATGGTTCTGGATCACGTCGCGGATCGTCCCGACCCGGTCGTAGAAGGCCCCCCGGTCGTGGACCCCGAAGTTCTCGGCCAGGGTCATCTGTACGTAGGCGACGTAGTTCCGGTTCCAGACCGGGTCGAGGATCAGGTTGGCGAACCGGAGGTAGATGATGTCCATCACCGGTTCCTTGCCGAGGTAGTGGTCGATCCGGAGGATCTGGTCCTCGTCGAGGATCTCGGTCAGGTCGGTCTGGAGATCCTCGGCCGAGGCGCGGTCGTGGCCGAACGGCTTCTCGATCACGAACCGGGCGCCCTCGGTCAGCCCGGCCCGGTTGAGGTGGTCGACGATCCCGGCGTAGAGGGAGGGCGGCACCTCCAGGTAGAAGAGCGGCCTGGCGTAATCGGATAGTTCCTCGGCGAGCTTGGTGTAGGTCCCCTGGTTGTCGAAGTTCCCTGAAACGAACCGCATCCGGGCGGCGAGCCGGTCGAAAACCGCCTTGTCGACACCGCCGAGCGCCTCTTCGATCGATTCCTTCGCCCGATCCTTCATCGTCTCGTGGTGCCAGTCCGTGCGACGACCGACGCCGATGATCGGGCAGTCGAGCTTGCCCCGGGCCTCCAGGCGGTAGAGCGCCTTGAAGGTCATCTTCCTGGCCAGGTCCCCGGTTATCCCGAAGATCACCAGCGCATCGGTTACCCGTTCTCCGCCCTTTGCCCCGTTGGAAGACACGTCGACCGGCACCCTACCGCCTGCCGGACAGGCCGCATCGGGTCGCGTTTTCGCCACTATGATCAGCCGATGGAGATCGGGATCGTCGGCCTCGGCCGAATGGGAGCAAACATCGCCAGGCGCCTGATGCGCGACGGTCATCGCTGCGTCGTCTACGACGTCAACCCCGAGGCGGCGACCGAGCTGGGAGGGGAGGGAGCCGAACCGGCGGCCGACCTGGCCGCAATGGCCTCGATGCTCACCCCTCCCCGTGCAGTCTGGGTAATGGTCCCGGCGGGGGAGATAACCCGGAAGACGATCGAGTCGGTCGCCGAGGGGCTCGACTCCGGAGACGTGATCATCGACGGCGGCAACACCTATTACCGCGATGACATCGAGATCGCCGCTCGGCTCGGTGAGTCCGGGATCGACCACCTCGACTGTGGCACCAGCGGTGGAGTGTTCGGCCTCGAACGTGGCTACTGCCTGATGATCGGTGGTCCGAGGGAGGCCTACGAACGGCTCGAGCCGATCTTCGCTTCGCTCGCCCCCGGCGTCGATGCGGCCGAGCGGACCCCCGGCCTCTCCGGCGATCCCTCCCCGGCCGAGCAGGGCTACCTCTACTGCGGCCCCGCCGGGGCCGGCCACTTCGTGAAGATGGTCCACAACGGGATCGAGTACGGGATGATGGCGGCGATCGGCGAGGGCCTGAACATCCTCGAGAACGCCGACGCCGGCGAGGAGAAGCGCGACGCCGATGCCGAGACCGCGCCGCTCGAGCACCCCGAGTACTACCGCTATGACATCCCGGTCGCCCAGGTCGCCGAGCTCTGGCGGAGGGGCAGCGTGGTCGGCTCCTGGCTGCTCGACCTGACTGCCGCCGCCCTGGCCGAGTCGCCCGAGCTGGCCGAGTTCGCGGGCCGGGTCTCGGACTCCGGCGAAGGCAGGTGGACCTCGATCGCCGCGATCGAAGAGGGCGTCCCTGCCCCGGTCCTGACCGCGGCGCTCTACTCGCGGTTCGACTCCCGTGGGAATGCCGACTTCGGCAACCGGGTGCTCTCGGCGATGCGAAAGCAGTTCGGCGGCCACGACGAAAAGAAGGATTGAACGCCCCGCTCGCCCAGGGCAGGAAGCCGCAAATGGTCGCCAAGGTAGTAGGAGACTCTGAGGAGGCAGCAGCCGAGGCGGCCCGGGTGATCGAGATCGCTGGTGAGGCAGCGATCCGGGAGCGGGGCAGGTTCCAGATGGCGGTCAGCGGGGGCAAGACCCCCTGGCGGATGCTCGAGGTGCTCGCCGAGGGGAGCCTCGAATGGTCGAAGACCCTGCTCTTCCAGGTCGACGAGCGGATCGCCCCGAGCGGCAGCCCCGAGCGGAACCTGACCCACCTCGTCCTCTCCCTTCCGCTCGCCTGCCAGGGTTCGATCCGGCCGATGCCGGTCGGCGGCGAAGACCTGGAGGACGCGGCCGCGAGCTACGGCTGGTCGCTCCCGGACCGGCTCGACCTGATCCACCTCGGCCTCGGCCCAGACGGCCACACGGCTTCGCTGGTGCCCGGGGACCCGGTGCTCGAGGTCGATGATCGGCCAGTCGCCCTGACCGGGGGGGAGTACGAGGGAACCCGCCGGATGACCCTCACCTACCCGACCCTCGACAGCGCCCGGAGGATCGTCTTCCTGGTGACTGGTGATGACAAGACCGAAGCACTCGGCAAGCTGATGGCCGGTGACGAGTCGATTCCTGCGGCCCGGATCACCAACCCGAACGTCCTGGTGGTCACCGACGACGAGGTGGTCGAGTGAAAACGGTTACCAGGCCCCGCGACGTCATCCTGCCCGGCCCGGGCCACTACGGGACGACCCTGATCTTCCTGGTCGCATCGGTCTTCATGGTGATGGCCTTCCCCAAGGGTTCCCTGCTCGACGCGCTCGCCCTGGTCATCCAGCTGATCGCCCTGCTCGCCTGCCTCAGGGCGGCCGAGGCCCCGGGCAAGCTGGTCAGGGTGATCGAGGTGATCGCGGCCATCGCGGTGGTGATCGCGCTGATCCCGCCGCTCTGGGGGGACGACCTCTGGAAGTACGTGATTCGAGGGGGGACCTTCCTCCTGGTCATCACGGCACTGCCGTCGATCTCGATCGGGCTGATCAAACAGTTGAGGCACGACCGCCGGATCACGATCGAGACGGTCTTTGGTGCCGTCTGCATCTACCTGCTCCTGATCATCACCTTCGCTTCGGGCTTCGCGGTCGCCTCGGTGGCGAGCAACGACGACTTCTTCGTCCAGGGTGCCTGGGCCGACCAGTACGGCGACTTCGTCTACTTCTCGGTTACCACGATCACCACCCTGGGAATCGGCGACCTGACCCCGGCGACCGACCTCGGCCGTGGGATGACCGGGATGCTGACCCTGATCGGCCAGATCTACCTGGTCACCGTGGTCGCCCTGATCGTCGGAAACCTCGGCCGTGGGCCGGGCCAGGCCGGTGGCGGGAAGCTCGGGAAGGGAAAGTCACCGGCGAAGCCAGCGGCCGAACATGACGGGTCCGAGGGCGACGAGGGCGACGAGGGCAAATCCGACTGAGCCGTCCCCCGGGGCGGATCCCTACCGGGCCGGCGGCTTTCCCTCGAGCACGTAGTAGTCGACCCACTTGCCGCAGATCCCCGAGAGCGGAACCCGCTTCCTCGGCTCGTCCCGGGTGGCGACCAGCCTGCCGAGCACGGCCCTTCGGTCGTATCCGGTCAGGCGCTGGAGGAAGGTGGGCTCGGGGGTCGCGACATTGAACCGATACTTCCCGGCCCTCCCGATCGAGACCTCCCCGGCGTCCCAGAACGGGCCGAACGCCCCGCTCTCCTGGTTCGCCAGTCGGAGGCTGTCGAGGGTCGGCTCGAGCTCCTTCCGGAGGCCCGGGCCGGTCAGCGTCAGTTCGTACGGGGTGAAGTACTGGAGCGAGAGCTTCCAGTCCCCTCGTCCGAGCCGGAGCTCGACTGAACCGGAGCGCCCCGGCCGGAGGACGGACTCCGGTTGCCAGTCCTCCCTCAACCCGACCACCGTCTCGGGCATCAGGACGGCGTAGCCGTCGAGCCCGGAATAGAACCGGGCACCGGGAGTCGAGCAGTCGGCCAGCTTGGCCGCCATCGTTCCCTCGAAGAGCGTGCCCCGCGGCCGGGACCGGCCGGTCCGCTCCCAGAGAACCCAGGACGGGGTCTCGAGGACCTTCCGGTAGAAGCGTGGCGCCTGGCTGTTCCAGAAGGCCGAGGTGGTGACCACGTAGTCGAACCTGCCCAGCGTCCGGTTGGTGAAGGAATCGAAGTCGACCGCACTCTCGCCGAGGACTCCCCGGAACGGCTTCTTCTGGCTCTGGGTCACGAGTGAGTCCGGAAACTCGGCGAGCGGGATGAAGACCTTCGAACCCGGGAGCTTGTAGGCGGCGAACCGGTCCTGGGTCGCGAACAGCACCCGGCCGCCGTAGGCCCGTTCGGCGATCGGGGCGATCTCGTCGGTTCGCTCGGACGGTCCGACCGGCGCGTCACGCAGGACGAGCAGGCTCGAGGCCGATGCGACCACGACGAAGATCCAGGCGAGCGCGGTCCGCCCCGCGGCCAGCCAGCCGTCGGTCGGGGCCGGTCGGGAGAAGAGCCCGGTCAGGATCACCGCCATCGCCAGGGGGGAGGAGAGGACCAGGATCTTGGCCAGTGAGTAGTCGCCCATCCACGGCAGGGAGAGGAGGTAGACCAGGATCGCTGCCCCCAGCCCAAGGGTCAGCGGCGAGCGGCCGCGGCGCGCCCACCAGATGAGCGCGGCCAGCAGGGCGACCACACCGAGCAGGACCATCAATCCCGGGACCGGGGTGTCGATCGTGCTCTTCAGGCGGTAGTCGGGACTGAGCCAGGTGCCGAGCGCCTCGACCGGGGAGACCGGGCCGTAGGTGTCGCTGCCCGAAACCTCGGAGAAGATCGAGCCGAAGCCGAACGGCCCGAGGAAGGCGAGGATCAGGACGACGACCACCGCCCCGACCCCGGCCCAGATCCAGCCCTTGTGTGCGATCGGCCCCGTCCGCTCCCGTCCGAGGGCCAGCCAGAGGAGGGTGAAGACGACCGGGATGGTCAGGCCGGGGAAGGAGTAGACCGCGACCAGGCCGGCCAGCAGGACGACCGGGACGACGGCCTCGCGGAACTTGACACCTCGCTCCCCGCCGCCCGCCCGGTCCAGCGCCACCGGAAGGGCCAGCACGAAAGCCAGCACGAAGGCGGCCGAGGCCATCTCCTTGAAGGCGGCCTGGGCGTAGTAGGAGGCCATCAGGTAGGCGAGGCCGACCAGGACCGCGCCGAACACCCGCAGCCCCCCGCTCAGCCTGGATAGCGCCGCGTACCCGGTCATCACCGCCACCACCCCGGTCGCCATGATCATCCCGACGAAGACCTCGCCGAGTCCGAACCCGGGCAGCAGGCTGAGGGTTGCCGCCAGGGCGTGCGGCCCGAGCGGGTAGCCGGTGCTCGGCGCGGTCCCGAAGTCCGACCTGATCGACTCGGCCCAGGCAAGGTGGAGGCCGAGGTCGTTGTTGTAGCCGACCCCGAGA
>VEQW01000035.1 GCA_018883025.1 Solirubrobacterales bacterium | reverse complement strand
GTCCCTCGAGGGTGCCCGCCACTGCCTGTACTGCTTCGGCAACCTCGGGGGCGACGGCGTCCCCCGTCAGCGAATCGAGCAAGACCGCCACGTGCAGGGGCCCCGGGTCAGCACCCACTTCCTCTCCGTAGGCCCTCTCGGGTGGGGGCGCGGCATACGGGTCACCTGGCTCAGGTCCGTGGGCCAGGTCGAGGATCGCTGCTGCGTCACGAACCGAGCGGGTCAGTACGAACTCGCTCACCAGTCCGGACATCGAGTCACCGACGTAAGGAGCCTGGGAGACCCTCGCACGGCTCGGCTTGAGCCCAACCAGGCCGTTCACGGACGCGGGGATTCGAATCGACCCCCCACCGTCGTTCGCGTGGGCGACGGGAACGATCCTGGCGGCGACCGCGGCTCCGGAGCCTCCGCTCGATCCCCCGGGGCTTCGCTCGAGGTCCCACGGGTTCCTGGTGGCCCCGTACGCGGTGGGTTCCGTAGTCGGAAGGATCCCGAATTCCGGTGTGTTGGTCTTGCCGATCGTCACCAGGCCGGATCCCTTGAACCTGAGGCCCAGGGTTGTGTCGAGTGGGGCTCTGAATCCGAGCTCCTTGAGGACGCGTGATCCCGTGTGGAGGGGTTGTCCTGCCAGGCATGCGCCGAGATCCTTGAACAGGAATGGGACCCCCCGGAAGGGGCCATCGGGAAGGTCACCCGCAGCCTGCTCCCTCGCCTCGTCGTAGAACTCGTGGATCACGGAATTGAGTGTCGGGTTGACGCTCTCGGCCCTCCGGACCGAAGCCTCCACGACTTCGATCGGCGAGAGGTCACCGCGTGCGACCGCTGCGGCCTGGCCGGTTGCATCCAGGTCGAGGATCTCGTCGTCAGCCCTGTTCTCGCTCACTGGCCCATCCCTCCAGTTCCTTCGAGCAGGCTCTCCAGTCCCACCGTAAAGCGATCCGGGAGGCCACCGACCTTCCTGATCGCAAGGACCACCCCAGGCATGAAGGCGAGGCGGTCCGTCGAATCGTGCCTCACGGTAAGGGTCTCCCCTGTTCCGCCGAAGATCACTTCCTGGTGCGCGACGAGGCCCGGCAACCTGATCGAGTGGATCGGCTCGTTGACGACGCCCCCGGCCTCCTCGATCAAGTCCCTCGTCCTGGCTGCCGTCCCGGACGGCCTGTCCAGCTTCCCTTCATGGTGGAACTCGATGATCTCGGCCGGGCTCATGCTCCGCGCTGCGATCTTCGAGAATTCCATCATCAGTACGGCCCCGATCGCGAAGTTCGGTGCCACGAAGACATTCGCATTCGAAGCATTCGCGTGGGCCTCCAGCTCCGAGAGGTCGAACCCCGTCGTACCGACGACCGCGTGAACACCAGCATCGAGAGCGGTCTTCGCGTTTGGCAGGGCTGACTCCGGCGTCGTGAAGTCGACCATTACGTCTGCCCCCGGGAGGATCTCCTCCAGGGTGCCTCCGGTTGCAGTATCGAACCGACCGCTCAGTTCCAGGCCCTCTGCAGCCTCGACCGCCTCGCACACCGTGCTGCCCATCTTGCCGTCCGAGCCCGCAACGGCCACCCTGATCGCACTCAAGCTGCGGTCACCCCCTCCAGGACCGCCGTAGCCTCGTCCATCAGGCCGGTATCGGGCCCGACGCAGGCTGACGACGGTGGAACCCGACCGAGGATCTCCTCGGCCAGCGACAGCACGTCCTCCTGACCGACCGCGTCGATCCGGTCCAGCATCTCGTCGAGGCTGAGGATCGGCAGGTCGTGAAGCACCGCACGCCCGATTCGGGACATCCGGGCTGCATTCGATTCTTCCGCCAGGACCAGCCGGCCCTTGACCAGCTCCTTCGCTCGTTCGACCTCCTCGACCCCAGGCGCCACGGTAGTGATCAGACCCATCTCTTCGGCGACTATCTCGCAGACCTCGCCGAGGTTCTCCCCCCTCGTGCCGGCATGTATCGCGAAGAGGCCCGTATCGCTGTACTGCTCCGAGTAGGTTCCGACCGAATAGGCGAGTCCGCGCTCTTCGCGGATCCTGGTGAACAGCCGCGAGGAGGCCGAGCCGCCGAGTACCGAGTCGAGTATGGCGAGACAGAATCGCCTGTCGTCGGCTCGGTCGATGCCCGGGGTTCCGATCACCAGGTGATACTGCTCGGTCTCCTTCTCGAAGGCCCTTGCCGTCCCGCGATCGGCCGGTTCGACCCCGGGGGCCCCGGTCGGTTCCCCGGTCCCGGGTGAGAGCCCTTCGGCCAGGGCGACCAGCTTGTCATGGTCGACGTTGCCGGCTGCCGAGATGACGATTGCCGGTCCCCGGTATCGGCTGTCGTGGTACTCCCGAATGCGCTCCTTCGAGATCGAACCGATCACCTCTGCCGTTCCGATGATCGGCCTGCCCAGGGGGGTGTCCCCGAACACGGCCTCGGCGATCAGGTCGTGAGCGATCGAGTCCGGGTCATCTCCGTACATCGCGATCTCTTCGATCACGACCTGGCGCTCGGAGTCGATCTCGGCGAGCGTCGGGGTCAGGAACATCTCTCCGAGTACCTCGAAGGCCCGCTCGAGGTGGCGGTCGAGGAACCGCGCATACAGATGTGTTGCCTCCTTGCTCGTGAAGGCATTGAACTGGGCGCCGATCCCATCGAGGAGCTCGGAGATCTCTACGGCCGAGAGCTCCGGGGTCCCCTTGAAGAGCAGGTGCTCGAGGAAGTGGGAAACACCTGCCTCCGACTCGGACTCGTCACGCGATCCCGTCCTCACCCAGAATCCCAGCGCAACTGAGCGCATGTCGGGGACGGTCTCAGTGACCACCCTGATGCCGGCCGGAGTCTCGCTCAGGCGGGCTACTTCAGACATCTAACGCCTGCGGTCCCGCTCTCCCCGCTCGCGGCGACGGCGGCCGCCCTCCCTCGGGGGCCTCCCCCCGCCCCCACCATTCTTCGAGAGCTCGGCGATTTCCTCCGGACTCTTGCCCTGGATCGCGGGGTCTTCAGTCAGGCGCAGACCGATTCGACCGCGCTCACGGTCCACCTCGGCGACCGTGACGTCGATCTCCTGACCGGACTCGAGAACGTCCTCGACCGTCTCCACCCGTCCACCGGGCTTGACGTTCGAAATGTGGAGCAGACCGTCCGTGCCCTTCGTCAGCTCGACGAAGGCGCCGAAGGTCGTGGTCTTGACCACCTTGGCGGTCGGGTAGCGGTCACCGATCTCGGCCTCCTTGGTCATCGACTCGATCCTTGCGACGGCCTCCTCGACCTGGGTACCGGTCGGAGCGTAGATCCGGATCGTGCCATCGTCCTCGACGTCGATCTCGGCCTCGAACTCCTCGCAGAGCGACCTGATCGTCTCGCCACCCTTGCCGATGACCGCTCCGATCTTCTCCTGGTCGATCTTGATCGACTCGATCCTCGGTGCCTGGGGGGAGAGCTGCTCCCTCGGCCCATCGATCGCCTCGGCCATCTTGCCGAGGATGAACAGGCGACCCTGGCGTGCCTGCTCCAGTGCATCCCGCAGGATGTCGAAGTTGACGCCAGTGATCTTGATGTCCATCTGGAGGGCGTTGATCCCGTCGGCGGTACCGGCCACCTTGAAGTCCATGTCCCCGAGGTGGTCTTCGACGCCTGCGATGTCGGTCAGGACGATGTAGTCGTCGCCCTCCTTGATCAGGCCCATCGCTACGCCAGCGACCGGGGCAGACACCGGAACGCCCGCGGCCTGCAGGGCCATCGAGGAGGCACAGACCGAACCCATCGATGAAGAACCATTCGATTCGAGGGTCTCGGAGACCGCCCGGATCACGTACGGGAACTCTTCCTGATCGGGGATCGACGGCAGGATTGCCCGCTCGGCAAGCGCTCCGTGGCCTATGTCCCTTCGCTTCGGGCCGCGCATGAAGCCGGCCTCGCCCACCGAGAACGGTGGGAAGTTGTAGTGGTGCCAGAAGGTCTTGGAGGTCTCCAGGCCGAGGCCATCCACCCGCATGTCCATCCGGGTCGTCCCCAGGGTGACGTTCCCGAGTATCTGGGTTTCGCCTCTCGTGAAGAGCGCGGACCCGTGGACCATCGGCGAGATATCGACCTCGCACTCGATCGGACGGATCTCGTCCTGCGCCCGGCCGTCGGGCCGACGCTTGTCGACGGCGATCGAGCGTCGGATGATCTCCTTCTCGACCGAGCCGAACACTGCCTTGACCTCAGCCAACTGGTCCGGATCGGGCTCGCCATCGTCGCCGGCCGGTGCCAGCTCGGTGACGACCTCCTCCTTGACCGCGGTGAGGGCATCCTGTCGCTCGAGCTTTCCCTCGATCATCGCCGCATCGGCGATTTTGGATCCCCAGCCGTCGCGGACCTTCGCAACGAGGGTCTCATCTAGCTGGGGAGCCTCGACGACGATCTTCTCCTTGCCGGCCTTCTGGCGCAGATCCTCGATCGTCTCGACGATCTTCTTGATCTCGCCGTGGGCGATGTCCAGTGCGTCGAGGATCTCGGCCTCGGTGACGCCGTTCGCACCCGCCTCGACCATCAGGATTGCGTCCTTGGTGCCGCGACGATCAAGTCGAGGTCGAGGGCCGCGTGGTCCTCCTCGGCCGGGTTTACGACGAAATCACCTTCCAGCTTGCCGATCCTCACTGCGCCGACGTGGTCGCCCACCGGTATGTCGGAGACGGCCAGCGCAGCCGACGCGCCATTCATCGCGAGGATGTCGTACGGATGTTCTCCGTCGACCGACAGCGGCATCGCGACCAGCTGGGTCTCGTAGTGCCAGCCCTTCGGGAAGAGTGGTCGCAGGGGGCGGTCGATCATCCTTGCCGTGAGGGTGGCCTTCTCGCCGGCCCGCGCCTCCCGCCTGAAGAACGAGCCCGGGATCTTTCCGGCGGCGTAGAAGCGCTCTTCGACATCGACCGTCAGGGGCAGGAAATCGAAGTCCTTGAGGGCCCCTTTCGTTGCGGTACAGAGTACGGCGGTCTCACCGGACCGAACGACTACGGCTCCGCTTGCCTGCTTTGCCAGCTTGCCGGTCTCGAAGGAGATTTCCCCGTCACCGACGCGCACGGAGACGTGCGTCACATCAAACATGCTCATGTTTCTTTTTCCATCCCGACCGCCCGGATGGCGGCCTCTTGTCTTCTGAACTTTCGTTCCTTGTCCCGGAACAGACTACACGGACCGGGATTCGACGACGGCCGGCACTCCCCCGGTGCGGGGGATTGCGATCAGATCGCTTCGAGGATCACCGAAGTCGGGGGTATGTCGGCCGGGCTATCGGACTCGTGCACCCACTCGACCATCCCGTCGCCGTCGATCAGGACCAGGCAGCGGTTCGAGAGGCCCGCCCCCTCCAGGTAGGTCCCGTAGGCGGAGGCGACCTCACCCTTCGGTTCGAAGTCTGCGAGCAGGGCGGTGTCGATCCCGAGCTTCTCCCTGAAGGCGGCGTGGGCGAAGGCCGAGTCGACGCTTATACCGACCAGATCGACGCCGGCCTCCTCCAAATCCGGTCCGATTGCCTGGTAGGCCGAAAGCTGGTCGGTGCAGACCGGGCTGAAATCGAGTGGGTAGAAGACCAGGAGGACCCTCTTGCCGGCGAAGTCCGACAGGGACACTTCCTTGCCCTCATGGTTCGGCAGGGTGAAGTCGGGCGCCTTGTCGCCGACCGCGATCAATGCCTCAGGCCTAGCTCTGCAACCAGCTCACGGTAGCGATCGAGATCCTTGCGCTCGAGGTAGCGGAGCAGCCGACGACGCTTGCCGACCATCATCAGGAGGCCCCTGCGTGAGTGGTGGTCCTTGGCGTGGTCCTTGAGGTGCCCCGTGAGGTCGTTGATCCGCTCGGTGAGGAGCGCGATCTGGACTTCGGTCGATCCGGTATCGCCGGCCGACCGGCCGTACTTCTCGATCAGTTTCGATTTCTCTTCGCTGGTGAGGGTCATCACGGTTTCGGCTGGAGCGTCACGCTCCGGACGGGCGCTGGAAGCTAGCACAGACCCTTCGGGCATCCTCGACGTCGATCTCCATCTGGTCGATCAGCTCCTCGGCTCCCGGGTAGGCCTTCTCGCCCCGCAGGCGCTCGACGAACGCAACCCGGAGATCCTGTCCGTAGAGGTCTTCGTCGGCATCGATCAGGTGGGCCTCGACCAGAACGCCCCGGCCGGAGTCGAAGGTCGGCCGGACGCCGACATTGACCGCTGCCGGCCTGCCGTCGGCGAAGGCGGCGTAGACCCCGTGACCCGGGGTCGCAAGCCGGGCATCGGGGACCAGGTTCGCGGTCGGAAAGCCGAGTTCCCTTCCCCGTCCATCCCCCTCGACCACCGTCCCCTGCATCATGAATGGCGAACCGAGGCAGTCCATCGCAGCCCCCACCTCCCCCGAGGCAACGAGTGCCCGGATCCTCGTCGAGGAGACCGTTTCCCCGTCCACCTCGACCAGGGGAACCACCCGGGTCTCGAATTCCTCCCTTTCGGCCAGCATCTCCGGGGTTCCTGCGGCCTTGGCGCCGAAACGGAAGTTCTGACCGACGGATACCGATCTCGCCCCCAGGCGTTCGACCAGGATCTTCTCGATGAACTCTTCGGGCGTCGTCCGGGTGAACTCCCGGTCGAAGGGGATCACCACGATCTCCCTCACCCCTATCCCCTCGAGCACGTCCCGCTTCACCTCGAAGGGCATGAGCAGCTTCGGGGCGGCTTCGGGCTTCAGGACCTCCAGGGGATGGGGCTCGAAGGTCAGGACGGTCTCGAAACCCTCGATCACGTCACGGTGACCGAGGTGAACCCCATCGAAGGTCCCGATCGCGACGGAACGATCGCGGGGCTCGACCCGATCGAGGTCCACGGTGACGATTTCTCCGGCCATCTGCCTAACTATCCCGAAGCCGGCCGGATTACGATCTCCGGCTGAACCTCCCCCGCCGTCTCCCTGCCCACCGAGACCACCTCCCCTTCCTCGACCAGGACTACCTCTCCTCCTTTCGGAAGCGACTCCCGGGCCGGAATCCGTACGCCGTTGGCAACCGCCTCAGCCTGGGTCCGGTCTAGATCCACCCTCGGCATGAAGGAAAGTGCCTCCACCGGATCGACCAGGCTCCCGGCACGATCTATCCCCAGTCCTCCGATCGCCGTTCGTCGAAGCTCCTCGCAGTAGGCATCCTTCAGACCGGAGATCAACTCCCGAACGTAGGTTCCCGAGCTCACCTCGAGGTCGAACGATGCCCGATCCGGCGTTCCGGCGGGATCGAACTCGGTCTCAAGCAGTTCGGCCCGCCGGACCGTGACCGTCCTGGTCGGACGCTCAGCCAGGACCTCACCGCGCCTGGCCTTCCGGTAGAGCCGTTCTCCCCCGACCTTCACGGCAGAGGTCATCGGAACCATCTGCTCCCGGGTACCGGCCGGTATGGCCAGCTCGGATGGGATCCTTCCGGTTTCCTCGAGGATCCCATCCGGGTCGCCGGTGTCGGATGTCCAGCCGAGCCTCGCAACGGCGCGGTAGCGCTTCGGTAGGCCCACGAGGTACTTCTGGAGTCGGGTGGCGCGACCGAGGAGGATCACCATCAGGCCCGTTGCGAACGGATCGAGCGTCCCTGCGTGACCTGCCTTGAGTCCGGTCCGCCTCCTCACTTCCTCGACCAGGTCGTGGGAGGTAATCCCTGGAGGTTTGTCCCAGAGGAGGATCCCCGCGTCGCCCGCAGGAATGGGGACGTCGTCGGGACTAACCCCCGCCACTGAGCTCTTCGCAGATCCGACCGATGATCTCCTGGTACTCCAGTTCCGACGAACAGCCCGCCGCCTTCACATGGCCCCCACCGCCGAACCCTCGGGCGATCCGGGACACGTCGACTCCGGGCTTGGCCGCCCGCAGACTTATCCGCCGGCTGGAACCATCGGTAGCCAGCTGGTCCCTGATCACTGCAGCCACCTCGACACCCTCGATCGATCTCAGATGGTCGACGATACCCTCGGTCATCTCTTCCCCCGAGCCCGTTTCCTCGTAGTCGGTCGAGGTGATGTGGGTCGTCACGAGGCGCCCGTCGCAGTCGAGACGGAGCTTTTCGAGGGCACGACCCAACAGGGCCAGCTTCTCGATCGGAAGGCTCTCGTAGACCCGTGAGTTGACGTCGTCGACGTCGACGCCCGCCCTCAGAAGCTCGGCTGCGACCTCGTGCGTCTCTGGCGAGGTCGAGTCGTACATGAACTTTCCGGTATCGGTGACGACACCGATGTAGAGGGCAGTCGCAATCAATGGGGTCACCGTGACGTCGAGTTCCCGGGCGAGCCGGTAGACGATCTCGGCGGTGCTCGAGGCCCCGGGATCCACGAAGAAGGTGTCACCGAAATCGGTGTTGTCGTGGTGGTGGTCGAGGTTGACCACGGTCAGCCCACCCTCGAGCAGGAAGTCGACCGGCATCCGCTCGGCGTTTCCGCAGTCAAGAAAAACCACGACCCGATCCCCCAGGTCGGCCGGTGCCTCATGGAAGACGTTCTCGAGTGGGATATGCCGGTACTCCGACGGAAGCGGAAATTCCTTGGCGGCGAGGAACATCACCGAGTCCTTCCCGAGGTAGCCGAGCAACTCGTGCATCCCGAGCAGGGATCCGAGTGCATCCCCATCGGGTCCCTCATGGGTCGTCAGGAGGAACTTCTCATTGGATTCGAGCAGCTCGACGACGTCCTTGAGGGAGCCCCTCGAATTCGCTCCGCCGTTCCCCGCGGCCGAGTCCTTCATTGCGAATCCTCGCTTCCTTCGTCGAGCAGGTGGGCGATCCTCAGGCCGGTCTCGACTGCCTCGTCGTACTCGAAACGGAGTGTCGGGGTCCGCTTGAGCCGGGTCTCGGAGGCGATTGCCGCCTGAAGAGTCCCGTGGGCCCTCTCGAGTGCCCCCTGGGCCCCCTCCCGCTCCTCTGGCCCGCCGAGGACGGTGAAGTAGACCCGGGCATGTCGAAGGTCCGGGCTGGTGTCGACTGCCGTGATCGTCACGGGCTCGAGTCCCGGATCGGCCAGTTCCTTGACTTCCTCGCCGAGTACCTCCCGAAGCACCTCATTGACCCGGCGCATCCGCGGGACGGCCATTGAATCCCCCTTAGGCGAGTGTCTGTTCGACTTCGCGGGTCGAGAAGAATTCGAGCACGTCGCCGACCTTGACGTCCTGGTAGTCCTCCAGAACGATCCCGCACTCCTGACCTTCTTCGACCCGGTCGACTGCATCCTTGAACCTCCGCAGGGAGCCGAGGCGACCGGTCCAGATCACGGTCCCCTCCCGGACCAGCCTCGCTTCGGCCTCCCGGGTCACGGCACCCTCGGTTACCTGGCAGCCGGCGATCCGACCGACCTTCGAGGCCTTGAAGACTTCCTTGACCTCTGCCTCTCCGAGGGCCTCTTCCACCTCAACCGTGTCGAGCATGCCCTCCATTGCAGCCCGGAGGTCTTCCGTGACCTTGTAGATGACCGAGTACGTCCTGACGTCCACCCCTTCGGCCTGTGCCGCTTTCCGTGCGTCGCTGAGGGGTCGGACGTTGAATCCGATGATCACGGCACCCGATGCTGCGGCGAGCATCACGTCCGACTCGTTGATCCCTCCGGTTTGGGCGTGGATCACATTGATCGCGACCTGTTCCTGGGGAACCTTCGCAATCTCGTCCTGCAGAGCCTCGAGCGAGCCCGCGACGTCGCTCTTGAGGACGACGTTCAGCTCCTTGAGCTCGCCCGCCTGTGCCTTGGCGAAGATCTCGTCCAGGGTCACCTTCCTTGCCTGGCGCCGAGCTATGGCCTCGGCCTTCAGCCGGTTCTGCTTCTCCCCCGCTACCTGACGGGCCTCCCGGTCATTCGCAACGGCCTGTACGAACTCCCCGGCCTCACAGACGCCATCGAAGCCGAGCACTTCGACCGGCATCCCGGGGACGGCCTCGGAAACATCGGCCCCGGTGTAGTCGTGCATCGCACGGACCTTGCCCCAGACGGGACCGGCAACCACCGAGTCGCCGACCTCGAGCGTGCCCCTCTGCACCAGCCCCGTCACTACCGGTCCCCGACCTGGATCGAGCTGGGACTCGACCACGGTGCCGGACGCCGGAGCGTCGGGGTTCGCCGAGAGCTCTTCGAGTTCCGTGACCAGAAGGATCATGTCGAGAAGGTTGTCGAGTCCCTGGCCGGTCTTGGCGGAGACGTCGCAGTAGACGGTGTCTCCTCCCCAGTCCTCGGGGTTAAGCCCTTCTGAGGCCAGGTCGTTCCGGATCCGGTCGGGCTGGGCCCCCTCCAGGTCAACCTTGTTGACCGCGATCAGCATCGGTACCTCGGCCGCGCGGGCGTGGTCGATCGCCTCGCGGGTCTGGGGCATCACGCCGTCGTCGGCAGCGACCACGATCACGGCCACATCGGTCACCTGGGCGCCCCTTGCCCGCATCGCCGTGAAGGCCTCGTGGCCCGGGGTGTCGAGGAAGGTGATCGTGTCACCGTTGTGATGCACCTGGTAGGCCCCGATGTGCTGGGTGATCCCTCCCGCCTCCCCGGCCGCAACCTCGGTCTGCCTGATCGCATCGAGAAGCGAAGTCTTGCCGTGGTCGACGTGCCCCATGATCGTCACCACCGGCGGTCGATCCTCGAGCGAATCGGCCGAGTCCTCGAATTCCGGTACCTCGGGTTCCTCCTCAGCCGCAGAGACGATCTCGATCTTTCGCTCGTACTCGTCCGCGATCGCCTGGACCGACTCATCGGTGAGGGTCTGGGTCAGGGTCGCCATCTCCCCCATCGTCATCAACTTCTTGATCAGGTCCGCCGAGCTCAGGTCGAGCAACTCCGCGAGCTCTCGGACGGTCACTCCCGAGTTGATCCTTGTGGCCTGTGGTGCCTCCGGTTCCTTCTCGACCGGTGACGGTTCCTCGAGCACGGGCTTACGACGACGACCGCCCCGGCGGCGTGGCGGTCGCTGGGGCGGTGGAGGCCCTCCCTGGTCGCGCCGCGAGGCATTCGAGTCGATGACCACACGTCGACGCTTCTTCCCGCCGGCCGACGCTCCGGCTTGGCCGTCTGCCGGGGGCGCGGGTCCAGCCCCCGGCTTGACAGGCCTCGACGACTTGGACTTGGAGCCTTCAGTCGCCTTGGGAGCGGGTTTCGCCGCCCCTTCCTTCGTCGATTGCCCTTTCGGTCCGGACTCTCCGGACGAACCGGCCTTCGCCAGAGCTTCGAGGGCTACAGCCTCCTCGACGCTCGACGCTGCCGCCTTCACCTCGGTGCCGGCGGCAGTGAGGGCGGCGATCAGCTCCTTGCTGGTGACCCCCTCGGCCTTGGCAATCTCGTAGACCCGCTTCCGGCTCACTCCTCCGGACTTCCTCCATCCTCGACAACCACGTCGCCCTCTGCATCCTCGGCAACCACGTCGCCCTCTGCATCCTCGACAACCACGTCGCCCTCTGCATCCTCGGCAACCACGTCGCCCTCTGCATCCTCGGCGACGACGACTTCTTCTTCTGCCGCGCCTTCTGTTGCTTCCTCGTCCACTTCTACCTCCTCTTCCGGCATTTCGCCGGTCGTTTCCCCGGGTTCTTCCCCGGCTTTTCCATCACCTTCGTCATCGGTGTCCTGGGACACCACCGCTTCAGTCTCTTCGCCGGTCGAGTCCTCTCCCTCGCTCGGTTCCTCCCCCTCTGCCTCCTCTTCGGCGGAGGGCCCTTCTTCCGGAACCTCGGGCACCGGCTCCTCAAAGCCTTCCTCGGCCCCCGTAACCACCGCCTGCACCTCGGCATCATCGGCATCGGGGTCGGCCAGGAGTGTTACCTCGCCCTCGCCCAGGCCGTCCAGAACGGCGACATGGTTCGTCTCGAAGCGGGAGAGCGCCTGGTGTTGCGGAAGGCCACAGAAGGTCGACCCCTCGATCGATTCGTTCGGGCACCTCCGTCCGCTCGAGAGCACGGCCATGCACCGCCCATCGACCTCTTCTTCACCCTCGAACTCGTGCTGGTGCTCCTCCTGGGCGAACTCGGTCTCGGACTTGATGTCGACCCGCCAGCCGGTGAGCCTTGCGGCGAGCCTCGCGTTCTGGCCGTCACGACCGATGGCGAGCGAAAGCTGGTCGTCGGGGACGATCACCGTTGCCTGCATCTCCTCGTCGTCGACGAGCACCTCGCGCACCCGAGCCGGTGAGAGTGCCTTTGCCACGAAGCGGGCCGGCTCCTCGTTGTAGGGGATGATGTCGATCTTCTCCCCCCGGAGCTCCGACACGACCATCCGGACCCGCGAGCCCCTCGGACCGACACAGGCTCCGACCGGATCGATTCCGTCGGTATTGGAGATCACCGCGATCTTCGAACGGTAGCCAGGCTCCCTGGCGACCCCGACGATCTCGACGTGCCGGTCTGCGATCTCGGGAACCTCGACCTCGAAGAGCCCCTTGATCAGCTCCGGACTCCGTCGGGAGACGACGATCCCCGGACCCTTCATCGAGTCCGACACATCCGTGATCACGGCCTTGACCCTCATCCCGTGGTCGTAGCGTTCGGCATAGACCTGCTCGGACTTCGGCAGCAGCGCCTCGACCCTCTCCCTCAACTGGACCAGGGTGTACCGCTTGTCGGATTGCTGGATCAACCCGGTGACCAGCTCCCCGACGCGGTCCTTGTACTCCTCGAAGACCATCTCGCGTTCGGCCTCACGAATGCGCTGGAAGATCACCTGCTTGGCGGTCTGTGCCGCGATCCTTCCGAAGTCCTCGGGGGTGACGTCCCTCGACTCGATCTGGGACTCGTAAGGGGCGAGTATCTCCGGATCGAGCTCTGGCTCCTCGGGCTCCCGCATCTCACCGGTCTCGGGATCGATCTCGCTCTCCTGCTCGGCCTTGGCCTCCTCGAGCAGTTTCTCCTCGAGCTCTTCGGGGAGGATCAGTTCGAAGACCCTGAAATCCCCGGTCTCGTGGTCGAGGTCGACCCGGGCGTAGCGGGCGGCGCCGGGCGTCTTCCGGTAGGCCGAGAGGAGCGCGTCGGCCAGCGCATCCATCAGGGTGTCGGCCGAAATCCCCTTCTCCTGCTCGAGGACCTTGACTGCGTCGACTATCTCCTGGGTCATCTCCTACTCACTCCCTTTCGCATTCTTCACCTCGGGGGCGAGTCGTGCCTTCTCGATCTCTCCAAAAGGGATCGAAATCACGGTCTCGTCGAACCCGAGTGTCACGGCCTCCTCGTCCGAGCCGATGATCGTCCCGATGAAGTTCCGTCTTCCGTCGATCTTGTCGCGGGTCGTCAGCTTGGCCCTCCTGCCCTCGAACCTCGCGTAGTGCTCGGGCCGGGTCAGGGGCCGTTCGGGGCCCGGGGAGGAGACCTCGAGCGAATACCGCTCCCTGAGGTCGCCGAGCAGGTCGGTGACCCGCTGGCAGGTCTCGAGGTCGACCCCTTCCGGTCGGTCGATCAGAATCCTCAACGAACCCCTTCCGGCCTCCTCGATCGAGAGCAGCTCGAGGTCAGGCTCCGCTTCACAGAGCCGGGAGCGTATTTCGTCGGTCTGGGGTCGCATCTTCAGGTGCTTTCCGTCGGTCGGTGGCCAGAAAAAAGGCGGGCCGGGCCCGCCTTACGGCTGAACGAACTTCAACTACTGGTTCGAGTATAGCCGCAGGCCGAGGCCCGGCAAGGGGCCTAGCCGTCGACCAGAACGGTGACCGGCCCGTCGAGGACGAGGTCGATCGACATTTCCTCCCCGAAGGCCCCCATCCGTGCTCCGCATTCGGTGCAGAACTCCTCGTAGATCGGCTCGGCCTCACCAGCCGGGGCAGCCTTTCCGAACCCGGGACGGGTACCCCGGGAGGTATCCCCGAGCAGGGTGAACTGGCTGACACAGAGAATCTCCCGGGCGCCCCTGTCTTCGGCGAGGCGGCCAGCGTCGTCGGGGAAGAGCCTCAGGCCCGAGACCTTCGCTGCCAGGCGCCTGGCAAGGGCTGCGTCGTCCCCTCGTTCGACCCCGAGGAGTACGAAGAGTCCGGATTCGATCGATGCGACCGGTTGGCCAT
>VEQW01000034.1 GCA_018883025.1 Solirubrobacterales bacterium | reverse complement strand
CACGTAGGCCGCGGGCCCAAGGGCGTCGGTCCAGACCACTCCGTGGTAGGAGGGGTCAGGCTGGGTCAGGCCCGGGAATCGCTCGGCGTTCGCCGCCCAGTCGAAGTTCCCCGAATCGACGATCAGGCCGCCCAGCGAGGTGCCGTGGCCGCCAATGAACTTGGTCGCCGAGTGGACGACTATGTCGGCGCCCAAGTCGAGTACGCGGCTCAAGACCGGGGTCGGCACCGTGTTGTCGACGATCAGGGGCAGGCCCTCGGCGTGGGCTGCGTCGGCCCAGGCCGGGATGTCGACCACGTTCAGCCTCGGGTTGCCGATCGTCTCGGCGAAGACCAGGCGGGTCTTCTCGTCGACGTGGTTCGGCAGGTCCTCCGGCTTGTCGGGGTCGACGAACCGGACCTCGATCCCGTACTGGGGCATCGTGTGGGCGAACAGGTTGTAGGTGCCGCCGTAGAGCTTCGAGAGGGCGACGATGTTGTCGCCCGAGCGGCAGACGTTCAGGACCGCGTAGGTCACCGCAGCCTGGCCCGAGGCAACCGCGAGCGCAGCCACCCCGCCGTCGAGGGCAGTGATCCGCTCCTCGAGGACGTTCCAGGTCGGGTTCATGATCCGGGAGTAGATGTTCCCCGGCTCGGCGAGCGCGAACAGGTCCTGGGCGTGCTGGGCGTCGTTGAATTCGTAGGCGACCGTCTGGTAGATCGGAACGGCCCGTGCCTTGGTCTCGGGGTCGGGCTCCTGGCCGGCGTGCAGCGCCTTGGTCTCGGGGCCCAGCTCCCTCTCGTTTCCTGCCTCGCTCATCGTCTCTCTCGGTCTCCTTGGGTGTGGGCCGGACAGTCTTTCACCGTTCACCGTCCGGCGGATTCAGGCTTCAACAAAGGGCTGGGGGCCGAGCTCCCTATTGGAGCGGGTCCCCAAATACCCAATACCTGATTGAGTTTTACAGGTTTTTCTTCAGACTGTCGCCGGAGTCGGCCCCGTTACGCGGCGCCAGGGGGCAGTCCGGCGTCCAGGGCAGACCGGGCTAGCCGGAGAAGCTGCGCTTGACCGCGTGGAAGATCACCGTTCGCCGGATCGTTCGTGGGGTCGCGCCGGTAGGCCTGAAGGTGGTGCTTACGACCAGCCGCAGCGAGCCCTTCCTGCGCTTGGCTATTGCCACCTTGTTCAGGCGACAGCGGATCACGTAGCTGCCGGCGCGCGCGACCGACTTCGATGCCGCGCAGCCCGTGCGGCGACTTCCGGCGATCAGCGCCTTCTGGCTCAGCCTCCCGAACCCGGGCACCCGACCTCTCGTCAGGAGGGCATTGCCACTCGGGGCCGTCGACGTGATCGTGAACCGAGCCCCGGTCTCGATGCGCCCGATGCTGTTCGTATCCGACTCGGTGAACCAGACACCCCCGTCATTCCCGGCAGTCGGAAGCAGGAGGTCCGCCGATGGGCTTGGCAGTGGGTACTCGGTGATCTTGCCCGTCGTGGTGATGGAGGCGACCTTGTTCCCCAGCCTCTCGGTGAACCACATGTTCCCGTCGGGGCCCCACGTGATCCCGAAGGGACCCGAGTCGGCGGTCGGGACTTCGTATTCGGTGATCTTCCCCGAGGTGGAGACCTTCGCGATCTTGTTCCCGACTGCCACTGCGACCCACATGTTCCCGTCGGGACCCTGGGCTATGCCAACTGGCGCGGAATCCGGTGTCGGCATTGGGAATTCGGTGATCTTTCCGGTCATCGAGATCTTCGCGACCTTGTTCGCCCCCGACTCGGTGAACCACATGTTCCCGTCGGGGCCCCTGGCGATGATCTGCGTGAAAGACGAGGGACTCGGTATCGGGAATTCGGTGATCTTGCCGGACATGGTGATCCGGCCGATCTTGTTCCCGCCTCCTTCGGTGAACCACATGTTCCCGTCGGGTCCTGCCGCGATCGAGATCGGCTGGGAGTCAGTTGTTGGAATCGGGTACTCGGTCACCGACCCTGACGGTGTGATCTTTCCGATCTTGTTGGTCGCGTACTCGACGAACCACATGTTCCCGTCGGGCCCGGGAGCGATGTACGTCGGTTGCGACTTGGGTGTGGGTACGGGGAACTCCGTGATGCGTCCGGAGTTCGTGATCCTTCCGATCTTGTCCCCCGATAGAAGATCCCCCTCGGTGAACCAGATCGAGCCGTCGGGCGCGGTGGCGATGCCCGTTGGCTGCGAATTGGGAGTGGGGACGGGGAAGGTGGAGATGTCCCCGATGGCACCGGAAGCACTTCCAGCGAAGCAGGCCAGGAGCGCAGCGCAGGTCGTGGCGACCAATGCGGCAAGCCGCCCTGTCGAGATCCGTGGGAGAGGCATCAGGAGAACAAACAAGTTAACGGAGGATTCGTACCGCTACGGTGCCAAACCCTCCCGGTCAGGCCGGTTGTCGTCGGAGGGGCATCCGGCTGACTGCGACGGGGACTAGCTGGCCTTGCCAACCGGCCCCTTGACCTCGATGTCGAAGCCGCCCTCGTCGTCGGTCAGGGTGAGGATCAGGGCGGTTCGGACCCCGTTCGGCTCGACCGCGATGCACTCGACCTTCTCCCCGGTTTCGACCGGGATCCGGTCGGGGCACTCGATCCTGTCCACCGGGATGCCCCATTCCTGCTCGACCGTCCCGACGGCTGCGTTGGCGTAGATCCGACCGGGCGACTCGGCCCTGACCACCTCCCAGTCGAAGTCGGCGACTTGGGTATCGGTGTTGTAGGAGGTCACCGTACCCTCGATCCAGAGGTTTACCCCAGGAGCGTTGGTCGCCTCGCAGGAGATCGGGGAGCCCTTGTCCGGCTTGGCTTCGTCGCAGGTGATCGAGGTCAGGTTAAGCCCGATCTCCTTCTCGTAGGAGTCCTTGACCTGGCGTTCCAGCTCGTCCGAAGAGATCGAGTTACCCAGCGAGCAGGAGAATTCGCAGCCCGAGATGAGCAGCGCCGCCGCCGCTAGCCCCACTGCCAAAAGACGTCGCTTGGCCGGGGCGGATGGAGCGGCTCGATCTACGCCACGACTCCCCCTGGTTGCGCTGGAGAACCTCTGGACGAGACCCATGTCGAAGAGCATACGACCTGGCGGGGCCGCCATTCGATCGGTCGGCAGCCCGAGGACGGCAAAGGGCGTAGGCTGCCCCCATGACCAAGCACCGCAAGGCACGGCTCGGAAACAAGTCCTACGAGAAGAAGCAGGTCGACCCCGACCCGGAGGCGAACGAACCACCGCCGTTCGAGGGGTTCAAGAAGGGCGAGGAGGTCGTGATCCACGGTGAGGACGGGACCCAGATCCCGGCGATCTTCGTCGGCGAGGGGGAATCCTCGACTTTCTTCGGTGGCCCGCCGATGGTCTACGTGGTGGTCAAGGGCGCGGACGAGCCGGTCGCGGTCGAGCTGGACCGGGTCACCGCCCGCTAGCCCGCCGGGGTTGCTCCGGCGGAAAGGGGCCTGGGGCAGGGGAGTTGGCCCGCAGGTGCCGGGGCACGAATCGTCTGCCCCCTCCGGCCCTTAGAATCAAGGGTCGTGAGCAGTCGTGTACGGCACCTGTTCCACCTCCCACCCCCCTCGAGCGGCAACGGCCGAGGAAAGGGGTAGGCCGCGATGAGGGAGTTCTGGGACTCGACGATCGGCAAGAAGGTCTTCGTCGCGGTCGGCGGGACGATCCTCGTCGCCTACCTGGTCCTCCATATGGCCGGGAACCTCTGGTCCCTAGCCGGGCCGGGTACGGTCGAGCCCCACATCGACGAGTACGCGAGTTGGCTGAGGAACTTCGGTGAGCCACTCGTCCCTTACGAGGGGACGCTCTGGGTGGTCCGGGCGATCCTGCTGGCGGCACTCGTCGTCCACCTGGTCGGGGTGATCCAGCTGAGGGCCCGTAACCGGAAGGCCCGGCCGCCCGAGTACCCGGCGCGGAGGATCGGTCGCTCCTGGGAGTCACGCCTGATGATGGTCAGTGGAGTCGTCATCCTCGTCTTCCTGGTGGTCCACATCCTCCAGTTCTCGACCCTGACGATCGACGTCACTCCGCTGGTCGAGGGAGCGATCTACGCGAACCTCTACTGGGCCTTCCAGGAGTGGTACGTCGTGCTCTTCTACCTGGTAGCCGTCTTCCTGGTCGGGACTCACCTCCGGCACGCGATCTGGAGCGTCTTCCAGACCCTCGGGGTCGACTCGCCCGAGCGAAACGGGCAGATCAAGGCCGGGGCCAGCCTGCTGACAGTGGTCATCGTTGCCGGGTTCGCCGCAGTACCTATCCTCTTCTTCACCGGGGCGCTCGGAGTCCCGATCGACAACGAGCCGACGGCTGCGGTGCTGGCAGGGGGTGGGGGACAGTGAGCGAGATGAACGGGGCTGCGTCGACCAATGGAAACGGACTGCCCGACGCCCGGATTCCCGATGGACCCCTTTCGCAGAAGTGGCGGACCTGGCTCGATGCCCACCACCTGGTCGGACCCAGGAACAGGCCCGGCAGGAGCGTGATCGTGGTCGGCACCGGGCTGGCCGGGGCGAGCGCTGCCGCGACCCTGGCCGAGCAGGGCTACAAAGTGAAGAGCTTCTGCTTCCAGGACTCACCCCGCCGGGCCCACTCGATCGCCGCCCAGGGCGGGATCAACGCTGCCAAGGACTACGCGAACGAAGGCGACTCGATCCAGCGGCTCTTCTACGACACGATCAAGGGCGGTGACTTCCGCTCGCGGGAGGCAAACGTCTGGCGGCTGGCAGAGCTATCGGCGAACATCATCGACCAGGCGGTCGCCCAGGGTGTTCCTTTCAACCGGGAGTACGGCGGGTCGCTCGCCACCAGGTCTTTCGGCGGCGTGCTGGTCCAGCGGACCTTCTACGCCCGCGGCCAGACCGGCCAGCAGCTCCTGCTCGGTGCCTACAGCGCGCTCGAGTGGCAGGTGAAGGCAGGAAACGTCGAGGTCTTCTCCAAGCACGAGATGCTCGACCTGGTCAAGGTCGACGGCCGGGCCCGGGGGATCATCGTTCGCGACCTCGAAACCGGGGAGATCGAGCGGTTCGCAGCCGACGCGGTGATCCTCGCCACCGGCGGCTACACCAACGTCTACTACCTCTCTACCAACGCGATGGGCTCGAACGTGACCGCCACCTGGCGGGCCCACCGTCGGGGGGCGCTCTTCGCCAACCCCTGCTTCACGCAGATCCACCCGACCTGCATCCCCCAGAGCGGCGACTACCAGTCGAAGCTCACCCTGATGAGCGAGTCGCTCCGGAACGACGGCCGGATCTGGGTTCCGCGAAAGCCGAACGAGGAGCGGCCACCTGCCGAGATCCCCGATGCCGAGCGGTTCTACTTCCTCGAGGAGCGCTACCCGGCCTTCGGCAATCTCGCCCCGCGCGATATCGCCTCCCGGGCGGCCAAGCACGTCTGTGACGACGGCCTCGGGGTCGGTGGAACCGGCCGCGGCGTCTACCTCGACTTCCGCGAGGCGATCGCCGAGCAGGGCCGGGATGCGATCGAGGGCAAGTACGGAAACCTGTTCGACATGTACGCGAAGATCACCGGCGACAACCCGTACGAGACCCCGATGATGATCTACCCGGCCCCCCACTACGCGATGGGTGGCCTCTGGGTCGACTACGAACTCCAGACCACGATCGAGGGGCTGTTCGCGATCGGCGAGGCGAACTTCTCCGACCACGGGGCCAACCGTCTCGGGGCGAGCGCCCTGATGCAGGCCCTGGCCGACGGCTACTTCATCGTCCCCCACACGGTCACCGACTACATGACGGTCGACCACGGGGAGGTCTCGACCGAGGATGCCGAGTTCGGCAGGGTCCAGGACGAGGTAGAGGAGCGCCTCCAGGCACTGGTCGACGTCGACGGCACGATCGTGCCCCAGGAGTTCCACCGCGAGATGGGCATGGTCATGCTCGACAAGTGCGGGATGTCCCGCGACGCCGAAGGCCTGAAGGAGGCGATCGCCGAGATACGCCGGATCAAGGCCGACTTCTGGGAGAACGTCCGGGTCGACCCTGGGATCGAGGAGCTCAACCAGAGCCTCGAGTACGCCAACCGGGTCTCCGACTTCCTCGAGCTGGGCGAGCTGATGTGCTTCGACGCGCTGAGGAGGGAGGAGTCCTGCGGAGGGCACTTCCGTGAGGAACACCAGACCGAGGACGGCGAGGCGCTCCGCGACGACGAGGACTTCGCCTCGGTCACCGCCTGGGGCTGGGGTGGCGAGGATGGGGAACCCGTCCCCTACGATGAACACTTGGAGTTCGAAAACGTCGAACTGGCGACCAGGAGTTACAAATGAGGTTCAATCTCGAGATATGGAGGCAGTTCGACCGCGAGTCGAACGGGCACTTCGAGTCCTTCACAGTCGACGGGATCGACCCCGAGTCCTCGTTCCTCGAGATGCTCGACCAGCTGAACGCCCAGCTCGGTCGGGAGAAGCAGAGGATGGTCGCCTTCGACAGCGACTGTCGCGAGGGGATCTGCGGTACCTGTTCTCTGGTGATAGACGGATACCCGCAGGGACCCCGTCAGGTGACGGCCTGCCAGATATATATGAGGGAGTTCACCGACGGGGCGACGATCAAGGTCGAGCCGTACCGGAACTCCGCCTTCCCGGTGATGCGCGACCTGATCACCGACCGCTCGGCGCTGGATCGTGTGATCCAGGCCGGCGGCTACATCTCGACCAAGACCGGCCCCCAGCCCGACCCTAACTCGATGCCGGTCTCGCCCGAGACCCAGAAGGAGGCCTTCGACGCAGCGATCTGCATCGGGTGTGGAGCCTGCGTGGCGGCCTGCCCGAACGGCTCGGCGATGCTGTTCACCGGGGCCAAGGTCAAGCACCTGAACCTCCTGCCCCAGGGCCAGCCCGAGCGGACCACCCGGGTCATCGGGATGGTCGAACAGATGGACGCCGAGGGGTTCGGCGGCTGCACCAACTACGGCGAGTGCTCCCGGGTCTGCCCGCAGGAGATCTCGCTCGACGTGATCGGGATGCTGAACCGCGAGTACCGCAAGGCCCGCAAGGACGAGCAGCCCGCCCATCGGGCGAAGATGACCGCCCAGTAGGCGGCTCCTTCAGGGCAGATATCCGGGCCTAGAGGCCCATCGAGCGGCCGACGATCTCCTTCATGATCTCGTTGGTACCGCCGTAGATCCGGGTGACTCGGTGATCGGCCCAGGCGCGGGCGATCGGGTACTCCATCATGTAGCCGTAGCCGCCGTGGAGCTGGACGCACTCGTCGATCACCCGGCCGGCCATGTCGGTGGTCCACCATTTCGCGGCCGCCGCGTCTTCGGCTGTGAGCTTGCCCTCGTTCAGCGACATCACGCAGCGGTCGATGTAGATCTGGGCGATCTCGACCTCGGTCTTGACCTCGGCCAGTCGGAAGCGGGTGTTCTGGAACGAGCCGACCGGCTTGCCGAAGGCGGTCCGCTCCTTGACGTATTCCAGGGTCCAGTCGAGCGCCGCCTTGGCCGCGGCAACCGCGCCAACCGCGATCGAGAGCCGCTCCTGGGCCAGGTTGGAGATCAGGTAGGAGAACCCTTGTCCCTCGTCGCCGAGCAGGTTCTCGGCCGGGACGGGGACTTCGTTGAAGAAGAGCTCGGCGGTGTCCTGGGAGTGCATCCCGACCTTTTCCAGGTTCCGGCCCCGCTCGAAGCCATCCATGCCCCGTTCGATCACGACCAGGGAGATTCCCTTGTGGGCTTCCTTCGGGTCGGTCTTTACCGCGGTGATGATCAGGTCGGCGTTGATCCCGTTGGTGATGAAGGTCTTGGAGCCGTCGACCACGTAGTGGCCGTTGTCGCGGATCGCCTTGGTGCCGAGCGAGCCGAGGTCGGAGCCGATTCCGGGCTCGGTCATCGCGAGGGCGGTGATCAGAGATCCATCGACGATCCCCGGCAGCCAGCGCTCCTTCTGTTCGTCGGTCGTGTACTCGAGGAAGTACGGCAGGCAGATGTCGTTGTGGAGCGAGAGCCCCAGCAGGCAGCCGGTCACCCCGGCGTAGGAGCCCTCCTCGACGATCACCTGGTTGAACCGGTAGTCGTCGAGTCCGAGGCCGCCGAACTCCTCGGGTGCGGCCATCGCCAGCATGTCCTTGGCGCCCGCCTTCTGGAAGACCTCCCGTGGCATGATTCCCTCGTCTTCCCACTCTTCGAAGTGGGGGGAGACCTCCTCGGCGACGAACCGCTGGACGGACTCCCTGAAATCCTCGTGTTCGGCTTCGAATATCTGTCTTTCCATGGAATCCCAATCGTAAAGGAGCTTCGACTATGAGTTCAGAGTCAGCGATCGTTTTCGGGGGGGCTTCGGGCCTCGGTGAGGCCACGGTGAGGGAACTCGCGGGTGCCGGGCACAAGGTGACGATCGCCGACCTCAACAGCGAGAAGGGCGAGCAACTTGCGGCCGAGCTGGGCACCGGGTTCGTCCAGTGCGACGTGACCGACTCCGATCAGGTAGAAGCGGCGATCTCGAAGGCGGCCGAGGCAGAGGGTGGCCTCCGGATCTGCGTCAACTGCGCCGGGGTCGGCGCGGCCGGCCGGATCGCCTCCGAAAAGCACGGAGCTGCCCCACTCGAGGGCTATGAGTGGGCGATCAACATCAACCTGATGGGCACGATCAACGTGCTCCGTCTGGCGGCGGCGAACATGATCGGCAACGAGCCGGATAACCACTCCCAGCGGGGCGTCTGCATCAACACGGCGTCGATCGCGGCCTACGACGGGCAGATCGGCCAGACCGCATACGCCGCCTCGAAGGGCGGGGTGGTGGGGCTGACCCTTCCGGCCGCCCGTGACCTGGCCCGGTACGGGATCCGGGTGGTGACGATCGCCCCCGGTCTGTTCGATACCCCGCTGCTGGCCCTCCTCCCAGAGGATGCGAGGAAGGCGCTGGGTGACACCGTTCCGTTCCCCAATCGGCTCGGGATTCCGGCCGAGTACGCAGCCCTGGCCCGCCACGTGACCGAGAACCCGATGATGAACGGAGAGGTGATCCGCCTCGACGGCGCCCTCCGGATGGCTCCCCAGTAGGGGCCGCTCAGACCGTTGAGACGGTTTCCCGCGCGGCCCGGGCCGGCTCGGTGCCGACGTGGGTCGATCCGGGCTCGGCCAGAAGGCCCGCAGTCGGCTCGACGGTCGGGCTGGCCTTCGTCTCCGAGGCGGTCGCCCGGTTCCCGGAAACGGCTGCCTTCGGCTTGCGCCCCGACCGCCTCCTCTTGGCCATAGTCGCGACCAGCAGCACCAGGGCCGGGATCGAGGTGAGGGCGACCGGGATCTGTAGCCAGAGCTCGCCCGCGTCCGTTCCGGCGCCGAAGGTATGGACCAGGCCGAGGATCCAGAAGAGGGCGACGAACCGGTGGGCGATCCGCCACCTCGAGGCGCCGATCCACTTCCTCGCGTAGTAGGAGAGTCCGAGCAGGACCATGCCGTAGCCCGCGATGATCCCGAGCCCCGAGAAGAAGGGTCGGTAGTCCATCGTGAAGGGAACGAGGATGCCGGAGACGCCCGCGCTCAGCCACGGGTCGAGGAAGAGGAATAGTCCGTGGGCGATGATCGCGACGATCGTCGCCATCGAGAGCGCCTCGTGGAACTCCTTCTTCTCGGTCAGGGCCTTCAGCCTGAGCGGGCGGTCCCGACCGGCCAGGAGGCCGAAGGTGACCGAGAGCCCGGCGAGCACGATCGCGGCGACGCCGGTGCCGCGCCCGAGCATCCAGAAGATCTGTGTTCCGAAGTCCTCCATGGCCTAGGACTGGGAGGTGGTCACGCTCGGGCTGCTGCTCGAGCTGCTGGACCGGGAGTTGCCCGTGGAGAAGAAACCACCCTCTTCTTCCTCATCGTCGTCTTCGTCGAAGACCAGGCCGGAGGCAAAGGCGATGATGGTCGCGCCGACCTGCTGCTCGGCACCCTCGGTCTGGACGACTTCGGTGGTCGGCTGCTCTTTGCCACCGAACAGCAGCGGCACACCGTTCAGTCCGACGACGAGTCCGCTGAACAGTAGGGCCAGGGAGGCCGAGAAGATTGCGATGCGCTTCCGAAGGTTCGAGATCCGGAGCTTCCTCGCCTCGAGCTTCGCCTTGGCGAGGGCTTTCTTGTCCATCTGGTTCGATTCCATGACGACATCCTGCGAGGTGGAGCTCTGAGCCCTGTAAGGGGAGCGTGAGAATCCTCTTATTCGGCTTTCGGGCCCCGGGGAGGCATTTAGCATCAACCGGGTGCGCATCCTGGTGGTCGAAGATGAGGCGGCGATTGCCGACTTCCTCGAGAGGGGACTCGAGGCCGAGGGGTACTCGGTCACGGTGGCATCCGAAGGCCCGGACGGTCTGGTCGAGGCCCGCTCAGGGAACTTCGACCTGCTGATCCTCGACCTGATGCTCCCGGGGATGTCGGGGATCGAGATCCTGAAGTCCTTCCGCAAAGTGGACGGCACGACGCCGGTGATCCTCCTGACTGCGCGGACGGCGGTCGAGGACCGGGTCGAGGGACTGGATGCCGGGGCGACGGACTACATACCCAAGCCGTTCGCCTTCGAGGAGCTGGCTGCCAGGGTACGGGCGCACCTTCGTCGTCCAGACCAGGGGGAGGCGACCACCCTCACCGTGGGGGACATCGAGCTGAACCTGCTCAAACGGACGGTGACCCGCGGCGGACAGGAGGTCAACCTCTCCGCCAGGGAATTCGACCTGCTCGCCTACATGATGCGCCACCCGGGACAGGTCCTTTCCCGCGAACAGCTCCTGAGCGGGGTCTGGGGTTACGACTACGACCCCGGGACGAATGTGGTCGGTGTCTACATCCAGTACCTGAGGCGAAAGCTGAACGTCGATGACCTGCCCGACCCGATCGAGACGCTGAGGTCGGTCGGCTACCGACTGCGGGAGGAGTAGTGGGCCGCGGCCTTCCCGGTGGCCTTCGGGCGAAGCTCGCGATCGCGATCGTCCTGATCGTCGCGGTGACCCTTGGGGTCGCCTTCTTCGCAGTGTTCAAGGGCACCGAGGCGGAACTCCGAAGCTCGGTCGAGGATGACCTCTCCCTGCGGGCAGACCAGGTCGAGCGCCAGCTGTTGGCCGGCGGAGCGGCGGGAGGGAATCGCGTTCGACAGAGGGCCGCACGGGTAGCCGCGGCCCAGCCGGTCGGGGCCGAGTCGGTCGTCCTGGCCATCTCACGGGGCAGGGTCCTGCTCGCCACCAGCCAGCCCGAGATCCTGGTGCCCCCGCTCCAAGGTGCTCGGGAACCTGGAGGCGAGGGCTCGATGGATGAGGACTCTGAGGATGAGGGTCGGGAAGAGGAGCTGGAAGAGCTAGAGGAGACCCGGGCCTTCCTCGGGGCGCCCGAGGGCTACTCCGAGCAGAAGCTCGAAGACCTCGGCCAGACCCTGGTCCTGACCAGGCGGGTTCCGGACGGAGATGGCTCCGGTCTGACGATCCGGGTCGGCAAGTCGCTCGATCCGACCGAGGAGGCCCTGGAGGATCTCGGCGGAACCTTCCTTCGCCTCGGCTTGCTCGCACTGCTCGTCTCGGCCATCCTCGCCTGGTTCCTCGCTGCCCGGGTCACCAGACCCCTCAGGAGATTGACCTCTCTCTCGGGGGAGGTTGCCGGTGATGACCTCTCGGTCCGGATGCCACTGGAGGAAGCGGGAAGTGACGAGGTTAGGAAGCTCTCTGTCTCCTTCAACCGGATGCTCGATCGGCTGGAGGACGCGTTCGAGCGGCAGAAGGCCTTCGTCGCTGACGCCTCACATGATCTCCGGACCCCGCTGACGATCGTGCGGGGTCAGATCGAGGTACTGGCGAGGAACCCCGACCCGGACCCCGCGGAGGTGGCGGCGGTCTCGCGGGCCGTCGGGGAGGCGGTGGACCGAATGGAGCACCTGGTCGAGGATCTCCTGCTGCTCGCACGTTCGGACTCCGAAGCGGGAATCACTGCCGAGCGACTCGCGGTCGGACCGATCCTCGAGGCCGAACGGGAAGACCGGGTCGAGTCCGAGCGGGCGAGGATCGATATCGGGGAGGTGACCGACCGGGAGGTCGAATTCGATCCCGTTGCCCTGTCCCGGGCCGTCTCCAACCTGGTCGACAACGCCCTGAGGTATGGCGGGGAAAGGAGTCGGGTTCGCCTCTCGGCCGCTCCCTCGGGCGGCGGGGTCGCGATCGACGTGGAGGACGACGGTCCGGGCGTACCCGTGGCCGAGCGGGAGAGGGTCTTCGACCGTTTTGCCCGGCTGGATGAAGCGAGGTCCAGTGGAACCGGTGGTTCGGGCCTGGGGCTGGCGATCGTCAGGGCGATCGTCGAGGCGGGCGGAGGACGGGTCTCCTGTTCGGATTCCGAGTTGGGCGGTGCCAGGTTTTCGATCTGGCTGCCCGACCCGCCCCCGGTGAGCGGCTGAGCCGGTGGGGCTCCTGGTGGTCCGGGTCAGTCGCCGCGGCTGATCGAGCCCGGCGGGTCCCTGCGGTAGGTCGCGGTAAGCCCGGCGATCAGGACCTTCTTGTCCTGGGCCGAAAGGCCGCCGTGGATGAGCGAGTAGTTCCACGGGGGCATCTCCCCAGAGTCGATCTGTCCCCTGACTTCACCAATGTCGGGTTGGGGCATCGTCTGCCACTCGGAGAGGTTCATCTTCGTGCGGCCTTCATCGACGTGGTTCTGGACCAGCCACGACATCGGGGCGACGTTCGAATACCAAGGCCACGTGGTCAGATTGCTGTGGCAGTCGGCACACGACTTGTCCCAGAGCTTTTGGACCTCCGGGTTTGCGATCTTCGCCTGGGCCTGGACCGGCGGGTTAGCGTGATCCCGTCCGTAGGGAACCAGCTGGATCAGGACGAGCAGGCCGACGAGGACGAGCGCCAGCCAGAGCAGGCGCCTGCCCCATGATGCTTCCTTTATCGCCGAGACCATTCCCATTCGAATCTCGTTTTTCATTCTCCCCGAACCCGAGGACTCCTCTCGGAGTCCGGCCGATGCGCGTAGCCCCCGAACGCGGCTGAGGAAAACGTCAATAGGACTGGGAGGTAGTTACCTTCTTGACGATCTGGGTCACCCTCCCCGTCGAGGCGACGAATACGTCGAACTTCTGGCCGCCGCTCGCCCTGACCTCGACATCCCACATGGCACCGTAGGACGCGCTCCGCCTTACGGTGATCGCCCGGGCGTTCCGACCGGTTCGGCTCTGAATCGCCCGTTTCCCGATCAGCCCGGCCTGAGCGGCCGTGACGGTCCGCTCCGAAGCGGCCCGGATCTCTACGCCTCCCGGTTGGCTTCCCGACGAGGCCGGAACGCCAGCAGCGAGACCGGCTCCCGTCATCGCGGCGATTGCCCCGAGTACCGCTGTGGTTCTCCTGCTCTTCTTCACTTCCCGATCACCAGTCCTCTCAGTCTTCGAAGTCGGGTATCCCGATTGCCTGGCGATTGTCGTCGCGCCTTCGTTAGGGGCCGGTAAAGGCGCGGTTAGGACGTCGGGCCGATCGGGTCTTACCCTCCCTCGCTCCACCGGTTTCGGGTCCCCTCCTCGGCCGGGGATAGCCTGAGCCGACCGTGGACCTGATCCAGAGCATCATCCTCGGCCTCCTCCAGGGGCTGACCGAGTTCCTGCCGATCTCCTCCTCGGGCCACATCCTGATCCTGCCGGCGATCCTCGGCTGGGAGGATCCGGGGGCGGCCTTCACCGCGGTGATCCAGCTGGGGACAGAGCTGGCCGTACTGCTCTACTTCCGGAAGGACCTCTGGGGGATCGCCCGGGACTGGACCGGGGCCCTGTTCAGGCCGGAGATGCGGGGGGAGCTGAACGTTCGGATGGGCTGGTACCTGGTCGCCGCGACGATCCCGATCGCGATCCTCGGCTACACCTTCGAGAACCAGATCGAGACCGCCGCCCGGAACCTCTGGCTGGTCGCCTCGATGCTGATCGTCTTCGGGATCGTGCTCGGCCTAGCCGACCGGTTCGGCAAGCGCTCGCGCGACGTCGGCCAGCTCTCGTTCCGGGACGGTGTCCTGATCGGATTCGCCCAGAGCCTCGCCCTGATCCCCGGCGTCTCCCGGTCGGGAGCGACGATCAGCGCCGGGCTGGCGCTCGGGCTGGAACGGGCAGCGGCAGCCCGGTTCTCCTTCCTGCTGGCGATACCGGCGGTCGTGTTGAGCGGGCTCTTCC
>VEQW01000115.1 GCA_018883025.1 Solirubrobacterales bacterium | reverse complement strand
CTCGTGGACTTCGCCGATCTTGTAGGTACGGCCGGTGTAGTAGAGGATCCGCTCGGTCGTCGTGGTCTTGCCCGCATCGATGTGGGCCATGATCCCGATGTTCCGGGTCTTTTCGAGTGGGAATGCGCGCGCCATTTTCTCCGTTCGTCCTTCTCGTTCCCCGGGGCCGGCCGACCCCATCTGACTGGTGCCGGTCCGGGCAGAAAAAAGCCCCGCAGCGAGCGGGGCGAACCCGAGCGAAACCGAATATAGCAGAGGAAATCAGGCCCAATGGACGGGGGCGGGCCCTGGCTGGGGAGGCTCCGAATAGGGTTCGGAGCCGATGGTGGACGGTGACCGGAAGAGGCCAGGCGAAGGGAATGGCAGCGGGTCGGAGTCCAGCCGCCGGCCGGTCCTGACCGAACGCCAGCGTCGGGAGGCGAGGGAGGCCCGTCGGAGGAAGCGCGGGTCGAGCGAGTCTCGGCGGCGGACCGCCAACCCGCTGGTCTCGGGTGTCAGGGCAACCGGGCGGGAGCTGGCGAGGGCATTCGGGTTCCTCGGAGGACTCCTCCTTGCCGGACTCGATGCGCTTTCCCCGGTGTGGCGATCCCTGGGCGCGGTGCTCCAGCAGGTCGGTCGGGCAGTCGAGTGGCTGTTGGTCCTGCTCGGCCGGACCCTCTCCGCCACCGGCAGGGCACTCGCCCGCACGGTGGAAGCAACCGACCGGGTGCTCACCCCCGCCCGTGCCGTATTGCTGGTCGCGATCGGTTCCGCGGCCCTTCTCGGCTGGTCCCAGTTCATCGAGTACCGGGCGGTCGAGATAGGCCAACCTGGATATGCGGAGGTCCTGGATGTCGCAACGGCCCCCCGGACAGATGGCCGGACACCGATCGACGAGCACTCCTTCATCCTCCTTGCGGCAGCCGTCGCCGCCCTGGCCGGGGCGGTCCTGGCCGCCGGAGGTAGACGGTCGTCTGCCGGATTGCTGGTGGCGGCCGCGGGAGCATTGGCGATCGCGGTGGCGCTGCTGATCGACCTCCCGGCCGGAACCGAGGCTTCCGAGGTAGCGGCCGCCTACTCGGGAGCGGAGGCCGTGCTACTGGCCGGCTTCTGGCTCGAGCTGGCGGCCGGGGTCGGACTGGCCTGCTGCGGCCTGCTGATCGCTTTCCCGCCGCGTGCCCGCAAAGGGCCGGCCCCGACCGCCCGTCGACGCCGGGCGACGGTCACTGCCGGCGGGACCGGATGAAGCCGACCGCCACCTCGACGGCGAGACTGGCCGCCGCCACCGTCCTGCTCGGCGCCGGGGTTACGATCGCCTCCCAGTTCGTGGCTGCCTACGTCCTCGAGGACCCGTTCGGTCTGGCGATCGAGACGGTGACCCTCTTCGAAAAACATGGACCGTTCGTCGTGCTCGCTTCACTTGTCGCGATCGGAGCACTGATCTGGGCGGTTCTCGCCGGCTCCAGGCAGGCGCTCATCCCGGTCCTCGGGATGGGGATCGCGATCGCGCTGGTCTTCCTCCTGATCGACCTGCCGGATGCCGGCGAGACCGGCCTGTTCGACACTCCCGGTGCCGGGAACCTCGACTCGACCGGGGTCGGGGCGGCCGGCCTCTGGCTCGAAATGGTCGGGGGCCTGGTGGTTATCCTCGGGTCGATCTCGCTGATGACCCTCGATAGCAAGACGATCGCATCGATCCGACCGGGCCGGAACGGAAGCCGAAAGCGCCGGAAGCCAAGGGTCAACCCCCCTGCCACGGGTCGGACCGGGGGTAGCCGGTGAGGCGCTTCCTGCCCCTGGCGGCAGCCTGCCTGTTGCTCGGCTCGGTCACCATTGTGGCCTGCAGCGGCGGCAGCGATACACCCGAGTGGGAGGGCGAGACGATCAAGATCGGATCGATCTTCTCCACATCGGGTGATGGGATCGACTACGGCCCCCAGCAGCTTCGCGCCGCCCGGCTTGCGATCGATCAGGTGAACTCCGACGGAGGCGGGGTCAATGGTGCGAAGCTGAAACTCGTCCAGCGAAACGACGCCTCCGATCCGGCCCGGTCGAAGGAAGCGATGGGGAACCTGATCCGGGCGGGCAAGGTGATGGCGGTGATGGGTCCGACCTTCTCCAACTCCGCGGTCGAAGCCGATCCCCTCGCAGACCAGCTCGAGACGACCGTCCTGGCGGTCTCGAACACCGCCCCGGGAATCGTCGGTGACTGTCCCTACCCCTGCCGGTTCGTCTTCCGGGATTCGCTCGGCGAGGCCGAGGCGATCCCGGCCAACATCGCGGCAGCTTCGGGAGTCAGCGGGGAGACGGCGGCGATCGTCTACCCGTCTGGCGATCCGTTCGGGGCGACCACCGCGGGGATCGCGCGCGATGCCTTCCGCAAGGAGGGCGTTCGGGTGACTGCGATGACCACCAGTCCGGCCGGCCTGTCGACCGCGATCGGCGGCAAGCCCGACCTGCTGATGATCACGGCTTCATCCGGCGATCTCGCAGCCCAGTTGATCCGCCAGAGCCGCGAGCTCGGTTTCGGCGGGGTGATCCTCGGTGGGAACGCATTCAACTCGGCTGCCACATCCCGGGCGGCCGGCCCGGACGGACGGGGTGCCCAGTCAGCGGCTGCCTGGTTCCAGGGGAACACGTCGGGCGAGAACCGCGAGTTCATCCAGGACTACCGGACCGCCTACGGCGAAGATCCGGACCAGTTCGCCGCCCAGGCCTACACCGGGGTTCTCATCCTCGCCGCGGCGGCCGAGGATGCCGACCTCGGGTTCACCGACCTGGCGGCCGATCGAAAGGCGCTTCGGGATGCGATGGAGAAGGTCGACATCCAGACCCCGCTCGGTCCGTTCAGCTTCAACGAGGACCAGGACGTGTCCCAACCGATCTGGATCGTCGAGATGAATGGCAAGGGTGGCTTCGGACTCGTGCGCGAGGTCCAGCCTTCCTCCAACTGACCCCCCTCGGCCCAGATCCCACGGCCTCCTCCCTCGGGACCCGGCGACCGCTGACCCGTCCTGCGCGGGTCCTGGCAGCCGGATCGTCGCCGGACCCTCCTAGCGCGGGTCCTCTCACTTCTTCCCTCCGGACCCGTCTGCCCCGCTGACGCCCCGATCGCGTTGAGTCAGGCGGGGGCTCGGGCAGGTGCTCCCGCCTACCCCACCAGTTCCCACTCGCACCTACCCGACCCCCCTGCCATGAACTCCCAGTTGGTTCGAATTTGGTCCCCAGGGCAGTGACTCCCCGTG
>VEQW01000114.1 GCA_018883025.1 Solirubrobacterales bacterium | reverse complement strand
GTCAGCAACTACAGGGACTTTGATGGGCGCGGCTGGGTTCGAACCAGCGACCTCTCGCGTGTGAAGCGAGCGCTCTACCGCTGAGCTACGCGCCCGGAGGATCCCGGAGCAAGAGAGGCTAGCCGGAAAGGAAGGGCCGGCGAGGGCATCGGACGCTCGCCGAGGGGACCGAGCCCGCCTCTAGATTGGCCCTGATGCGCCTCCCGAAGCGAAAGAACATTGCCGACATCAACACGGCCTATCGGTCGAGCCCTCTCTACGTGGTGATCTGCTCGGTGCTGACGATGGCGATCATCGGTGTCTTTGCGGTTTGGGCTGCCGAGCCGTTCGTCTTCCCCTCGCTCGCACCGACCCTTTTCATCCTGTTCGCCTTTCCGCTGGCCCAGGAGGCAAATCCGAGGAACGCGATCAACGCCCACCTGGTCGGACTCCTCGCCGGAATCGCCGCCCTGTTCGTCTTCGGCCTGGTCGACGTGGCGCCCGACGTCACCGACCTCGACTGGCACAGGCTGGGGGCGATCCTCTTCGCACTCGCCCTTGCCATCGGGCTGATCATGGGTCTTCGGATCCTCCACATCCCCGGGGTCGCGACTGCGCTGATCGTCGCGATGGGCCTCCTGGCGGCCCCGGCGGACTGGGCCTTCATGTTCGTCGGGGTGATCCTGGTGATCCTGATCGCAGTGGCGATCAACCGGGCGGTCGGAATCCCCCACCCCGTCTGGAAAGGCCCACCCGACCCCGAGAAGTGAGGGACTACTTCTTCGAGTCGGCCTGCTCGAAGTACTGATCGCCCTCGATCGAGATCCGGGGAAGGATCCGGTCCAACCAGTGCGGCATGTACCAGCAGCCCTTGCCGAAGAAGCTCATCGTCGCGGGCAGGAGCACGCACCTGACCAGGCTTGCGTAGATCACGATCGCCACGGCCGTCCCGACCCCGAACTGCTTGACGATCGGGTTGCCGTTCAGGACGAAGGCTAGGAAGACGGTGGTCATGATGATCGCCGCCGCGCTGACGATCCGCCCGGTCGCGGCCAGCCCATCCACCACTGCCTTGGTCGGGTCCTTGGTCTGGAGCCACTTCTCCCGGACCACGCTCATCAGGAAGACGTTGTAGTCCATCGAGAGCCCGAACAGGACGGCGAACATCATCAACGGCACGTAGCTGACCACCGGCACCGTCTCGCCCAGTCCGATCAGGGAGATCCCCCGCCCGACCTCGAACACCGCGGTGGTCACCCCGAAGGCCGCTGCCACGGTGACCAGGTTCATCAGGGCCGAGATCAGGGCGATTCCGAGCGCCCGGAAGGCCAGGGTGATCAGGATGAACCCGAGCAGTACCACCACCCCGATGGTCAGCAGGAGGCGGTCGGCGATCAGGGAGGCAAGGTCCACGTAGCTGGCGGTGGTCCCGCCGACGAAGGCCTGGAGCGGGGTGTCCTTGGTTGCCGGGTCGATCGTGTCGTTCCTCAGGTTGGTGACCAGGTTGGAGGTCGCCTTCGAGGCTGGCCCGGTGGTCGGGGTCAGGCTCATCGTCGCCGCGGTCTGGCTGGGGCTGACCGATGGCGGGGAGACCGAGGTGACGCCCGAGGCCCTGGCGAGGTCGGAGTTCAGGGTTTCGAGGTCCTGCTGTACCTCCAGCGGGTTGCTCTTCTTGTCGATCGCGACCGCGATCAGGAAGGTCGCGTTGGCCCCGGGGCCGAAGCCCTGGTCGAGCAGGTCGTAGGCGATCCGGGCCTGGGTGTCCTTGGGGAACGAGCCGTTGTCCTGCTGGCCCAGGTAGAGCTGGTGGGCCGGGTAGGAGAGGAGGCCGAGGACGATCAGGGAGAGGATCAATGCCGGCACCCGGTGCTTGATCACCCACGCGGTCCACCTGCCCCAGCTGTCGCTCCCGGCCGGCTGCTCCTGCTTCTTCACCGAGATGAACGGCAGCCGGAAGCGGTCGATCGCCTTGCCGGCGAGCGAGAGGAGGGCCGGCATCAGGGTGAGGGCCGAGAGCATCGCGAACAGGACTGCGACGGCCGCCGAGTAGCCCATCGCCGAGAGGATCGGGACCTTGACCACGGCCAGGCAGAGCAGGGCCAGGATCACCGTCGAGCCGGCGAAGACCACCGCGCCGCCGGCCGTGGCGGTCGCCCGGGCGGCTGCCTCCTTCGGGTCGAGCCCACGCCCCAGCTGCTCGCGGTGTCGGCTGACCATGAAGAGGGCGTAGTCCACCCCGACCCCCAGCGCGATCATCGTCGCCAGGGTCGGCCCGATCGTCGGCACGTCGACCAGCTGCCCGAGCAGGTAGACGCCCGAGATCCCGGCGAACAGGCCGGTCAGGGCCGTGACCATCGGCATGCCCATCGCGATCAGGGTGCCGAAGGTGAAGAGCAGGATCACGATCGCTGCCACGATGCCGACGATCACGCTCAGATCGACGCTCGGGTTCGAGACGGCGTTGCCTATGTAGCCGCCGACCCCGACTTTCAGCCCCGCCTTGTTCGCGGGGTCGGTCAGGTCGACCAGGCGGTTGCCCTCCGCTGTGGTCAGCGCCGACGGCGAGGCCTTGATCGTGATGCTGATCACGGCGACCCGCTGGTCCTTGCTGATCAGCCGGTCGGACTGGGGGGTACCGGCGAGCGGGCTCTCGACCGATTCGACCGCCGGGTCCTTCTGGAAGCGCTGGACGACCTCCTGGATCGGCTGGATGTACTGGGGGTCGGTGACCTTCTTGCCCTTCGGAGCGCCGATCGCCACCGGGTTCGATCCGTTGGCTTCTTCCGGCCACCGGTTCTCCAGCAGGTCGGTCGCCTCCTGGCTGCCGGTCCCGTTGAGCGTCAGGTTGTTCGAGGTGTCCCGACCGGCCGAGGAGGAGAGGATGAACAGCCCGGCAGCGACCACGACCCAGGCGAGGATCACGGGAATTCGGTGGTGGGCTGCGAACTTGCCCAGTCGATAGAGCGCCGGAGTGATAGCGGGACAATAGGTGGTTCGGCACCGACTTTGTGCGCATCGGTACCGTTTCCGGGAGCGGAACGAGTCCACCGAACCGGGAGGCAAGGTTGTTCGAAAAGATCGTGATCGGATACGACGGGACCGACGGCGGCAGGGATGCGGTCGCATTCGGGTCCGAGCTGGCCGAGCGGTTCGGCTCGGAGGTCCTGATTGCCTCGATCGCGCCCGAGCCGTATGCAAGGAGCGTCGTCCCGGCACTCCCTTCCGACATGGTCATCCGGATGGCCGAGGAGGCCCG
>VEQW01000033.1 GCA_018883025.1 Solirubrobacterales bacterium | reverse complement strand
GTTGCCAGTGCCCGAGACTGCCTGGTAGGAAGAGACGACCAGCCGCTTCAGCCCGACCTCCCGGTGGATCGGGGCGAGCGCCATCATCATCACCATCGTGGTGCAGTTGGGATTGGCGATGATCCCCTGGTTGTCGCGGGCGGCCTCGGAGTTGACCCCGGCCACCACCAGCGGGACATCGTCGTGCATCCGCCAGAAGCTCGTGTTGTCGATCACCAGGGCGCCGGCCTCGACGAACCGGGGCGCCCACTCCTCGCTGACCGCCCCGCCGGCCGAGGAAATCAGGATGTCGATCCCCTGGATCGAGTCGTTGTCGGGCACCCGGACCTGGGCCATCGAGTTAGCCAGGACGACCGACTTGCCCCGCGATCGCTCGGAGGCAAACGGGACGATCTCGGACGCCGGGAAGGAGCGCTCCTCGAGCAGGTCGAGGACGACCGAGCCGACCGCACCGGTCGCCCCGAGGACCCCGACGACGAGGCCCCCCGAACCTCCACCTTCCGCGCTCATGGCCGGACGGTCGGGCGGTGTTCGCCGGTCGGGTCTTCGGGGAAGGTCGCGTCGGCCCCCAAGTCGAAGGCCTCGTGGAGGCCGGAGACCGCATCGGGCACCCGGTCGGCCTGGATCACGCAGGAGATCTTGATCGGGGAGGTCGAGATCATCTCGATGTTGATCCCCCGCTCGCCCATCACCTCGAACACCCGGGCGGCGACGCCTGGGTGGCTCCGCATCCCGGCACCGACGATCGAGACCTTGCCGATCTGCTCGTCGGTCCTGACCCCGTCCGAGATACCGCCAAGTCCCTCGATCACGTCGACCGCGGTCTTCAGGTCGTCGCGGTCCACGGTGAAGGAGAGGTCGGCCCCGGCGTCGCCTTCGAGCGGCTCGTTCTGGATGATCACGTCGACGTTCACGTTGGCCTCCGCCAGCGCACCGAAGATCCTGCCGGCGATGCCGGGCTCGTCCTCGACCCCGGACAGGGTGACGCGGGCCTCGCCTGTCGAGTGGGTCACGGCTGTTACCAGGGGTCGTTCCATCGTCTCGCTCTCGGGTACGACGAGCGTACCCGGGCCGTCCTCGAAGCTGCTTCGGCAGTGGATCGGGACGCCGTAGTTGCGAGCGTACTCGACCGCCCTGAGCTGAAGGACCTTTGCCCCCGAGGCTGACATCTCGAGCATCTCCTCGTAAGAGACGACCGGGATCTTCCGGGCGTCCCTGGCGATCCGCGGGTCGGCGGTGAAGACCCCCGATACGTCGGTATATATCTCGCAGACCGATGCCTCGAGCGCGGCCGCGATCGCCACCGCGGTGGTGTCGGAGCCGCCACGGCCCAGGGTCGTTACGTCCTTGCTCTCGGTCGAGACCCCCTGGAATCCAGCCACCAGGACGATCCGCTCGTCGCCCAGCGCCTCGCGGATCCGGTCGGCCCGAACTTCCATGATCCGGGCCTTGGTGTGGGAGGAGTCGGTGACGATCCCGGCCTGGGAGCCGGTGAGGGAGAGCGCCTGGTGGCCCAGGTCATGGATCGCCATCGCACAGAGCGCGCAAGAGACCCGCTCCCCGGTGGAGAGCAGCATGTCCATCTCCCGCGGGTCGGGCCGCTCGGAGATCTCGTAGGCCGCCTCGACCAGCTCGTCGGTCGTCTTGCCGCGGGCCGAGAGCACGGCGACCACCTTGCTCCCCTCCTCGCGGGCAGCGACGATCCTCGCCGCGGCGCGCTTCAGCTCTTCCGGCCCGGCGACCGAGGTGCCGCCGAACTTCATCACCACGACGTCGCCGTCCGCCCCGTTCTCGATCTTTTCCTCCACCTTTGCCACGAGTTCAGGATAGGGGCGGGGCTCGTAAAGCAGGGTCAGACCCCGGGCCCTGCATGAGAGTGAGGGTCGGAGAGACGCCTGACCTATCAGTCTGATATATCTCTTTGATACATGGAGCTCAGCTCGGTCGGCAAAGTAATCCTCGGGTTCCTGAGCAGGGAGGACCTCTCGGGCTACGACATCAAGCTGCGGGTCGACGACTCGACCCGGTTCTTCTGGGCTGCAAGCTACGGGCAGATCTACCCCGAGTTGAAGAGGCTCGAGGAAGAGGGCCTGATCAAAGGAACCGACATCCCCCAGGGAGGCCGGGCGAGGCGGGTCTACCGGATCACCGAAGCGGGCCGGGAAGTCCTCACCTCCTGGATCATGGACACCGGCTCGACCGTCGAGCTCCGCCACGAAGGGCTGCTGAAGGTGTTCTTCGCCGATGCCCTCGATTCCACGGATAACCAGGTCGCCGTGCTGGAGGCGATGGCAGAGGTACACCGTCGCCAGGTCCGTGAGCTGGAGCTGGTCGCCGGAAAGAAGTCCGAGGGCGAGCTTGCCTGCAACCCCGAGACGATCGCCGAAGACCACCCCGGAATGCCGGCCTTCGTCCTCCGATTCGGCCTCGACTTCCACCGCTGGGTGGTCGGTTGGTGTGAGCGGGAGATCGAGAGCGCGCGGGAGGCAGAGCGGGTAACGGGAGGCACCGGTGTTTGACGGCCTGGCCAGACTCGCCGACGGCCACGCCAAGGCAGTGGTCGCGGTAACCGTGGTCTTCTTCGTGGTCGCGGCCTACTTCGGCGGCAACGTGGCCGAGTACATGGGTCCGTACGGGGACGAGGACCCGGCGACCGAGAGCGTCCGGGCCGAGCGGGCGCTCGAGGATGCGGGCTATCGGGCGCCGACCGGCCAGGTGTTGATCTCCAACGTGGATGTAAAGGCCTCCGAGGCCGACCGGCAAGAGGTAAAGGAGATCGCCGAGCGGGTCCGGGCCGTAGACGGGGTAAAGGAGGTGACCGGCTACGCCGAGACCAGCTCGCCGGGATTCGTGTCCGATGAGGGCAACCGGACCCTCCTCCTCTTCTCGCTCGACTCGACCGACGACACCGAGCGCCAGGCGGCAGCGGCCCGAGTCCAGGAAGAGCTGGCCGGTAACGAAAACGTGATGGTCGGCGGGGACTCGCTGGCCGAGGAAGAGGTGAACGAGCAGGTCGGAAAGGACCTGACCCGGGCCGAGATCATGGTCTTCCCACTGCTCTTCCTGCTCTCGCTCGTCTTCTTCCGGGGGCTCGTGGCCGCGGCACTCCCCCTGGTGGTCGGCGCGATCGGGATCGTCGGGACCTTCCTGGTCCTTCGGATCGCGACCGAGCTGGGCGAGGTCTCGGTCTACTCGCTCAACCTGACGATCGGGCTGGGCCTGGGGCTTGCGATCGATTACAGCCTGTTCATCATCTCCCGCTACCGGGAGGAGATCGCCAGGTCCGGGCCGGGCCTCGAGGCGATGTCCCGAACGCTCGGCTCGGCCGGCAGGACGGTGCTGTTCTCGGCGATCACGGTCGCGGCCTCGCTGGCCGCACTCCTGATCTTCCCCCAGCGGTTCCTCTACTCGATGGGGCTCGGCGGAATGACCGTCGCGCTCCTCTCCCTGGTCATCGCCCTGATCGTTCTGCCGGCGATCCTCACCCTGCTGGGCGAGCGGGTCAATGCGCTCTCGCCCAAGGTCCTGCGGCGCCGGGAGGCACTCGACTCCGATCGGGAGTACCGGGGCTTCTGGTACCGGCTGTCGAGGTTCGTGATGGCGAGGCCGCTGCCGGTGGCGACGATCGCCGTGCTGGTCCTCCTGATCATCGCCACCCCGGCGCTCCGGATGGAGTTCGCCCCGGTGGACAGCGACGTGCTGCCAAAGGGGGCGAGCGCGCGGGTCGTATCCAACATCGTCGATGCCGAGTTCCCCGGGGGCGACCTGGAGCGGATCCAGGTGGCGGTCGAGGCACCCTCGAAGGCCGAGGCCTCCCAGGTCGGGGAGACGATCGGGAACGTCCGCCAGGTGGCCGAGGTATCGCCGCCCGAGCGGGTCGGGCCGGATCTCTTCCTGCTGGAGGCGAGCTCTACCGCTGGCTACATGGATCAGGGAACGGTGGACGCCGTCGAGGGGATCAGGGGGATCGAGTTCGGCGGCGGCACGGTGGCCGAGGTGACTGGAAACACAGCCCGCTATCTGGACCTCGAGGACAGCCTCGCCAGGCACCTGCCGGTGGCGGCGGCGATCGTCATCCTCGCGACCCTGTTGATCCTCTTCCTTATGACCGGGTCGGTGGTCCTGCCGATCAAGTCGCTGCTGATGAACATCCTCACCCTGGCAGCGGTGTTCGGGATCCTCGTCTTCATCTTCCAGGACGGGAACCTCTCGGGAGTGCTCGACTTCGAGTCGATCGGGGGACTCGACATCACGACCCCGATCCTGATCTTCGCGATCACCTTCGGCCTCTCGACCGACTACGCCGTCTTCCTGCTCTCCCGGATCAAGGAGGCCTACGACGCAGGCCTCCCCAACGACGAGGCGGTCGCGGTCGGACTCCAGCGGACCGGCCGGATCGTCACCGCGGCGGCGCTCCTCTTTGCGATCGCGATCGGTGCGTTTGCGACCTCGCAGATCGTCTTCATCAAGGAACTCGGCGTCGGTACGGCGCTCGCGGTGCTGATCGATGCGACGATCATCCGGGCGCTGCTGGTGCCGGCCCTGATGGAGATGCTCGGCAAGTGGAACTGGTGGGCACCGGACTGGATGAGGCGCCTCCACCGGAGGATCGGTCTCTCGGAGTAGCCTCCGCCCTCCCCTCCCCTCGATTCCCTTGGCAGAAGAGAGCTCCTTCGACACCGATATCGCCGTAACGCCGATCGGCGAGGACCGGTTTACCGCCGCCTTGAGCGACCGGTGGTGGGTCGGTGGCGGTCCGAACGGCGGCTACGTCGCAGCGATCATGCTGAACGCGATGGATGTGGTCGCCGGTCAAGCCGGGCCGGGCCAGCCACCGCGCTCGCTGACCGTCCACTTCCTCTCGGCCCCATCCACTGGGGAGGCGGAGGTCGAGGTGACGGTCGAGAAGGGAGGCCGGAACACCTCCTTCCTCTCGGCCCGGATGCTCCAGGAGGGCGAGGTCCAGGCAAAGGCGATGGCGGTCTTCTCCTCCGATCGGGACGGACTCGCCTTCGACAACTCCGAGATGCCCGAGGTTCCGCCGCCGGACGAAAGCCAGGAGTTCGACACCGAACTCGCCCCGGTAAACGTATTCGCCCGCTTCCGGGCGATACCGGCCTTCGGTGAGGCCCCGTTCTCATCGGGTTCCAGGGCCGAGACGGCAGGCTGGATCCGGCTGAAGGAGGACCGGCCACTGACCCCCGAGCTTGCGGCGGTAACACTGGATGTCTGGTTCCCGGCCCCTTACGTGCTGCTGGACGGGCCGACCGCCGCGCCGACCCTCGAGTACACGGTCCACTTCCCCCGCAGGCTGCCACCGGAGGGGCTGGAGGAGCCCGACTGGATGCTGATCCATCTCCACGCCGCCGAGGCGACCGAAGGCCACTTCACCGAGGACGCCGAGCTCTGGTCGAGGGACGGGACCCTGATCGCCCGCTCGCGCCAGATGGCGCTGATCCGGAAGCGCCCCTAGCCCAGGTCCTGCCGGCCGGCCATCGCCTTGCCGAGGGTGACCTCGTCGGCATGCTCGAGGTCGGCCCCGACCGGCAGCCCGCTGGCCAGTCGGGTGACCCGGACCTGGTCGGAGACCAGCTCGGCAACCCGCATCGCGGTCGCCTCGCCGGTGGTGGTCGGGTTGGTGGCGAGGATCACCTCGTCCACCCCACCGGCCCGGACCCGGTTGACCAGCTCGGCGATCTTCAGGTCCTCCTCGTCGACCCCGTCGAGTGGGGAGAGCGCCCCGCCGAGCACGTGGTAGAGGCCCCGGTACTCGTGGGTCCGCTCGATCGGGATCACGTCGGCCGGCTCCTCGACCACGCAGATCAGCGAGGAGTCACGACCCTCGTCCTCGCAGATCCGGCAGCGGGGCCCTTCCGAGAGGTTGAAGCAGACCTCGCAGAGGCCCACCTTCTCCTTCACCTCGACGATCGCCTGGGCCAGGTCGCGGACCTCCTCGTCGTCGGCCCTCAGGATGTGGAAGGCGAGCCGTTGGGCAGTCCTTCGGCCGATCCCGGGCAGTCGGGAGAGCTCGGCGGTCAGCCTGGCGAGCGGTGCCGGGCCCTCGCTCATTGACCGGGCAGGCCGGGGATGCCCGGTCCGCCGCCCATGTCGGGCAGGTCGGGCATCTTCGAGGCGGCCAGCTCCTGGGCCGTTCGGATCGCCTCGTTGACTGCGGCCTGGAGGAGTTCGGGGAGGATCTCGGCGGCGTCGGGGTCGGCGGCGACCTCGGGGTCGATCTCGACCGAGGTGACCTTGAGGTCGCCGGACATCTTCACCTTGACCATCCCGCCCCCGGCGCTCGCCTCGACCTCCTCGTCCTTGAGCGCCTCCTGGGCGGCGACCATCTCCTGCTGCATCTTCTGGGCCTGCTGGAGCAGCGCGTTCATGTCGAAGCCGCCCGGTCCGCCCATCCCCTTTGCCGCCATCAGATGACCTCCTCCGCGTTGAACTCCGACTTGATCCGCTCGACGAACTCCCGCTCGTCCATCCGCCTGCCCTGGGCGCCCTGGGCGTGGGGTTCGGAGAGGGTCTGGTCGCCCTCGAGGTCGGTGAAGGCGACCTGGGGCCGCCAGCCGGTCACCTCGACCACCGCCTCGACCAGCTGGGCGATCCGCTCGGGCTTCTCGGCGTTCCTCCGGTTGAAGGCAGCCTCGGGCGGGAAGCCGACGGTCAGCAGTTCGGCCTCGGCCGCGACCGGGCGGGTGCCCTCCAGGTAGGAGGCGGCCGGTCCGGAGCCCGAGGCTCGGATCGCGTCGACCACGGCCGGCCAGACCTGGATCACCTGGTCGAGCTCCATCGCGGCCGCAGCGGGCGGGGCCGGGGTCGGCTCGGGTGGCGCCTCCGGGGCCGCCGCCTCGGCGGGCGGTTGATCGGCGGGTGGCTGGGGAACCGGCTCCTCTGCCACGACCTCGACTACCTCTTCTACGTCCTCTGGGGCCGGGGTCGGCTCCGCTACCTCCTCAGGGGGCGGCGGCACCTCGGCCACTGGCGGGGGCGGGCTGCCGCCGTCGCCTGCCGGGGGCATCCCGGTCTCGAGTCGCTCGAGTCGCTTGGCCAGACCACCGACCCCGGGGTCGAGGTCCGGTCGGGCGGCCTTGAGCAGTGCTATCTCCAGCGCCAGGCGGGCCTCGTCGCCGCGGCGGATGGCACCGAGCGAATCGGCCAGCTCGTCGATCGTCTGGACCAGATGGGTCGGCCCGATCGCCTGGGCCTGGGCCGCGAGCCGGGCCGGGTCGGCCGCGGTCGAGGAGAAGGTGTCGGGCATCTCCCCCGACATCCGCAGCAGGAGGAGGATCCGCAGGTGGTCGAGCAGGTCGTGGCCGAACCGGGCCGGGTCGCGGCCGCTGGCGGTCACCTGGTCGACCAGCTCGAGGACCTTCTTCGCATCGGCCGCGATTACCGCGTCGACCGTGCCGAAGAGCAGGTCGGCATCCGCCGCGCCGAGCAACTCCAGCACCTGGTCGAGTCCGACCCGGTTGCCGCTGAAGGCGACCAGCTGGTCGAGCGTTCCGAGCGCATCGCGAAAGCTGCCCGAGGCGGCCCGCGCGATCATCGAGGTCGCCGCCTGGTCTATCTCGATCCCCTCGGCCGTCGCCACCCGGTCGACCACCTCGTTCAGCTGGTCGAGGCTCGGCCGGTGGAAGTCGAAGCGCTGGCAGCGGTCGGCGATCGTCGGCATCACCTTGTGGGCCTCGGTCGTGGCGAGGATGAAGATCGTGTTGGGCGGCGGTTCCTCGAGGGTCTTCAGGAATGCGTTCCAGGCCTCCTTGGTCAGCATGTGGGCCTCGTCCAGGATGTAGACCTTCCAGTTGCCGGCGGTCGGGGCGAAGGCGACCCGCTCGCGGAGCTCGCGGATGTCCTCGACCGAGCGGTTGGAGGCAGCATCCATCTCGATCACGTCGACCGAACTGCCGGCCTGGATGGTCAGGCAGGATTCGCACTCCCCGCAAGGGGTGAGGGTCGGCCCGCCATTGGCACAGTTGAGCGAAGCGGCGAGGATCTTCGCCATCGAGGTCTTGCCGGTTCCCCGGGAGCCGACGAACAGGTAGGCGTGGTGGACCTGGTCGCGCTCGATCGCGTTGGAGAGGGTCCGGACCACGTGCTCCTGGCCGACCACCTGGTCGAAGGAGTGGGGCCGGTGGCGCCGGTATAGGGAGGTTGCCTCGCTCATCGAATCCTCCCCTGAGTGTAGAGCCGGAGCGGGACAGCCGGACCGGGCGCGACCCTCGTCCGGGGGCCTCCGGGCGGCCGTTGTACCTTGGGCCGATGCCTCCCCAGGGCACCACCGGGCGACCCCTCGCCCTGCTCCTACCAGCGGTCGTGATCGCCCTCGTCTGCCTGCTTCTCCTGGTCGTCTTCCCGATCGGCTTCCCCAACTACGACTCGGTCTACTACCTGCTCTGGGGGAAGGAGATGGCAGAGGGGATGAGCCCCGACCTGGCCCCTCCGCTGGTCCCCACCCCCCATCCGCTCTACGAGCTCTTCGGGGCAGTCGTCTCCCCGTTGGGGGACGGGGCGAGTACGGCCGCGATGGTTCTGGCCTACCTGAGCCTCGGGGCGCTGGCCTGGCTGGTCTACCGGCTCGGCTCGCTCTGGTTCGACCGGCCGACCGGGGTGCTGGCCGCAGTGGTGATCATGACCTCGGCCCCGATCCTCTCGAACGGGCTCCGCGCCTACATCGACCTCCCCTACATCGTCCTCTGCCTGGCGGCCCTGGTGGTCGAGACCAAGCGCCCGAGGGCCGGCTGGCCGGTCCTCCTGCTCCTCGCCCTTGCCGGGCTGCTCCGTCCCGAGGCCTGGATCTTCTCCGGCGCCTACCTGCTCTACCTGCTGTTCAGGGTCGAGCCGAAGGAGGGCGGGAACGGCCGCCGGATCGCCCTGGCCGGGGGACGGATCGACCGGCGGACGGTCGGCCTGGTGCTGTTGGCAGCCTCGGGTCCGATCGCCTGGCTGATCTTCGACCTGATCACCACCGGGGACCTGCTCTATTCGCTGACCGGCACCCGGGAGAACGTCGAGACCCTCGAACGCGACACCGGCCCGGTGGACGTCGTCCTCTACGGGCCCAGACGACTTGGCGAGGTGCTCCAGTGGCCGGGGATGGTCGGTGGCCTGATCGGGGTCGTGTTCGGGTTCATCAAGTTGAGGGAACGCTCCCGACTGGGGATCGCCGCCGCGGTGCTGGCACTCCTTGCCTTCGCCCTGATGGGCTCGGCCGGCCTGGCGGTGATCCCCCGGTACACGATGCTCGCCGCAGCGATCCTCTCGGTCTTCGTCGCCCTCTCGATCACCGGCTGGCGATTCCTGGAGCCGAGCGATCCGTGGCGGAGGCCGTGGCAGTTCGGGGCGGTGGCGGTGGTGGCGCTATTTTCGATCTGGCTGCCCAACCAGCTCGACCTGCTGAAGACGGTCGACCGCGACCTCGGCAACCAGGGGATAGTCGAGCGGGACCTCGAGGCCCTGGTCGATCAAGGCGCCTTCTCGCCGCTCGGCGAAGCCGACTGCCTGCCGATCTCGGTCCCCAACCACCGGGCAGTGCCGCGGCTTGCCCTCTGGCTGGACATCCGGCCATCCCGGGTGATCAGCGCCGCCGCCGAGGAGCGGGAGCCCCGGACGGGTTACTTCCTCGCCCCAGCCAGGCCGTTCACGATCCGGAACTTCATCCTCGATCCCGGCGACCCCGGCAGGGTCTCGAGCACCCCGCCCCCGGGTTTCTCCAGGGTCGCGGCCAACCGCTCGTGGGAGCTCTACCGGCGGTGTGCCGAGGTGGCGCCGCCGGTCTCGGCCGGGCCGGGTCCTGCCCCTTGAGCGGTAAGGGAGAAAAGTGGACCGTGCGGCCGCCTTCGAATTGCGGTCACCGGGCGTATCCGTGAAGTTCGGCTCTGGTCAGGTTTCCCCGTGGCACCCGTGGTCTCCGCTTAAGGCTGCTTCCTTCCGGACCTGACCTGGTTCGCGATCCTGCGTCGCACGGGACCTGACCGTCAGCGCCTCCCATCGCGTACCGACCCCGGTGGCCGGACCCTCAGAACGGCTTTCGGCCCTGCTGAAGCGGCTTGCAGGTGACAAGGCACCGCTAACTCCCCGCCTAGCACGGTCCGGTCGGGACTCTACCGCGGGGGTGGGTCCGGCGCCAGCGGCAGGGCCGGGTCTAGGGGCCACCCCATCGATCCCTCAGTGGGGCCAGGGTAAATACCTAATTCCTGATTGGGTTTTGTGTATTATCGTCCGTCCCGTCCGGGCAAACCGGAACGCGCGGAAACGACAGGAAGGCAACAGGAAATGAGCACCACCGACGACCTGCTGGCAAATGCCGAGCAGTACGCAGAAGGTTTCGACAAGGGCGAGCTTCCGCTCCCCCCGGCCCGGAAGGTCGCAGTGCTCGCCTGCATGGACGCTCGGCTGAACCCCCAGAAGGTGCTCGGGCTGGAAGAGGGCGACGGCCACGTGATCCGGAATGCCGGAGGGGTGGTGACCGACGACGAGATCCGCTCGCTGGCGATCTCGCAGCGCCTGCTCGGCACCGAGGAGATCATCCTGATCCACCACACCGACTGCGGGATGCTGACCTTCACCGATGAGGAGTTCTCCCAGCAGCTGACCGATGACACGGGCGAGGCGCCCGAATGGGAGGCGCGCTCTTTCTCCGACCTGGAGGCAGACGTTCGCGACTCGGTCCGCCGGATCGAGGAGAGCCCCTACATCCCGAAGACGGACAGGGTCCGAGGCTTCATCTACGAGGTCGAGACCGGAAGGCTGCGCGAGGTCGCCTAGACCCGCCCGGCACCCAACAAAAGGAAACGGAGACTGAGATGAGCGAATACGCAAACGACGTACTGGTCGAGACCGACTGGCTGGCCGAGCACCTGGACGACGATTCGATCCGGATCGTCGAGGTGGACGAGAACCCCGACCTCTACGCCGAGGCCCACATCCCCGGTGCGATCGGGTTCGACTGGAAAGAGGACCTCCAGGACCCGGTCCGCCGGGACTTCCTCGATGCCGAGGCATTCGGCGAGCTGATGGGCTCACGGGGGATCTCCAACGACCACACGGTCATCCTCTACGGGGACCGGAACAACTGGTTCGCGGCCTACACCTACTGGTACTTCCGCTATTACGGCCACGACAACGTGAAGCTGGTCAACGGACCGAGGGAGAAGTGGATCGACGAGGGCAGGGAGACGAGCACCGAAGTCCCCTCCTACTCCGCGGCCACCTTCACCACCCAGGCAGGCGACGACTCGATCCGCGCCTACCGCGACCAGGTCAAGGACGCACTCGACGCCGATACCCGGCTGGTCGACGTCAGGAGCCCGGCCGAGTATGCCGGTGAGGTGCTGGCGATGGAAGGCTACGAGCAGGAGGGCGCCCAGGTGGGAGGCCACATCCCCGGTGCCGCCTCGGTCCCCTGGGCCTCGGCCGTCGAGGAGGACGGGACCTTCAAGTCGGCCGATGACCTACGCGCGCTCTACACCGAGAAAGGCGTTCTCGACGGCGAGACCCCGGTGATCGCCTACTGCCGGATCGGCGAGCGCTCGGCCCACACCTGGTTCGTGCTCCATGAGCTCCTCGGCCAGGACGACGTCCGCAACTACGACGGCTCCTGGAGCGAATGGGGAAGCCTGGTCGGGGCCCCGGTAGCGGTGGGACCGACGCCGTAACCCCGAAGTCCCGGTCAAAGGGCTTCAGCGGGCAACTGGAAGTCGTTTTACAAGCGAAATAAGGAACAATGGTCGGGTGAGGATCTCGGCCAAATCCGACTATGCGGTCAGGGCGATGATCGAGCTGGCCTGCCTCGGTGACGAGCCGACCAAGGGCGAAGTGATCGCCGAGAGTCAGGGGATCCCGCTCAACTTCATGGAGAACATCCTCGGAGAGCTGAAGAGGCACGGCATCGTCGAGAGCCGCAGGGGTGCCCAGGGCGGTTACTGGCTGTCCCGCTCGCCGGCCGACATCACCGTCGCCGACATCGTCCGATGCGTCGACGGTCCGCTGGCGAGCATCCGGGATTCCTCCCCCGAGGAGACTGAATACCCCGGCAGGGCGGCGGCGCTTCGCGACGTATGGATCGCCCTGCGGATGAATGTCCGCTCCGTGCTGGAGTCGACCACCCTTCAGGACCTGGTCGACGGGACCCTTCCGCCAGAGGTGACCGAGCCGGTCGGCGATCCCGAGGCCTGGGTCCGCCGCTAGGCGGGCAGCCGATCGTCGAACACCCGGGTCCGCTTCGGGTGGAGCGAGACTATTTCGCCCTCACGGAGCTCGAGTGAGTCGATCTCGCTCCTCGTCGTCTGGACCGTGAATGAGTCGCCATCGGCGAGGGTCAGCTCGACCCTTGCCTCGAAGCCGAGCGTGACGATCCGGTCGATCAGCGCCTCGGTGCCCTGGTCGTCCCGCTCGCGGTGGATCTCGATGTCGTGGGGCCGGACCCATTCTCCGGCGATGTCGTGGGCGTCGCCGACGAATCCCATCACGAACTCGGAGGCCGGTTCGTCGTAGAGCTCCAGCGGGGTGCCGGACTGCTCGACGACGGCATGGTTCATGACGATGATCTGTTCGGCCACGTCCATCGCCTCCTCCTGGTCGTGGGTCACGAAGATGGTGGTCACGTGCATCTCGTCGTGGAGGCGCCTCAGCCAGGCCCTCAGCTCCTTGCGGACGGTGGCATCGAGCGCACCGAATGGTTCGTCGAGGAGCAGGACCCGGGGCTGAACCGCCAATGCCCTGGCCAGGGCCATCCTCTGGCGCTGTCCTCCCGAGAGCTGGTTCGGATAGCGGTCGGCAAAACCGTCGAGGTGGACCAGCTCGAGGAGCTCGGCAACCCTCTTTGCGATCGACGCCCTGCTCTCGCCCCGGATCTTCAGCCCGAAGGCGACGTTCTGGAAGACGGTCATGTGCTTGAAGGCCGCATAGTGCTGAAAGACGAAGCCGATGTTCCGCTCCTGGACCGGCAGGCCGTCGGTCTCCTCGCCGTCGATCCAGACCGTGCCGGAGTCCGGCGTCTCGAGACCGGCGATCACCCTCAGGAGGGTCGACTTGCCGCTCCCGGAGGGACCGAGCAGGGCGGTCAGGCTGCCGCTCGGCACCTCGATCGAGACATCGTCCAGGGCAACGAAGTCATCGAACTTCTTGCTTACCTTCTCGACGCGGATTCCCATGGGCTGCTCGTCCCTCCTCGCTCGTACCTAGTCCCGTCCCCGGACCATCCCGGGGTCGGGCTCGATGTTCGGTTCCGGTTCACCGGCCTGCTCGCTTCGGCGGCGGATCAGGTTCATCGCGACCAGCACCGTGATTGCAATCAGGGCGAGGACGATCGCTGCCGCGTAGGCGCCCTCGGTGTTGAAATTTGCGTACTCGTTCTCGACCAGGAGGGGCAGGGTCTCGGTCTGGCCCGAGATCTTGCCCGAGACGACCGCGACCGCCCCGTACTCCCCGAGCGCCCGGGCGGTGGCGAGCACGACCCCGTAGGTGAGGCCCCAGCGGATCGAGGGCAGGGTGATCCTCCAGAAGGTCTGCCATGAAGTCGCACCAAGGGTGCTCGAAGCCTCCTCCTGGTCGGTCCCGATCTCCTGGAGCACGGGCTGGACCTCCCGGACCACGAAGGGCAGCGAGACGAAGATCGTCGCCAGAACCAGGCCAGGGGTCGAGAAGATGATCTCGATGCCGACATCGGAGAGCGTTCCACCCAACCAGCCCTGCTCCCCGTAGACGAGCAGCAGGGAGAGCCCGATCACCACGGGGGAGACCGCGAACGGGAGGTCGATCAGGACGTTGAGGAATGCCTTGCCCCGCATCTTCTGGCGGACCAGGACCAGGGCGGCAGCCACCCCGAAGATCGTGTTCAGCGGAACGGCGATCCCGGCGCAGAGCATGGTCATCCAGAAGGCGTGGAGACCCTCCTCGCTGGTCACGGTCTCGATCGGCCCGGCCAGCCCCTCTCCGAAGGTCTTCCAGAACATGATCCCCAGGGGGATCACCAGGATCGCCGCCAGGTAACCGATCGCGATCGAGCGGAGTCCGTACTTGACCAGGCGCTCAGATGTCGTCATGACGGCTCCTCCAGCGGGAGATCAGGTTGATCCCGAAAAGAATGGTTATGGAGATGACCAGGAGGAACACCGACACGGCTGCGGCCGCGGTGGTGTTGTCGCTCTCGATCCTCCCGAAGATGTAGACCGAGGCGACCTGGGTGTCGAACGGGATGTTCC
>VEQW01000113.1 GCA_018883025.1 Solirubrobacterales bacterium | reverse complement strand
TGGCCGGAACCGATGACGCCCGCGCTGCCAGGATCTTCCTCGCCCTGCTGGCAAGCCTCGCGATCCCGGTCACTTTCCTCCTCGGCCGCGAGCTTTCCGGCTACTGGGCCGGCCTGATCGGCGCTGCCGTGTTCGCCTTCTACCCGACCCTGATCTCGGATTCAGGAATGCTCCTCACCGAGGGACTGGCCGGACTCCTGATCGGTCTGGCCCTGTTGACGCTCTTCAGATTGAAGGACGCCGGTCCAGGTCCGGCATGGGTCGTACCCGGCCTGCTGTTCGGACTGGGCGCGATGGTCCGACCCGAGTTCCTGCTCGTCTGCCTGGTCGTCGCTGCGACTGTCGCCGTGGGGCGCCGTGGCAACGGGATCCGATCCGCGCTCGTCGGGCCGCTGATCCTGGTCGCTGCCACCCTCCTCGTGATCGCGCCGTGGACGATCAGGAATGCGGTCGAACTGGACCGGTTCGTACCTCTGTCCACCGGAGGTGGTCAGGCGCTCTTTACCGGTAGTTACCTGCCATCGGGTGGCGATCCACAGAGACTCCTGCCCGAGCTCTTCGAGCAGTACCCGGGGCTGGACTCGGACCCGGTGATCACTGAGTCACCGCCACCAAGAGGAGAAGATCCCCCCGAAGATCAGGTCCTGGCAGCCCTCGCACTGCGAAAGGCGCCCGGAGCCGAGCCCGACGAGACGCTCGCCCGGCTCGGGAGGGAGCAGTACCTGGATGCCCTGGTCGAGCGCCCGATAAGCCTCATCGGCTTCGCCGGGCAGAAGACGTACCACGTCTGGCTCAGGGGCAGGGCAAGCCTTACGGGGAACGTGCCTGGGAGGCTCCTCCATTGGGCGATCCTCGGGTTTGCCCTCCTGGGGTTGTGGCAGGTCTGGCGAACTCGGTCGTTCGAGTTCCGGATCCTGGTCGCGGTGCTCCTGACCGTGACCGTGATCGGGCTGGTCCTCGTCTCATCGCCACGTCGTGCGCTTTCGATCTGGCCCGTGGTCGCGGCACTCGCCGGTACCGGGGTGGCCCTGACCGCTTCCGTTCTGCGACGGAGAATCGAGCGGCCGTCGAACGGGCTTCCCGTACCCTGACCGGCCCCGTGGTCGACCGAGAAGAGAGTGACGCAGGGCAACCGCCCCGCCTGATTGAACCGTTCCTCAGATACGGAACGGCCGCGGCCGTGATCCTCGGAATAATCGTCGTGGTCGGTTTTGGCCTGCGGATCGACCGGGTGGTAAACCCCGACCCCTTCCCCGGTGACGATGCACTCGCCTACAGGGCCCTTGCCGAGTCGCTCTACGAGGACGGTACCTACGGTGGGCCCGATTTCCGTGATCCGAGCGACTGGTCGCCTGGGGCCCCCCTGCTCTTCGCAGCGGGCCACTTCATCACCGGGGGCGTCAACGACGGAGCCGGCAGGGGAATCCAGGCGATCCTCGGAACGGCGGCGATCCTGATCGTCTTCCTGATCGGGGCGAGGCTCGATCCCGGGCCCGTGGGACCCCTGGTCGGCGCGGGGCTGGTCGCGCTCTACCCACCCTTCATCCACTCGGTCGGATCCCTGATGAGCGAGCCGACGGCGATCTTCACCCTCCCCGCGGCCGTCCTGGCCTTTCTCTGGGCCGATTCGGCCTCGACCGGTGGCTGGCGAATCACTGCCTGGATACTGCCCGGGCTCCTCTTCGGGCTGACCTGTCTGGTCCGACCCGAGTACCTGTTCGTAAGCATCGTCATCGCCCTCTTCCTGCTCGTCCGGCAGTGGCTGGGATCCGGGCCGTCCCGCTCATTTGCGGCGACCGCCGTATTCCTCGTTGCCCTGCTGGTGCCGATAGTCCCCTGGACGATCCACAACCTGGTCACCCTGGATCGGGTGGTGCCGATCACCACCGGTAGCGGCAAGGCTCTGTTCGTCGGAACCAACCTGCCGGCAGACGGCGAGTACCAACGGGTCAAAGCCGACCTTGTCGAGCGTTACGAAGGGCTCACCCTGTCCCCCGGATCGGAGCAGCTCGACCGGATCGACCCCACCCCCCTGTTCGACCGGGTCGCCGCCGAATACCCTGAACTCGATCGTGACGAAGCACTCGGCCGAATCGGCAGGGAGAACCTGTCTCGCTACCTGCGGGAGCAGCCGCTCGACTACGCGGGGATGCTCGTGAGGAAGGGCGTTCGAATGTGGGACTCGGGGGTCGGCGAAGCGATGTCCAGTCCGCCCGGCAGGGCCGTCCAGATCCTCCTCGTTCTGATGGCGGTCGCCGGCGCCGTGCTGCTCGGCAGGGACCGCCGCTGGGAGGTCATCCCGCTCACCCTCCCGATCGTGGTGGTCTCGGCGATCGCCGTACTCACCCTCGCCCCCCCGAGACGCAACGAGGTCCTGATGACCCTGGTCCTGGTCCTGGTGGCGTATGCGATCTCGACGACCTGGCGGTGGCTATCCCGTCCGGCCGGTCCCGGCGATGGGCTCCCTGAGGGGGCCTCCCCGTGACGCCGGTCATTGGCTCCGTCTTCCCTCCCGAACTCTCGGCGCTCCGGATCGCCGGACTCGTGCTCGGGATCATCCTGATCGGCTACGCGCTGCTCCGCCGCAGGACGCTCTCGAACGCGGTCGTGGTCTTCCTGGTCGCCTGTGGCCTGGGGCTCCTGGTCGTCGCCGGGACTGAGTTGACCGACTGGCTGTTGTCCGCATTCTCCTTCGAGCGAGGTAACGGCGGTCGAATCCTCGGTCTGGCCGTTTTCGCGATCGTCATCCTCTTCGTCGTCTCGGTCAGGGCACTCTCCATCGGGACGAGGAACCGCAGGGAGCTGTCCGAGGCGCTCGAGGGCCTGGCTTCCGAGCAGTTCCGCGCCGACGGCCACCGGGAGGCTTTTCGGGGGAGGGTCGGGATAGTGATCCCGGCTTACAACGAGGCGGAGAATCTCGGGGAAGTACTCAACTCGATCCCGGGCGAAGTCTGTGGCCTGGAAACGGCGGTCCTGGTGGTCGACGACGGCTCCCGTGACGACACGGCCGGGGTTGCCGAGGCCCACGGCGCATTGGTGGCCCGCCACGCCGTGAACCGTGGTGGCGGGGCGGCTATGCGTACCGGATATCGGTTGATGGTCGACTCAGAGGCCGAGGGCCCGGTGACCATGGACGCCGACGGTCAGCACCTGCCGGCCGAGATGGAAAGGCTCGTGGCCCCCGTACTGACCCGTGAAGTCGATGTAGCCCACGGCTCCCGGCTCCTCGGGTCGGCCGAGAAGGGGCACCCAGTCAGGGAGGCCGGGGTCGTTTTCTTCAACCGGCTCCTCCCCCTGAT
>VEQW01000112.1 GCA_018883025.1 Solirubrobacterales bacterium | reverse complement strand
GCGATCGACCCCGAGAGCGATCGTCCCTGGCTCGGTGCGGGCTCCGGCGGCCTGTCCGGACCGGCGATCAGGCCGATCGCCCTCCAGCAGGTCCGTGCCGTCGCCGCCGAGGTATCGATCCCGGTGGTCGGGATGGGCGGGGTGACCGACGGTCGGTCGGCATACGACTTCATCCGTGCAGGGGCGACGGTGGTGGCCGTAGGTACCGAGAACTTCCGGGACCCTCTGGCCGGCCTGGAAGTTCTGAGGGGCCTTGAGGAGGTACTCCGGGGGAAGGGAGTGGAGGACCTCGGGCCGATCCGTGGGAACACCTTGACCTGAACTAGACTCTTTCGGTGGGGCTGCTCCACCCGTCGGAGCAGATCGTGGTTATACTCGCCGCCTTCATGGCGTCCGTCCCCAAGAAGAAGTCCGGCCCTCGCACCTCCGCCCCGAAACGCTCCCTCGACCAGAGGATGGCCGCCCTCGAGAGAGCCAACGGGATTCGGTCGGCCCGGGCCCAGCTGAAGAGGGACCTCAAGGCCGGCAGGGTCAAGATCACCGAGCTTCTCGCCAAGCCTCCCGAGTACGTGCTTACCGCGAAGGTCTTCGACATGCTCCTCGCTGTACCGAAGTACGGACGGGTCAAGGCCAACCGGGTCCTTAACCAGTGCAGGATCTCCCCGGCCAAGACGATCGGCGGACTTTCCGAGCGCCAGCGCGGTGAGCTCGTCGATCGCCTCCAGAGGTAGGACCCTCAGGCCTCCAACAGACGTTGGCCCCTCCCGGAGGATCCGTCTTCGTGGTCACCGGGCCCTCCGGGGTCGGTAAGGGAACTCTGATCGCCCGTCTGAAGGAGAGGGTCGATGGCCTCACGACTTCGACCTCCGTGACGACCAGGGCGCCGAGGCCCGGCGAGACCGAAGGGGATGACTACTTCTTCCTTACCGAAGAGGAATTCCTGGAGAAGGTCGAGCGGGGGGAGTTCCTGGAACACGCCAGCTACAGCGGGCACCTCTACGGAACGCTTCGCTCGGAGGTCGAGGAGAAAGCAGGATCTTCGAGGGGGGTCATCCTCGAGATCGAACTCCAGGGGGCACGGCAGATCCGCACGTCGATGCCGGAGGCGGTCCAGGTGTTCATCGCACCACCCGACTTCGCGGTCCTTCGGGAGCGGCTCGAGGCCCGCGGCACGGATGCGCCTGAAGAGATCGAGGCGAGACTCGAAGTTGCGTCGGGGGAGCTGGCGGCCCGCGACGAGTTCACCCACCAGGTAATGAACGAGGACCTGGATCTTGCTGCAGAGCAGCTCGAGGCGATAGTCCGGGGCGAACTGCAACAATCAAGCTGATGGTCAAGCCAAGGGTGGACATACTTCTCGAGAGGACGGACTCGCACTACGCAGCCGTCGTCGTCTCCGCGCGCCGCGCGCGACAGATCACCAGCTACTTTCACAACCTCCAGGAGGGTGGCTACGGCGAGTACGCCCCTCCGATGGTGCCGACGCGCCCCGGGATGGGCCCGCTCAGCATCGCCCTGGAGGAGCTGGCTGACGACAAGCTCAAGTACGAGTACCGGGACTGAACCGAGCGGGGCCATGGCTCGCGTCCTGCTCGGGGTAAGCGGCGGGATCGCCGCCTACAAGGCTGTCGAGTTCGTCCGGCTCGCCACCGGTGCCGGTCACTCCGTCAGGGTGGTGATGACGCCATCGGCCCGGCGTTTCGTCGGGACCGAGACTTTCGAAGGAATCACTGGCGCGCCCGTGCTCACCTCCGAGTTCGAGGACGATCCGATGCGTGGCCGGTTTCCCGGTGAGCCACCGGCCAGCCAGGATCCGATCGGGCACCTCGAGCTCGCCGAGCGCGCGGACGCCTTCCTCGTTGCACCAGCGTCGGCCAACACCGTCGCCAAGCTCGCCTCCGGGCAGGCAGATTCGATGCTCACGACTTCCTTCCTCGCCTGTTCGGGCCCGAGACTGGTCGCCCCGGCGATGAACGATCGAATGCTGGCCGATCCGGCCACTCGCTCCAACCTCGACGCATTGAGGGACCGGGGGATCACCGTGATCGAGCCCGAGACCGGGAGGTTGGCCTCTGCGGGCGAGTACGGAAAGGGGCGCCTGCCGGACCCAGAGGCGCTCCTGGGGAGCCTCGAGGGCGCTCTTTCCCAGGGTGGGACGGAGGAGCCGTCGGGCTCCCTTTCAGGGGTCACCGTCCTGGTGACCGCCGGGGGCACCCGGGAGCCGATCGATGGAGTCAGGTACATCGGGAACCGCTCGAGCGGTCGGATGGGGCGGGCATTGGCCTCGGCGGCTGTCGCCCGCGGTGCGAAGGTGACCTTGATCGAGGCAAATCCGACCGCTGGGTCCCCGTCCGGCGTAGAACGGGAGGAGGTCGAGACGACCTCCGAGATGGGCGAAGCACTCGAGCGGATCTTTCCCTCGGCCGACCTCCTGCTGATGGCCGCGGCACCTGCAGATTTTCGTCCCGTGGAAGCGATCGAGGGCAAGCTCTCGCGGGGGTCCGACGGGAGGGAGCTCGAACTCGAGCCGACCGAAGATCTGCTTGCCGGGGTGAGCGCCAAACGGCGGTCCGACCAGTTCGTGGTCGGATTCGCAGCCGAATGGGGGAGCGACGGGGAGGAGCGCGCCCGTGAGAAGTTGAAGGGGAAGGGCGTCGACATGGTCGTCCTGAATGACGTCTCCGATCCGGAGATCGGGTTCGACTCGGAACGGAACGAGGTCGTCCTCGTGACCGAGGGAGACGCGGAGCGAATTCCCCGAGGAACGAAGGAGGAGGTCGCCGAGAAGATCCTCGACCGCGCCGTAGAAGCTCGAGCTGGAAGCAACCGGGGGTGAGGGCGGTCGTGCAGAGGGTCGGGCGGGCCTCGGTCTCGGTCCACGACCGGCCGGTCGCATCGATCGGACCCGGACTCTTCGTACTCCTCGGGATCGAACGAGGGGATGACGCAGCTCTTGCCAGACGCTTTGACAGGAAAATCCTTGTAGACCTACCAAACAACCCCGTAGCTGTTGCTGTTACGCTCGACATTGATACGGCTCTACCAGCGGTCAAATTAGCTACAGAAACTTGTTTAGTTGTGCTACTTTGAACAACCGGTAAAGTCTCTGTTCCCGCCAACGGGGTCGTTGCGGAAGTAAGGGCGGAGATTTTTGAGTTAGCCATTGCTTAAAGCGGAATCACAACAAAACGACATTCGTTTACGTTCGACTGTGGCGTGACTGCTAGTGTTGCTGAGGCTGTGTTTTGATTGGCAATTGCAAACACCGTGTCACCTTGACGCAAATATACTTGTCCAGTGTTGGAG
>VEQW01000111.1 GCA_018883025.1 Solirubrobacterales bacterium | reverse complement strand
GTCCAGATGGAGCTGCCCCTCGACCGTTCACTCGCGGAGCCCGATCCCGAAGCCCCCGGATCGCTCGACCGTGCCCTGGACGACCTGCGGGGTCGATACGGAACGGAAGCCGTAACCCGGGCCTCCCTGGTCGAGAAGAGGGGAACCGGGGCGACCCCGGTGCTGCCCGAGTAGCACCCGGTTCGATGGAGCAAGATCCGGAAGCACCTGGAAGTCAGGGACAGACAGCTCGAGGGTGGACGACCGGATTCGAACCGGCGACCGCCTGGACCACAACCAGGAGCTCTACCAGCTGAGCTACGTCCACCGCGGACGGACCAATCTACCGGGAGGGAGCCCGACCTCAGTCCCGCACGGTCCGGCCGGCCGGGCTGTGGCCGAGCACACCTGCCGAGGCCGCAACGACGAGGAGGATGGCCAGGGCCTCCCTCAGCTCGATCGACTGCCCGAGGACGATCAGCCCCACGATGGCTGCGACGGCCGGCTCGAGGCTCATCATCACCCCGAAGGTGGCGGAGGGAATCCGCCTCATCGCCTCGATCTCGAGCGAGAAGGGAATCGCTGCCGAAAGCAGCGCGACCAGTCCCCCGAACAACAGCACGGAGGGGACGAGGAGGCTCGAGCCGGCGGTCGCCACCCCCGGGATCGCGACCACCGCGGTCGCTACGACCATCGCCACCGCGAGCCCTGCGCCCCCTCCGTCGAGCTGCCCGAGGCGCCTGCCCAGCACTATGTAGGTACCCCAGAAGAAGCCGGCGCCCAGGGCGAACAGCACCCCGACCGGATCGAGGTTCCCTCCCGAGACGCCCCCGGTCAGCAGCCAGACACCGACCGCGGCGAGGGCGATCCAGAGAAGGTCAAGTCGGCGTCGCGAAGTGAGGACGGCGACCGTGAGCGGCCCGAGGAACTCGATCGTCACCGCAGCTCCGAGGGGGATCCGGTCGATGGCCAGGTAGAGGCAGGCGGTGACGGCCGAAAGGCAGAAACCGAAGGCGAGGATGAGCAGAGGGGCTCGCCGGAAGAGGTCGACGGTCGGCCGCCAGATCGCGACCAGGAGAACGGCCGCCAGCAGGGTCCTGAGGAAGACCGCCCCGAAGATGCCTACCCGATCGAACAGGTCGGTCGCGAGCGCGGTCCCGAACTGGATCGAGACGATCGATCCGACCACCAGGGTGGCGGCGAGCAGGCGGGATCCCTCGCTCGGCGGATTCGACACTCCGGGATCAAACCACCGCCAGGCTCTTCCCGACTCGATGAAGTACCCCCGGCAGGATTCGAACCTGCGACATCCGGCTTAGAAGGCCGGCGCTCTATCCAACTGAGCTACGGGGGCAGGACCCTTCCGAAGATACCCCCGGCGGCCAGCCAAGAGGCCCTCCGGGCGGTCCGGAACCGGGCCTACCGGCAGAGTGCCGGATCGAGCTTGCCGTCGATCCGGTAGACGAAGGCCGGCTGGGGAGTGATTGCCGGCTCGGAGACGACCTCGGTCACGTTCGGGTCAGAGGCGATCCACTCCCTTACCGGGTAGCGGTAGGGCGAATCCGGTGAGTCCTGGGTGTACTCGCTGGTGAAGAGGAAGTCGTAGTTGCCCCGGTTTATCGCCTCTACGAAGTTCCGGCACTTGGTGATCAGGCGGAAGGTCCCCCGGTCGCCCTCCTGGCCCACGTACTGGACGTAGTTGTCCAGTCCGACCCCATAGAAGCCGTACTGGCCGAAGATCATCTGGCCGGAACCGGCGACCGCGATCCGCTTGCCGGTCAGGTCGCGGACGAAGTCGTAGGTCTCCTGGGGGCCGCCATCCTGGAGGAAGAGGGTCGACCGGGTGTAGTGCTTCTCGGCGTAGCCGACCTCCTCTCCCCGGCCCCAGATCCCGGCGACCAGCACCACCGCGAGGGCTGCAGCAACCAGACCCCCCAGCGAGATGCGCCCTTTGTCCCTCAGCCAGGTGAGGCCGACCGGTGCCCAGACGATCGCCAGGGCCAGGAATATCGCCCCGGGAAGGAACATGGTCGACCAGCGCGGTGAGGTGAGTACGGTGATCGCATAGACCACGGTGAGGAAGGCGAGCACGACCGAAGCCCTCGACGGGGGTGATCGGAGTGGCCTCGCCAGTGGGAGTATCGAGGCCGCGAGGAGCAGCCCCGGCAACAGGTACCGGGTGTTGGTGAAGAAGCCACGTGGCGCACCCTCCTGGCCGGCAGCGGTCAGCGGGGTGAAGAGGTAGACGATGGCGGTGAGGATCGCCGCCCCGGCGATCACCCTCAGGACCCGGTTGCGTGACCTGATCACCACGTAGATCGCCGCCGCCCCGAGGACCACGAAGATCAGCGGGAAGAGGACCCCGAAGGCCTGCTCGAGCTCGGGCAGGAACCAGAATCGGTAGATGTCGATGTCGGTGGCGTAGTCGGCGACCGAGAACCGGGGGCGGGGGTCGAGGGGCATCTGGTCGGGCTGGGGCAGCCCGAGCGGGCCCCAGCCGATCGCCGGCACCGGGTTGCCCCCGGTGTAGAACATCGCCCGCACGTACCAGAACCCCCCGACCAGGAGCATCGGGATCCCCAGCCAGAGAGTCGTCGTAAGCCACCGGGCGCGGCCGCTGGCGAGGATCATCCCGAGGAAGATCACCCCGACCGGGGCCAGCATCGAAACCTTTACCGAGATTGCGAGGCCCGCAGCCACCCCGGCCAGGAGCAGTGGGCCGCGGTCCAGCAGGGGGGCGTCGGGATCGGGTCGATCCTCGACCGCCTGTCCGGCCCCCGGGGCCCTTCGCTGGTGGCCGTTGACCAGGAAGGCGGCGAATGCGAGCAGGAAGGCGAAGGCGAGGATGTCGTTCCTCCCCTCCCCGGGCTGGGTCTCGATCATCACGCCGGAGCTGAGGAGAAGGGCGACGGCCACCAGGGTGGCGGGACCGACTCCGTAGGGGCGCCCGACCACCCAGCCGGCGAGCAGGGCCACCCCGAGGGCATACATGTTGAACAGGGGCGAGAGCCAGTCGGTCTTCATCAGGGCGATCAGGGCGCCATGCATCAGCTCCGAGGTCTGCGGGTAGAACCAGACCGCAAGCCGGAGCGGATCGGTGAAGTGGAGCGGGATGATCGAGTGGTCCTGGACGAACCTGGCGGAGGCCGGCATGTGGTACCAGGTCGTGTCGCCCCCGAACATCCCCTGGTCGAGACTGAGCTGGGTCGGGAAGCTCCACTCGGCCACGGTCCAGGAGGCAACCCCGATCGCCACCAGGAATGCCCAGACGGGAACCGGAGGCGCTGCGACCTCGTCCTCGTGGCCGTCCGGGGCCATCCGCCAGGCGAGCGCCGCAACCAGCAGCGGCAGGACGATGCAGGATCCGACGATCCAGCCGAGCTTCAGGAGGCCGAGCGACCCGACCAGCTGGAGGATAAGAACCAGCAGGGCGCTGGCG
>VEQW01000032.1 GCA_018883025.1 Solirubrobacterales bacterium | reverse complement strand
TCGATATTCCACGCTTCCACTGGTCGAGTCGATCGATTCCCTCACCCGGGTACCGCCCGAGCCCTTCCGCTGGCTGGGCGGCGCGGTCATCCGGTCCGCGATCGAGAATCGGGAAGCGGCCGAGATGGCCGGGGTCCCTCCCGACCCGATCAGCGGGGGAATCTCGAAGATCCCCGGCCTGATCGGCTTCCACATAGGTCGGTAGGCCGAACTCAGGACCTGGAGCGGGATTCAGGGCTTCTGCGCTCCCGGGGCAAGCCTTCGTGCAGGAATTCGAGATCTGGGCCAATTGTTTGCAGATGCTTACACTGCTTGTTCGTGGCTCCGCGAGCTCCCCTCAGCCCGCAGTCCCCAGTCGCACGCCTTCTGACGGCGAGCGCTGTCTTCTGCGCCATCCTCGGCGGGTTCATGCTCGCCCGCAGCTCGGCGGAAGCATCTGTCGAGGAGCGACTCGACCAGACCGAGCAGAAGCTCGACCGGGCCAACCAGAAGCGCGGCGTCCTCTCCAGCGAGATCGAGGCACTGAACGGCAGGATCAGGGCGATCGAGACCCAGGTCGCCGCCCTTCGGGTGGAGGAACAGGCCGCCGAACGGCGTCTGGCCGACAAGCAGGCCGAACTCGACCTCGCGGTCGGCGAGCTCAAGGAAGCCTACGGGGAGCTGAGGTTGCTGGCCAAGAAGTTGAAGCTCTCCCTCGACACGCTGCGGAGCCGCCTGGTGGCGATCTACGAGTCCGGTACGACCGAGGTCTCGGACCTCGTTTTTGCCTCTGAGGACTACGGGGACCTGATCGAGCGGAGCGAATACATAGAGCAGATCCAGAGCAGTGACGAGAAGCTGATCGCCCGTGTGAGGGACCTCCGCGATCGGCAGAAGAAGCTCGTGTTGAAGCTGAAGACGGTCAAGGAGCGGATCGAGAAGGTCCGTGACCAGATCGCCGAGGAGGAGCAGGCGCTCCAGGTGGCGAGGGTGGCCGTCCAGAGCCGCGAACAGAGCTTGGTTGCCGCAAGGGGCCAGCGGAGTGCGGCGCTCTCGCAGATCGACGAGCAGGTTGGACACCTCGAGAGCATCAGGGCCGACCTCCAGGCCGAGATCCAGGCGGAGATAGCTGCTGCCTCGGGCATTTCGACCCTGCCGGCCGGTCCGATGAGTGCCCCCAGCGCTGCCGGCCTGATTTGGCCGCTCTCCGGAACGCTTACCTCGGGCTTCGGTTACCGATGGGGCCGGATGCACGAGGGGATTGACATCGCCGTGCCCGAGGGCACCCCGGTTCGCTCGGCCAAGTCCGGAACGGTGATCATCGCCTCCTACTACGGCGGGTACGGCAACTACATCTGCGTCGACCACGGCGGAGGTCTCTCTACCTGCTACGGCCACCTCTCCGGGTTCGCATCCTCGACCGGGCAGCAGGTGAGTCAGGGTCAGGTGATCGGCTACTCCGGCAACACCGGTTCCAGCACCGGGCCCCACCTCCACTTCGAAGTCCGGATCAACGGGGCCGCGCAGGACCCGATGGGCTACCTCTAGCCCTTCCGGTCGACCTCAGGCAGTGAGGCGTCGGGCTGCCTCGGCGGCCCGGGCAACGACTTCTTCTTCGCCCTCGACCCGTCCCCCTCGGGAGACGACCTCGCCGGCGACGACCAGGGTGTGGACCGCGGAGCCGGTCGCCGCGTAGACCAGGTTGGAGACGGGGTCTCCGGTTGCCATCTCGGGCTGGGAGAGGTCGACCAGGATGAAGTCGGCCGGCATCCCCGGGGCGAGTGGCTCGGCCGGGCCGAGGAGGGCGGAAGCCCGACCGGTGGCGATTCGCCAGGCCTCCTCTACCGGGATGACCGCGGCGTCGGCCGAGGCTGCGCGCTGGAGAAGGGCGAAGACCTTGAGGTCCCCGAGGGGGTCGAGCGAGTTGTTCGATGCGGGGCCGTCGGTACCGAGACCGACCGCGACTCCGGCACGTCGTGCTTCGGACCAAGGGAAGGGTCGCCCTACCGTGAGCTTCTGGTTCGCGACCGGATTGGTGACGACGGTCGCTCCCCGTTCGGCGACCAGTTCGAGTTCCTCCCGATCGAGCCAGACGGCATGGGCCAAGAGGGTCTTCGGACCGATCAGCCCGAGGTCATCGAGGTAGCGGGTCGGTCGAACACCGTGCTCGGCCACGCAGTCCTCGACCTCCTTCGCCGTCTCGGATAGGTGTATGTGGATCGGCAGATCCCTCTCCCGGGCGATCCCGGCCACTCGCTCGAGGCTCTCGCTCCCGACGGTGTAGATCGCGTGCGGTGCCACGGCGACCGAGATCCGCGGCCCGAAGGAGGCGCAGCGGTCCAGATCCTCCAGCCAGCCGGTCGACGGACCGGTGCCACCAGGGGGATCGATCACAACCGGCCCGACCGTCGCCCGAAGACCGGCGTCTTCGACGGCACGAGCCACCTCCGGTTCCTGCCAGTACATGTCCCAGAAGGTCGAGACCCCGTTCCGGGCCATCTCGACACAGGCCAGACGAGCACCCCAGTAGACGTCGTCGGGGGTCAGGTTCTTCTCGAGGGGCCAGATCGCCTCCTTCAGCCAGCGCATGAGGGGAAGGTCGTCGCCCCGCCCCCGAAACAGGGTCATCGCCGCGTGGGTGTGTCCGTTGACCAGCGGTGGCGTGACCAGCATTCCGGAGCCGTCCAGGATCTCGGCTCCCTCCGGGGGAGAGACGTCCGGTCCGAACTCGGTTATCTGCCCGTCCTCTGCGACCAGTCCGACCGACCGACCGGACGGGTCGGTGGCCCCCAAGACTGCGAGTGCGGATTTGCTCACCGGGCCGCCTCGGCCCGTTTGCGCTGGTGGGACTGGCGAAGGAACTCGGCCGAGCCGAAGAACGGGGCGATGCAGCCGAGGAGCGCGATGGCGACCGCGAGCCTCAGATTGATCACCCCGAAGTGGACTGCCACCACAGCGGTGAGCGACATGACGATCCAGATGATCCCGTGGCTCAGGCCGAAGATGAAGGTCCAGGGCTGTGGCCCCCCGAGGGCGAACGCCGAGATGAGCAGGCCGAGGTAGATCACCGAGTGGGCGAGGCTGACTGCCTCCATCCTCCTGAAGGTGACGACCCTCGTGAAGAGGTGGCCAAACGGGGATTCAGCTGTCCGGCGGCCGCCGCGAACGCCCTGCTCTGTACCTGGTTCCATCGCGCCTCAAGCCTTTCACGGCGAGCCGCTCACTCGCCCGTCCGACCTGTGCGAGCAGACGTTCCGGTCGGTCGGAGCGCTCCCGGGAGAATCGGCGCTTTCCCGCTCGCCCGATCGGTGGTGGCGGGGGCCCCGTCGGAGGTGGGATCGTGGCCATTGCCCCCTCTTCGACATCACTGGAGGCAGTCGTGTCACCGGGTGGTGAACATTCCCCGAAGACGGCTCAGTCGAGTCTGGATGCGAGTCTCTGGAGCTCCTCCCGGATGGTCGAGAGCAGTGCCGGATCCACCTTTTCGGGATCGACCGCCTCCAGGTCGCCCTGCCAGAGGGATACCCGCCTCGCGGCGTCGAATTCCTCCGGATCCCTGCCGCTCTCGAGCAGGGTCGTGAGGGCGAGGATGCTCTCGCGTCGGTCGTTCACGTAGATGGTCTGTTCGAGACTCCCGGCCGCTGCGATTCGCCGCCGGTGGTCCTCCCTGCGGGCCGTCCCGTCCTCGATCGAGGGATCCTGCCCGAGGACCTCGACCATCCTTCGGGTCTCCGGACCGAAGAGCCGCTCGATCTCCTCGGGTTCGACTCCTCCCTTTTCGACCGTGTCGTGGAGGTAGGCCAGGACTGTGCCCCGCTCGCCCGTGAAGGGTAGAGCGAGTTCCGCTACCGCGACCGGGTGTTCGATGAAGTCCCTCCCGAAGCGGTCGAGCTGGTCCCGGTGGGCCCTTCGGGCCAGATCGAGGGCGCGATCGCCCTCGGTCTGGATCCGGTCACGGGTTCTCCCTGTCTCGAGTGTCTCGGCCATCTGGTCCTAGGGCTGGGTCCCGCCGCTCGCTCCCTCGTCGGCCACCCCTGCGTCGGGGGCGGTCGGGCCTTCCGGAGTGGTTCCTCCCGAGCCTTCGGTCGAGGGGGTAGCCGGTTCCGGCTCGGTTGCAGGCTCTTCGGTGGTCGTATCGGTCCCTGCCACCCCGGCGGCGGCTGCCTCCAGGTTCTCGACCCGGGTCTGGAGGGCGTCGATCCGCTCGGTGTCTGCGTTCTTCGTCAGCGAGATGTAGATCGCGGCTGCCCCGGCGCCGATCGCCAGCGCGGTCAGGACGAGAACGACCACCGACCGCCGCCGGAGCGATCGGTCGATCTCGGCAAGCCAGCCGCGAAGGCCGTCGAGGCGTCTCGTCACGTCCTGGGAGGCCGGGCGCGAGGTGCCCTGGGCGACTCCCTTCTCGAGGCCGGACGGGTCTGGCGGGGTGCCGGTAGGCATCGGGATGCGTCAATCTACCGGCCTCGGGACGGTCCGGTCCACTAAGTTGCCGGACACCGTCCAAGGTCCCTCCACCGATCGGAGGGGAAAAAACCGAACAAGGAGACCCACCGAATGCCCGAAGCAGTGATCGTCGACACAGTCCGGACCCCGATCGGCCGAGCCTTCAAGGGCTCGCTGTCCCAGCTTCGTCCGGATGACACCGGGGCCTTCGTGATCGACAAGCTGATGGAGCGAAACGAAGCCGTCTCCCCGGAATCGGTCGAAGAAGTCTTCTGCGGGGTTGGCATGCCGCAGGGAAAGCAGGCCTACAACCTCGCCAGGATCCTCGTCCTGCTGTCCTCCCACCTGACCAGGGCGACGACCGGGGTGACCATCTCTCGCTACTGCGCCTCCAGCCTCGATGCGATTCGTCATGCCTCGAACGCGATCAAGAACGGCGAGGGTGACGTCTACATCGCTGCCGGCGTCGAATTCGTCAGCCAGTTCAACGCCAGGACGGAGATTGCCGGAGCGCGCTCGGCCGGTGAGGAAGACCAGCACGAGGACCTGATCGGCAACGACGGCCAGCCAAACGCCTACATCGACATGGGCGTCACCGCGGTCAACGTTGCCGAGCGCCATGGAGTCAGCCGCGAGGACATGGACAAGTACGCCCAGCGTTCGCAGGAGCTGGCGGTCAAGAGCCAGGAGGATGGGTTCTTCGACCGGGAGATCGTCGCGGTCACCCTTCCCGACGGCACAGTCGTCGAAAAGGACGACGGACCGCGGGCCAGCTCGACGCTCGAGAAGCTGGGCGAGCTGCCCGAGGCCTTCGGGGGAGGTGGCGTGACCGCCGGTAACTCCTGTCCGCTGAACGACGGCGCTGCAGCCGTCCTCCTGATGAGCGACACCAAGGCCAAGGAGCTGGGCATCAGCCCGCGAGCCAAGGTGATCACCTCGGCGACTGCCGGCAACGAGCCCGAGTACATGGGCGTCGCGCCGATCCTCGCCGTACAGAAGCTGCTCGACCGGGCCGGAATGACGATCGACGACATCGACGTGGTCGAGTTGAACGAGGCCTTCGCCGCCCAGGTGATCCCGATCTCCGAGGAGGTCGGAATCCCGATGGAGAAGCTGAACACCCACGGTGGGGCGATCGCCCTCGGCCATCCCTTCGGCATGACCGGCGCCAGGATCATGGGCACCTTGCTGAACGTGATGGAGACCGACGACCACCAGTTCGGGATCGAGACGATGTGCGTCGCCGGCGGCCAGGGCGAGGCGATGCTGGTCGAGCGGACCGCCTGAGCGCGGCCCGGGCCTAGCGCTCGAGCGGGGGGGTCTCGTCCTCGGAGGGCGACTCCCACTCCTGGAAAAGCGGCAGTCGCCACAGCAGGCTGGCGATGACCAGCCCCAGGGCTGCGGCCAGCAGGGCGATGAACCACTCGACCGCGGTCAGGAAGGTCATCTCGAAGGTCTGGCGGAGGGGCTCGACCGCGAGGATGCCGGCGAACAGTGCGCCGAGCCCGGCGACCATCGCGAGCATGTAACCCTGGATCGAGATGTGTTCCCTTCCGGGCCCCCGTTCGAGCAGCAGGATGAACGAGAGTCCGAGCACGACGAGGGTGGTGGTCGCGGCCGTCCTGGCCTCCTCGAGCGTCCCGGAGGCATCGACCACCAGGAAGGAGAAGATCGTCGCCAGAGCGGTCGCGATACCAGCGGGGATCGCAAAGGCGCCGAGCGCCCGCAGGAGGTGGCCCCGGTAGAGCGGCCCGTCGCTCGGGGCAAGCGCGAGGACGAAGGAGGGGATGCCGATCGTCAGCAGGGCGGCCAGGGTGACCTGACGCGGGAGGAAAGGGAACTCGAAGCCTGGCACGGCGACCAGCAGGATCAATGCTGCCGCATAGACAGTCTTGGTCAGGTAGAGCCGGCCCAGCCTGTGGATGTTCCGGGCGATCCGCCGTCCGGCCGAGATCGCTTCGGGGAGTCGGGCGAAGTCGTCCTTGAGCAGGACGACGTCGGCGACGCTCTTGGTGACCTGGGCCCCTGAGCCCATCCCGACCGCCATCCGGGCCGCCTTGAGGGCCGGCACGTCGTTCACGCCATCGCCGATCATCGCGGTGTACCTGCCGCTCTCGGCCAGGGCCGTGACCAGCTCCTTCTTCTGCTCGGGCCGGATCCGGGCGAAGACCGTGTTCTCCGCCACGGTCGAGGCGAGTCGTTCCGGGTCCTCGGGCAGCTCGTCCCCGGTGATCGTGCCGGTCACCTCGAGTCCGACCTGACGGGCGACCGCATCGACGGTCTCGGGCGCATCGCCCGAGATCAGCTTGAGCGAGACCTCCTCCCTGCTCATCAGCTCGAGGGTCTCGGTCACCCCCTCCCGGAGGTTCTCCTCGAAAACGACCAGGGCAACTGGAGTGAGACCCGGCGGCAGCCCCGAGCTGCCATCCGCCGGAAGCGGGCCCGAACTTCGGCAGAAGGCGACGACCCGGTTTCCGGTGGACGCCTCCCTGGCCAGGGTTGCCCCGAGTCCGGGGCCGAGTTCCAGCCCGTCGCCTTCAGCCAGGACGTCCGGGGCACCGAGCACCAGTACTTCGGGCCCTTCCGGGCCGTCGAGCGCCATCCCGCTCCACTTCCATTCCGAGGAGAAGGGGACCTCGGCGGTCACCGGAACCGCCGACCCGGGGTAAGAGTTGCCGATCGCCTCGAGGGTCCTGTTCTGCTCGCCAGCCGAAGCGGCGAAGCGGGCGAGCATCTCCTCGGCCCGCTCCTCCTCACCCTCGGCCGGTACGACCGCAGCAACCGCGAGCGTTCCGTCGGTCAGGGTCCCCGTCTTGTCGAGGCAGATCGTGTCGACCGACGAAAGGGACTCGGTCGCGCTCATCTGCTGGACCAGAAGACCCCGGCGGGCGAGCCGCACTGCAGCCACTGCGAAAGTCACGCTCATCAGCAGCACCAGACCCTCCGGGATCAGGGTGATCAGGCCGGCCGTCGCCGTCTGGGCCGCCTCGACCAGGTCGACGTTCCTGATGATCAGCGATCCGATCAGGAGTGCCGCGAGCGGGAAGAGGGCCCAGGTGCAGGCGACGATCACCCGGTTGACCTCGCGCTGTAGCGGTGCAGGAGGGTGGCGGAAGGCCCGCGCCTCCCCGGTCAGGCGACCGGCGTAGCTCTCCTCCCGAACCGCGGTCACCTCGCAGAAGCCCGAGCCGGAAACCACGAACGCACCGGAGAGGAGCTGGTCTCCCTCGCCCTTTCCGACGCCCTCGGACTCTCCGGTGAGCAGCGACTCGTCGAGGGTCAGGCCGCGACTCGAAACCGTGACCCCGTCGGCGACCAACTGGTCGCCCGGGACCATCCTGACCAGGTCTCCGGGCACGACCTGGCCCGCCCGGAGTTCGACCGTCTCGCCGTCGCGGATCACCTGGGCCCTAGGTGCGACCAGCACGGCGAGCCGGTCGAGGACCGCCTTTGCCTTCAGCTCCTGTCGGATCCCGATCCAGGTATTGACGATCGCGATAAGGCCGAAGATCGCATCGGCCCAGAGTCCGAGCGAGAGGATCAGGATGAAGAAGCCGCCGATAATCGCGTTGAACAGGGTGAAGACGTTCGCCGCGACGATGCTCGCCGTCGACCGGGAGGCGGGGAGTTTCTCGGAGCCGAGCGCCCGCAGCCGGTCGGCCGCCTCCCGGGAGGAGAGGCCCGCGCCCGGGAGCGTCCCTGCGATCGCTTCGTTCACGCACCGATTCTTATCGCGCCGGCGGCGGGACGGCGACCGGACCGACCGGGATATAGTGCTCCGCCATGGCGCTGAAGCTCGGCCTCTACCTCGGTTACTGGGGGATCGGACCGGAGGGCGAAGAGGCTCTCGACCTGGTCCACTCTGCTGAGAACGTCGGATTCGAATCGGTCTGGGTGGCCGAGTCCTACGGCTCGGACGTGGTCAGCGTCCTCGCCTGGCTTGCCGGTCAGACCGAGAAGATCAACCTGGGCGGAGCGATCATGCAGGTACCGGCGAGGCCTCCGGCAGCGGCAGCAATGGCCGGGGCGACGATCGACAAACTCTCCGGGGGCAGGTTCCTCTTCGGGTTCGGCCCTTCCGGTCCGCAGGTTTCCGAGGGCTGGTACGGCGTCCCCTACTCGAAGCCCTGGGGCAGGACCCGCGAGTACGTCGAGGTAGTCAGGGAGATCATCGCCAGGGAGGGTCCGCTAGACCATCAGGGCGAGCACTACCAGCTGCCCCTGCCCGACAGCCAGGGCAAGCCCTTGAAGTTGAACTTCCATCCCGAGCGGAACTACATCCCGGTCTTCCTCGGGGCGATCGGTCGGAAGTCGGTCGAGATCTCGGCCGAGATCGCCGATGGCTGGATCCCGATCTTCTTCAGTCCGGAGAAGTTCGAGGAGGCATGGGGAGAGCACATCGAGGCCGGCCTGAAGGCCGGCAACCGCAGCCGGGACGACTTCGAAGTTTCCCCGTCGGTCCAGGTGGCGATCGATGGCGACCAGGAGGCGGCCAGGAACATGGTCAGGATGGGCCTCGTCCTCTACTTCGGCGGGATGGGCAGCCGCAAGACCAACTTCTACGTCGACCTCGCCCACCGTTTCGGGTTCGGCGAGGTGGCAGACGAGGTCCAGGAGCTCTTTCAGGCAGGCGACAAGGAAAAGGCGTTCCAGGCCGTTCCGGATGAGGTCGTCAACGCAGTCTCGCTGATCGGTTCCGAGGACGAGGTCGCAGAGCGCCTGAAGGCCTTCACCGCCAAGGGCGTCGACCGTCTGATCGCCACCCCTATCGACGTGGACCACGAGGCACGGACCCACACGGTCGAGAGGCTCGCGGCCATTGCCGACTGACCCGGGGGACCCGCGGTTCCTGGAGGAGAAGGACTTCCGGTGAAGGTCGGCGTGACGAAGGAGGCCTCCGAGCGCGAACGCCGGGTCGCCCTGGTCCCGGACTCCGTCCGTTCCCTGACCGATCGGGAAGGCGTCGAAGTCCTGATCGAGTCTGGAGCCGGCGACGCCGCCGGGTTCCCGGACAGTGCCTACTCGGACGCCGGGGCCACGGTCACCTCGCACGATGACGCGGCAGGGGCGGACGTCCTTCTGGCGGTCTCCAGGCCCTCGGGGGAAGAGATCGGTGGAATGAAGTCTGGCCAGGTCCTGATCGCCCACCTCGACCCCTGGACCAGCACCGAGACCAACAATGCCCTTGCGGGGGCCGGTGTGACCGCATTTGCGATGGAGGCGATCCCGCGGACGACCCGAGCCCAGGCGATGGACTCCCTCTCGTCCCAGGCTGCTGCTGCCGGTTACGCGGCGACCCTGCTTGCGGCTCGGGAGTCGGGCCGGTTCTGGGGGATGTTGACCACTGCGGCGGGGACGATCCGACCGGCCAAGGTCCTCGTCCTCGGGGCTGGGGTGGCCGGACTCCAGGCGATCGCGACGGCGAAGCGCCTGGGGGCGATCGTCACCGGGTTCGACATCCGCAGGGCCGCCTGGGAGCAGATCGCCTCGCTCGGCGGCCGCCCGCTGGAACTCGACTTCATCCCGGACGCCGAGGGAGAGGGCGGTTACGCGCGACCTCTGACCGACGAGGAGAACGAACAGGTGCGGGAGGCGATCGGGGAGAACGCAGCCGGCCAGGACGTGGTCATAACAACGGCAGCGATCCCGGGCAGACCGGCACCGCTGCTGATCACCGCAAAGGCGGTCGAGGGCATGGCTCCGGGATCGGTGATCGTCGACCTGGCCGCCGAGACAGGCGGGAACTGCGAGGTGACCGAACCGGGCGAGACCGTCGTGGTGAACGGGGTCGAGGTGATCGGTCCGCTCGACCTTCCGGCCGAGCTTCCGGGCCACGCCTCCCAGCTCTACTCGAAGAACCTCGAGAACCTGCTCGACCTGATGGTCGGAGAAGACGGATCGCTCGAGATCGACTTCGGTGACGACATCCTCGATGCCGCCTGCATCACCAGGGACGGCGAGATTCGAGGGGAGAGGACGGCCCGCTGATGGACCTGGTGACTGAGATAACGATCCTCGTCCTCGCCGCCTTCGTCGGCTTCGAAGTCATCTCGAAGGTCCCGACGACCCTCCATACCCCGCTGATGTCCCAGACCAACGCGATCCATGGGATCGTCGTCCTCGGGGGGCTGATCGTGGTCGGGTTCGCCGATGCCCCGCTCGACTACATCATCGGGTTCATCGCGATCGTCTTCGGGACGATCAACATCGTCGGCGGCTTCATGGTCACCGACCGGATGCTCGAGATGTTCGGCGGACGGAAGCAGAAGCCGAAGGAAGAGGAATCCCCGGACGGGGAGGAGTCGGGATGAGCGCTCCTGCCCTCGCCGCCCTGGCACCGGACTCGGCTCCGGTCGGACTGCTCTACATCCTCAGCTTCTCCCTGTTCATCTACGGGGTCAGGCTGGGGACCCATCCGACTACCGCCCGACGGGGCAACGGGATCGCGGCCGTCGGCATGGCGATCGCAGTCGCGACCACCCTGGCCCTCCAGGGGATCGGCAACTGGGGGATCATCATCGGCGGACTGGTGGTCGGCACGGTGATCGGCGTGGTCGCCTCACGCCGGGTCCAGATGACCGAGATGCCCCAGATGGTCGCCCTCTACAACGGCCTGGGGGGAGGGGCGATCGCCCTGATCGCCTGGGCCGAGTACCGGCACTGGATCGTCGAGGGCTTTGCCGTGCCTGCGGACGAGATGGTCCCGACCCTGCTCGCAATGGTGGTCGGCTCGATCTCCTTCTGGGGCTCGAACGTCGCCTTCGGGAAGCTCCAGGAGTTGATCCCGAGCCAGCCCCTGAAGGTCCCGGGGCAGCAGATCGTCAACGCACTGCTCCTCGGGGGCCTGATCGTCGGCTGCGTCTACCTCGGAGCTTCTGCCGACAACGGCACCCTCAACGAGACGATCTTCATCGTGATGCTGGTCGCCGCCGCCCTCCTCGGAACGCTGGTGGTCCTGCCGATCGGTGGTGCCGACATGCCGGTCGTGATCTCCCTGCTCAACGCCTTCACCGGCCTTTCGGCTGCGGCTGCCGGCATTGCCCTGAACAACACGGCACTGATCGTCGCCGGGACCCTGGTCGGGTCCTCGGGGACGATCCTCACGCTGGAGATGGCGACCGCGATGAACCGCTCCGTCGGGAACATCCTCTTCGCCGGGTTCGGCTCACCACCCGAGAGCGCGGGGGGCGGGGGCGAGGACAGGCCCTACCGGTCGATGAACGCCCAGGACGCGGCGATCCAGCTCGCCTACGCCGACTCGGTGGTGGTCGTGCCCGGCTACGGGCTCGCGGTGGCCCAGGCCCAGCATGCGGTCAAGGAGATGGCCGACGCCCTGGAGGCGAAGGGGGTCAACGTCAACTACGCCATTCACCCGGTCGCGGGGCGGATGCCCGGCCATATGAACGTCCTGCTGGCCGAGGCCGACGTCCCCTACGAACAGCTCAAGGAGATGGAGGAGATCAATCCGGAGCTGCCCCAGACCGATGTCTGCGTGGTGATCGGGGCCAACGACGTGACCAATCCGGCCGCCAAGACCGACGAGTCGAGCCCGATCTACGGAATGCCGATCATCGAGGTGGACGAGGCCCAGCAGGTGCTCGTCCTCAAGCGTTCGATGAGCCCGGGCTTCGCCGGCATCGACAACGACCTCTTCTACCATCCGAAGACCGCGATGGTCTTCGGGGACGCCAAGCAGACGGTCTCCGACATCGTCGCCGAGCTGGGCGACCTCTGAGCCGAAGTCCCGGGCTCTAGCGGCGGCGGACCGCCGGGATCACAGTGGCTGCGAGGGCCCCGATCAGGGCGGCCACCACGAGCCAGACGATCATCGGCAGCGTCAGGTCGAAGAAGATCAGCTTCAGCTTTACGTCCTGCCAGTTCAGCAGGACGATCACCACGAAGAGGACGACCAGGATCCCGACGACTATCCGTTTGAAGTCGAGCCCCCCGCCGCCGGCTTCCGCCGGTTTGGTCGGATCGTTCATCCGGTGCAGGGTAGACGTCACGGTTACCTGAAATTCGGGTCAACCCGTTTTTCACGCTGGGACGCCCAGTTGAGTCCCGAGGCCGGACGATCGCCCGGTGGGACCCCGAACTGCACCAAGTGCGAAGGTGGGGCGGAACGGCCGGCGGGCGGAGGGGTGTTCGGGCCAGGCGTCCCCGGAGTGGATCGGTCTGGCGCTCGCACTGGCGGCCGCCCTGGGGGCGCTATTGGTGGTCGCGGCTCCCTCGGCTCCCGGTTTCGCCCACTCGGTCTACCGGTCACTCCTCTGCGCGGCTTCCCTGTCTGGTGGCTGCCTGGAGCGCCCCGGCCTGGCGACGACTTATGGTGGGGAGGTGGGTCGAACCGTGAAGTCCCATGCCCCGGAGCTTCGCCTGGAGGATGGGGTCCTGGGGATGCCGGTCGACTTTCGGACCTGCCGGAGTCCTGCCTGCGCGGAGGGCTCGGGCCTCGATCGGTCCGGAAGCGTCGCCGGGGAGCGGGCGACCCTGTTCACCCGGGTAGTCGACTGTCGCGCCGGGGGCGCCGGCTCGGGAGGCGTGGCCTGTGGTGGAGAGGCCTCCGGAAATCTCTACCTCCAGTACTGGGCCTACTACCCGGAGAGTTCGACCTTCCGGGGGGTGCCGTTCCTTGCCGCGCAAGGCCACCATCCCCATGACTGGGAGGTGACTCAGGTCCGGATCGAACCGGACGGGACCGTTTCGCAGCGGGCCTCCTCCCACGCCGGCTACGTCCACGGCCGCTCGGCCCTCAACTGGCCAACGGATGCCGGACTCCGGGGCGCAGAGCGTGCGCTGGAGACGGTCGGGATCCGGCAAAGGGGAGGGTGGGGAAGGTGGACCGGACGGTGGTACGTAGCCGGGGGGAGTCACGCAGGGGCGGCCTCGGCGGACCCCTCGTCCCATCCCGTGACGGTCGGTCGGGATCGGATCCGGCTGATCCCGCTGGAGAGGGCCCTGACCGGCCCCCTCGCCCGACCGGCCCGGTTCGACCCGATCACACCCCCGTGGCGGAAACTGGTCTGGCTGGACCCCGAGGCTCCCGGAACCGGCTGAGAGGGAGACGCCTGCCGGACGGTGGCATTCCCGTCAGGATCGGTAAGTGCCGAAAACGAAACGGTCTGGTCGGACGATGACCGTTCGACCTTTCAGGAAACGGGAGATCTCCCCCGTCCGGTCTTCGACTCGCTCGACGTCATCGCGAGCACCTCGATTCGCGATCGTAACTTCCCTGGCTCCCAGATCCCGGGCCATTCGAGCTGTTTCGTGGTCAAGTGAGCCGATCGGATCGGGACAGGCCGAGACGACAGCGAAGTTTGGACCAACCACGGAGTCGAAGCTCTTGGGGTTGCCATCGACAAGTACCTCGGGAGATGGAAAGGGCCGCCCTTCAGGACTCCCCGGACGACTCCGTCCCGATTTCATGAATCCTCGGGAGATTCGGGTGTCCGGCTTCCAGCCCATCCGTCGCGTCCAGGACTTGACTCCCGGGACCAGCCACGCCAAGCGCAGGATGAAATCGCGCAGGCGGGCCTTTGGTCGACTTGGGGTCTGGACTATCCCGCCTAACCGAACCGCCAGGTCGATCATCGATCCGGCATGCCCGCGGCGCTCGAGTTCGTAGGTCTCCATCAGGTCCGTACCCATCCGGCCTTCCTCGACAGCCGCCATCTTCCACCAGATATTCCCCGCGTCGCGGATGCCCGACGTCATTCCCTGTCCCGCGAAAGGTGGCATGACGTGGGCTGCATCGCCAAGGAGGAAAACCCGACCGGTACCCCAGTCGTCGGCCACCCGAGCGTGGAAGGTGTAGACGACTCGTCGCTCGTACCCGATCGGGGCCTTTCCGCCAGCACGATCGACCAAATCGTCAAGTCGTCTTGGTTCGACCATCTCCTCCTCGAGGTCGCCCGGCATGAGCATGAATTCCCAGCGCCGTCTGCCACCGGGCATGGGCATGGTTACCGTCGGCCTTTCCGGATTGCAGAGGAACTCGACCCTCCTCGCCGAGGTTGGATCCTCGCCAGCTTCGGTGTCGGCGACTACCCATTTCTGGGTGAATGTCGAACCACCGAACCCCGATCCGAGTCCTGCACGGACGGTGCTGGAGGCCCCATCGCACCCGAGCAGCCAGCCGAACTTCGTCCGGCGTTTGACACCGGAGTCGAGGTCCCGGAGGGTGACCTCGACGCCTTCCTGCACCTGTTCGAAGGAGCAGACCTCCACGCCGAGCGCCTCGGCCACCCTCCCAGACTCACGGGCGGCTCCCCTGAGCTGCCCCTCCAGAGTTGGCTGATGGAAGAGGGCGAAAGGGGGAAACCGGGAAGGGGTCCTGCGGAGCCCCGTCTCGACCTCGACGATCGTACGGTCACCGCTCAGGTAGGCGACAGGGAGGCTTTCGATCATCTCAGCCCGGATCCGGTCGGCCAGCCCTGGAACGGTATCCCAGACCCTGAGCGCATCGTCATCGGTCGCGATCGCCCTCGGCAGGCGGTAAACC
>VEQW01000110.1 GCA_018883025.1 Solirubrobacterales bacterium | reverse complement strand
GGTTCACCTTGCCGCCCAGGAGGGCTGAGCCGATCGGGGACTCGCTCGAGAGCTTCCCCTCGGTGAGGTCGGCTTCGGTCGAGCCGACGATCTGGAACTTCTTCGACTCGCCGGTCTTCTGGTCCTTGATGTGGACGACCGACCCGAAAACGACCTCGCCGGTCTTCTCGCCGGGCTCCTCGACCACTACTGAGCGCCTGATCCGTTCCTCGAGCTGGGCGATCTGGGCCTCCAGCTGGGCCTGCTCGTTCTTTGCGTCGTCGTACTCGGCGTTCTCGGAGATGTCGCCGAAGTCGCGGGCCTCCTTGATCCGCTCGGAGACCTCGCGCCGCCGGACCGTGGTCAGGTGCTCCAACTCCTCCTCGAGCTTCTTGAGGCCATCGGGGGTTATCTCTGCCTGCCGACTCATCTCGTTTGCAGCGCCTTCCGGGCCCGAAGGGCCCAAGTTTTTCCGCTATTTGCGACCTTCCTGGACCCTTCTCGGACCGGCCCGGAGGTGCTTGGAAGCGCGGCAGTATACCGATCGTCAAGCCGTTTCCGCCCGGCTGGCCCGGGCCGCGACCAGGGCCTCGGAGAAGCGATCCGGATCTTCGAGCTGGGGGTAATGGCCGAGGTCCGGGAAGGTGACCGGTTCGACTCCCGGCCTGAGCTCTACCAACCCTTCGAGGATCGCCGGTACCGCCACCGGGTCCTCGAGGCCCCAGGCAAGTGACAGGGGGCCCTCCCAGTCCCGAACCGCGCCGTGCCAGCGGTCGGCGTAGATGCTCCTCTCTTCCATGTAGTAGACGAGCTTGTGCCCGAGGCGACTGCCGCCGTTGTTCTCGATCAGGGCCCAGGCGTCTTCGAGTTCCTCGGGCGACGGAGGGTGCGCCCTGGAGAAGACCGAGGAGAACTGTCGTCGGAAGAAGGACTCGTTGGATAGCCGGGCGGCGAGGGGGCCGATCGGTCCCCGGAGCAGCTTCTGGGCGAGGGTCGGCTGGGCTCGGTCGATCAGGATCGAACCGTTGAAGAGCAGGACCCCTGCCATCTGGAAGCCGAGTTCACCCTCGAGGTCACGGGCCATCAGCTCGGTCGCGACCGATGTACCGAGGTCGTGGGCACAGACGAATACCGGGCCGTCGCCGAGCTCGTCGACCAGGGCTTCGGTCAGGTCGGCCTGCCAGGCGATCGTGTAGGTGTGGTCCCGGGGCTTCTCTGAGAGTCCGTACCCGAGGAAGTCGAAGGTCAGGGTCGGGACCCCGGGGAGCCGCTCGATCAGCGGGGCGAAGTCGAACGAGCTCGTGGGGAAGCCGTGGAGGAAGAGGATCGTCTGTCCCTCTCCTGTTCCGCGACGTCGATAAATCGAGTAATCCCGAAAGGTCGTGAAGTCGCCTTCCGCCTGCCAGGCTTTGACCCTGTCGGGGAGTCCCGACCCGCTCAAACCGGGATCGCCCCCCGGTCCCTGATCGAGACGACTACCTCGCGCGCCCGGTCGAGGCCGGCCGACTGGCAGAGCTCGTCCTTGACCCCCTTCGGCACGTCGACCCGGTCGAGATACCAGGGGTAGAACTTCCTCAGGTAGCGACCGGCACGCTCCGTTCCGAGGTGCTCCTCGGCCCGGTCCATCACCCAGAGCAGCTCGTCCATGATCGCCTGACGATCGGCTTCGGGTACCTCGGTTCCGGTCAGCTCGGCAAAGATCCATGGATACCCGAAGGAGCCGCGGGCGATCATCACGGCGTCGGCCCCCGACTCCTCGTAGGCGCGGCGGGCCGCCTCGGCATCGCTCAGCCCGCCCGAGATGATCATCGGCACCGGGATCGACCGGGAGAGCTCCCGGGCGAGCTCGTAGTCGGGGCTTCCGGAGTGGCCCTTCCGGGCGACCCGGGGGTGGAAGGCGATCGCAGCGACCCCTGCCTCCTCGACCAGGCGAATTGCCAGGTCGAAGCCGGACCGGTCCCCCGGCGCAATCCCGGAGCGGATCTTCACGGTCACCGGCAGGCCGCTCCCTTCTCGGGCTGCCCCAGCCAGCTCGAGTGCCAGTTCGGGATCGGCGAGCAGCTCGGCCCCGGCCCCGGTCTTCATCACCTTTGGAACCGGGCAGCCCATGTTGATGTCGATCAAGTCCGGACCGGACTCAGCGGCGATCGCCGCAGCTGAGCGCATGATCTCGGGATCCTGGCCGAATAGCTGGTAGGAGACCGGGTGCTCCTCGGGGTGGATTCGCATCAGCTCACTCGTTGTCTTCTCGTTCCCGTAGTGGAGCCCGTGGGAGGAGACCATCTCCGATACGGCCATCCCTGCCCCGTAGCGGCGGGCCTGCATCCGAACGAACCAGTTACCGATCCCGGCAAGGGGTGCGAGCAAGACCCGGTTGGGGATCCGGACCCCCTCGATCTCGAAGGGCTCGGTCAGCGGGGGCTGCCGCCGGTCAGTCACGGTTTCGCCCCTCGATGATCCGTAGGCCCTCCAGGGTCAAGTGGGGGTCGATCCGGGAAATCGTCTCGGTGAAGGGGACGATCACCGGGGCGAAACCGCCGGTAGCGATGAAGGTCGCTTCGCCGCCCAGCTCCCGGTTGAACCTGGCGGCGATTCCGTCAACCAGGCCGGCGAACCCGTAGAGGACGCCAGACTGGATCGCGGCCTTCGAGCTGGTTCCGATCACCCCGGACGGCTCGGCCAGCTCGATCTTCGGCAGTCGGGCCGCGCGTTGGGCGAGGGCCGAGAGGGAGATCTCCACCCCCGGTGCGATCGCGCCCCCAAGGTAGGCGCCGTCAGCTGAGACGACATCGAAGTTGATCCCGGTCCCGAAGTCGACCCCGACGCAGACGTCCCCGACCTGCTCGTAGGCTGCGATCGCGTTGACCAGGCGATCCGCGCCTACCTCGGCCGGGTTGTCGACTTCGATCGCCATGCCCGTCTTGACTCCCGGACCGACCACGAGGCAGGACACATCGAGGTACTTGGCAGCCATCGACTCGTACTCCGGTCCGAGCGGCGGAACGACGGACGAGGTCACGACCGACTCGATCTCGGAAAGTCCCATCCCCTTCAGCTCGAACAGTCCTCGAATGATCGTCGCCAGCTCGTCCGCGGTCGCTCCGGCACGGGTCTGGAAACGCCAATCCTCGGCCAGTTCCTCGCCCCGAAAGGCCCCGATATGGGTCTGGGTGTTGCCTACGTCGATCGCCAGCAGCATGGACTCCAAGTTTCGCACGCCGTCTCTGGGGCGGCCGATGACCCCCGTCCCGGGGCGCCCCCTCTCGCCCTTCACCGCCTTCCCTGGCCGTCCTCAAGTCTTTCCTCCGGACCCGTCGACTCCCTTGGCCCGGGTCCTGGTAGCCGGGGGCGCACTCACCCTCGTCGTCCCCTCCTCGGTGAGCCGATCCCCGGCCCGTCCATGAAGAGCCGGTAGTGGTCCATCCAGGGACGAAGCACTGAGGTGCGCGGGTCCTGGCAGCCGGGGGCGCACTCACC
>VEQW01000031.1 GCA_018883025.1 Solirubrobacterales bacterium | reverse complement strand
CGTCAGGGCTCATCAGCACGTCGTCGGCAGTGCTCTCGCCCACGTCCCCGCCGACCGCCACGAACTTGTTCACGCCCCAAACCACGGATCGCCAGCCGTAGCTCGAGGGTGCAGTCCGGGTGGTCCAGTCGACCCCAGGCGCGTAGTTGTTTTCGCACCTCTCCCACTGGTAGGCGTAGGTCGGGGTGGGACTCCCGGACCAGGTGCCGGGAGCTGCGGTGAGGGTCTGTTGCACCTTGGCGGTGCCGGAGATGGTCGGGATCGCGGTGTTGACCGGGGCGGATGCGGTGGCGGGTTGAGCTGTTGCCAGGAGGAGCGGGACCAGACCGGCCAGAGGGGCGAGTAGGAGCAGGGCTTTGCGCCCTACAAAATCCCCTACGAATAGACCTCTCCCCACCACGTTGATCCCCGATTCAAGTAACAGATTTCGATTAGCGATCAGGCTATCAGCGGATTATCGGATGGAGGTGAGGGTGCGCCGGGAACGATTCGACGGGCTGGGACCGAAGCCCGATGCCGCTAGCGGCGGCCGATCAGGTTCGAACGCTCCAGCTGGTCGCTCCCGCTGGGCAGGCTGTAGAGGTCGCCGTCCTGGGCAAGCCAGAGCGGTCCGTCGAACCTCTCCTCGGCGTCGGCCAGGAAGATCGCCTCGAGGCCCTTGAGCGGGAGCGGCGGCACGATGTGGGTGATCGCTAAGGCGCCGACGCCTGCCTCGCGGGCGGCATCGGCAGCCTCGGGCGCGGTCGCGTGGTAGTCCGGAACGTCGGCCAGGATCTGGGCCCGGGTCGTGAGTCCCGCATCACGGGCCGCCTCGGAGACCATCATCAGGAGTTCGGTCGAGAGGGCATCGTGGACCAGCAGGTCGGCCCCTTGGGCCGCCTCGATCAGGGTCGGAGAGTAGTTGGTGTCACCGCTGATCACCGCACTCCTGCCCCGGTAGTCGAACCGGTAGCCGAGGGCGGGCTCGATCGGCGGGTGCTGGACGACGAAGGCGGTGACGGTCAGATCCCCGTCCTCGAGGACGACCATCGAATCCTCGCCGTCCGGGATGGTGAATACCCGGGCATCCATGGCGCCTGTGTCGGGGTTAACCAGGTCGGGGCCGTGGTGGCCGACCCGGTAGCCGCGGTCGAGTGCGTAGGCCTCGTTGAGGCCGTCGACCACGCGGTCGGTCCCCGGTGGGCCGATCACCGGCAGGGCCGGGCGGTCGCCGTCAGCGACCCAGCGCTGGAGGTTGACCGTGCCGAGGCCGCCGATGTGGTCGGAGTGGAAGTGGGTCATCAGGACCGCCTCGATCCGACCGGGCGAGAGCTGCATCCGGGCCATCGTCTCCGATGCGCCCTCGCCGGCATCGACCACGAAGATCTTCCCGTCGACGATCACCGCCGCGCAGGGGTTTCGCCTCTTCACGTCGGGAAGCGGGGAGCCCGAGCCGACGATCGCGACGTGCAGGCCGTCGGGCAGCTCGCCCGCCGGGTCGGCCGTCATCAGGCCGGGGAGCTGCTTCCTGACCAGGGCGAGTGAGACGCGGGACCTGAGCGAGCCGGGCATCGGACCAATCTATCCGCGATCTCCCCGCTGGTTCGCTCGAGGAGGTCCGGACTGCCATGGGTGGCGCTACGATCGACCCCGTGGCGTCCGCGGCGAAGACCACCTTCAGACGGCTCGGGATTTCCGTTCTGGTCGCGGTCGGTCTCCTCGGATGCTCGGTTGCCGGGGCATCCGCCGGCAGCCTTTACTGGACCAACATCAACAACGCCCTGCCGCTCTCGGTCGGAACCTCGAGCCTCACTGGGTCGAACATCAACAACCAGTTCATCTTTGCGCCCGGCAACCCTTACGGCCTGTTCGTAAGCGACCAGTACATCTACTTCACCAACTACGAGTGGCAGCAGTCGGGCTTCGGGACGATCGGTAGGGCGAATCTGGACGGATCGAACGCAAACCAGACCTTGATCAATGGTGCCTCGGGTCCGGCCGACATCTTCGTCGACGACGCCTACATCTACTGGGCGAACAGCGGCTCGAACTCGATCGGCCGGGCGAACCTGAATGGCACCGGGGTCAACCAGAACTTCATCACCGGCACCACCAACGCGGCCACCCTCTGGGCCAACGAGGACTACATCTACTGGGGGAACGGCAGCTTCTCCGGCCCTTCAAGCATCGGCCGGGCGAACCTGAACGGAAGCGGGGTGGACCAGAACTTCATCACCGGCCCTGGAGTCAGCTCCCCTGCCACGATAGTCGCCGACCAGAACTACCTCTTCTGGACCAACTCGCAAGGCGCCCCGACGATCGCCCGGGCCGACCTCGACGGCAGCGACGTCAAGGGGAGCTTCATCACCGCCGGAAACCCGGGTTCGCTGCCGAACGGGTTGGCGGTAAGCGGCCGTTTCCTCTACTGGACGCTGTTCAGCGGGAACACGATGGGGAGGGCCCGAAAGGACGGGAGCGACCTTAGGCCTTCGTTCATCAGCCCGCTCAGTCCCCGGGCCGGCGGGCCGGGGAGCGTTTCGGTCAACCAGTACATGCTCTCGGTCTCGATCGCCGGGACCGGTGGTGGAACGGTGGTCTCTTCCCCGACCGGGATCGCCTGCTCGAACAACACGGGCGACTGCGAGGAGGAGTTCCCCCAGGACACGACCGTCACCCTGACCCCGACCCCCGCCGACGACTCGGCCTTCACCGGATGGGGTGGGTCCTGCAGCGGTACCGGGTCTTGCGTAGTCACGATGGACCAGGCCGAGTCGGTGACGGCAAATTTCGCTTCCCTGCCATCCGGTCTTCCCCTCTCGGTCAGCAAGTCGGGAACCGGTACGGGGACGGTCGCTTCGAGTCCGGCCGGAATCGACTGCGGGTCGGACTGCCTTCAGACCTTTGCTTCCGGAACCGCGGTGACCCTAACCGCGACTCCGTCAGACACCTCCTCCTTCACTGGCTGGAGCGGGGCCTGCTCGGGGTCGGCCTCCTGCGCAGTGACGATGGATCAGGCCCGCTCGGTCACCGCAGGGTTTTCGACTTTGGACCCTCCACCGGCCAGCTACACCCTGACCATCGATGACCGGGGTACCGGCCTCGGAGTCGTGACTTCGACCCCGGCCGGCCTGAATTGCGGCTCCGACTGCGTCCAGGCCTTTGCCACCGGGAGCCAGGTGGAGCTGACCGCAACCGCGGCCCCCGATGCGGCGTTCTCGGGGTGGGGTGGGTCCTGCAGCGGGAGCGGCTCCTGCACGGTGACGATGAGCCGGGCCCGGAAGGTCTCGGCCGAGTTCGTTCCGACCAACCAGTTCCGGATCCTCAAGATCCGGACCCGCAAGAACTCCCTGAGGACGCGGGTGAGGACTTTCGACGCCGGGCGCCTCCGGCAGTTCGGGACCCGAAAGACTGCCTCCGGTCGCCGGGTCAAGGTCTGTTCGGGCACCGTGCGGGTCAAAATGGCTTCCCGGATAACGGCCCCCTGCCGCCTGACCAGGCAGGCCCGGAAGCTCCATCGAAAGCGGGCGATCCGGGTGAGGCTCAAGGTCACCTTCAGACCCGATGGCGGGACCCCGAGGACCATCACCCGTTCACTCCGGGCACCCCGCCGCTAGAAGCTCTCGGCCTGGCCTGAACGTCTGCCGGTTGCCCCTCGAGTTCCCGTTGGGGCCGTTGATAGCATCGCGCCGATGTATTTCGGCGGCTCGCTGTTCATCTTTGCGATCGGGGCGATCCTCGCCTTTGCCGTCGACGAAACCGTTCAGGGGGTGGACCTCCAGCTGGTCGGCTGGATCCTGATGGGAGTCGCCGTAGTCGGCGTGATCCTCTCGTTCATCGCCAACAGCTCCCGCAACCAGGGCCCCCCGCCGAACCAGCCACCCGGCAACTACTGAGCCTCGCCGTCCCGGGATCAGGGGCAGCCGGGCACTGCCTACCCGGTGGGTGGCCTCGGTTCAGGTCTCTTCGCCGGGGATACCTCGAGGCGGTCCGTGGATCCTGTGCTCGAGGTCGCCCCGTCGGCGTTCGTGGCCGTGACGGTGACCCGGAACGTTGCCGGCCCGGACATTCCGCGAACGGTCCGCGCCCGGAACCCACGGGAGAAGGTCTCCCCGGCTGCCAGGGAGCGGCGAGTCCAGCAGAGGGCCTTGCCATCCACCTTGCCTCGGCTTCCCTTACCCACCAAGACCACGCCCCTCGGAAGGCGGACACAGGCCCTGATCGACTTGGCCGTCGTGGGGTCGGCCCTGACCGCAGTCTTCCGGGTGGCGGTCGGCTCCGTCGCTGAGTTGGCGACTTCGATCTCCATCCCAAACCCACGGCCGGCCTCGACCCTGCGGGGGCTTCTTACCTCGACCCTGAGCTTCGGCTTGCCCGAGGGAGTTGGCGGGGGTGGCGGAGCGGGGGTTGGCTCGACCGCGGAGGTCGGGTCCGAGCTGGCGCTCGCGGAGCCGACCGCGTTAGTGGCATTCACCTCGACCCGGATCGTCCCGTCCCGATCGGTCGAGGTCAGGGTGTAGCTGGACGAGGTCGCGCCCGCGATGTTCTGGCAGTTGACACCCCCGGCATCGCAGAGCTTCCATTGGTGGGAGAGAGTGGGGACCGGGTAGCCGGTCCACGTGCCGTTACCGGCAGTGAGGGTCTGGCCGATCTGGGCCGTGCCGGAGATGGTCGGAGCCGCAGCGTTGACCGGCGGCTGCCCGGCGACCTGAGCCGAGGAGGGGCTCGAGGCAACCCCGTCGGGGGAGACGCCGTTGCTGGCGGTGACCTCGACCTGGATGTATGCCTGGTAATCGGCCGGTGCGAGGGTGTAGGTGGAGTTGGTTGCACCGGAGATGCTGCTGCAGGAGAAGGTGATCTCGGTCTGGCTGGTCATGACTAGGGAGCTAAAGGGGGAGCCGGTGCGTTGGGAGACGGCGACGAACTTCTCCTGGCCTGCCGGGCCGCCCCAGACCACCGAGCGCCAGGTCTTGTCACCGGCTGAGGTCTGGGAGGTCCAGGTGATCCCGTCGGGGCTGGTCATCACCCGGTTGCCGCTACCCGTCGACGAGACGGCAACGAACTGCCCCGGTATCGCCCCAGGTGGATCACCCCAGGCGACCGAGAGCCAGCTGTTGTCTGCGGCCGAGGTTCGGGAGGTCCAGGTGATCCCGTCGGGACTGGTCATCACCCGGTTGCCGCTACCCGTCGACGAGACGGCAACGAATTTCTCCTGGCCCGCCGGACCGCCCCACCTGACTTCCCACCACTGGTTGCTGGCGGCCGAGGTACGGGAGGTCCAGGTGATCCCGTCGGGACTGGTCATTACCTGGCCCGAGGTGGCAACGGCGACGAATTTCTCCTGGCCTGCCGGGCCGCCCCAGACCACTGAGCGCCATTCGCTGTCTGAAGCCGAGGCTTGGAGGCTCCAGGTGATCCCATCAGGGCTGGTCATCACCCGGTTACCGCTACCCGTCGACGAGACGGCGACGAACTTCTCCTGGCCTGGCGGGCCGCCCCAGGTGACTCCCCACCAGGCATTGTCGATGGGCGAGGTTCGCAAGGTCCAGTTGATCCCGTCGGGGCTGGTCATCACCCGGTTACCGCTGCCTGCCGCTCCCCCATCGCCGGCTACGGCGACGAACTTCTCCTGACCTGCCGGGCCGCCCCAGATGACTGAGAGCCAGTTGTTGTTGGAGGCTGAAGTTCGGGCGGTCCAGTTGATCCCGTCGGGGCTGGTCATCACCCGGTCGCTGGAGCCCGATACCGCTACGGCGACGAACTTCTCCTGACCTGCCGGGCCGCCCCAGGCGACCTCGAGCCAGTCGTTGTTGGCGGCCGGGGTACGGGAGGTCCAATTCACTCCCGGGGGCGTCGGACTCCCGATCGGAACACATCTTTTCCACTGGTAGGAGTAACCACCGGGGTCTGGCACAGCGGGAGTGCCAGACCAGGTCCCCTTACCGGCGGTGAGGGTCTCGCCCACCCTGGCAGAACCGGAGATGGTCGGAGCTGAGGTGTTGGAGGGCGCTGAGCCCGAGGCCCCAGCGGCGAAACCCAGGAGAGGGAGAAGGCCCAGCGAGGTGGCCAGCAACCAGATGAGGCGTCTTGGTCGAGTTCCGATGGTTTTCCCTGATTAGCCCGATCGACGTGATTGCCTGGCAGAGCGGGGAGGACACTACAACAGCCCGAGCGTCGCATCGGTCAGGCAACAGGCAGCCTTCGAGGACGGAAGAGTCCGGCCGGTTCGGGTCATCGGGAGGAAGAGCGGAGGGGGAGGGATTCGAACCCCCGAGGCGCCGAAAGACGCCTGCCGGTTTTCAAGACCGGTGCATTCAACCGCTCTGCCACCCCTCCGGGGAATGACTTTACGAATCTAGCGGCAGGGATGGGCGGTGCTAGCGTGAGGGGCGTCCGACAGCCCTCCGCGGCCCGGTTCCAGCATTGAGACTCCCCAGATCACTCATCCTCGTTCCCGTTGGCGCGGCCCTCCTCGTCGCCGGAATCACGGGCTGCGCCGATTCGGACGACGGCACGTCATCGGCCTGCGCCACCTTGCCGAGGGGCCTCGCCCCCAAGGGCAGTGGGCCGGACGCCTACACGATGGTCCTGAGGGTCAACAAGGCGGCCGACGTGAAGGCGCTCTCCTCCGAGCCGCTTCGGTCCCGGATCACCGATCGGGACATCCTGCTGATCAACACCGAGTACCGGACGATGACCCCGAAGAAGGCCACCCCGATCCTCGAGAGCCTGCGGGATGCCTTCCCCTGCAACCGAATCGCGGCACTCAACGGTCTGAGCCCCGAGAAGAACAAGCCCGGCTATATCTTCTCGCTGGCCGGAAACCCCGACCTCGACGGAGTCGTGGTCGACTGGGAGAAGTCCACCTGGGAGGAGACCGGCAAGGGAGCATGGAGCGAGTCGCTCGGGGTCAACCTCGACCGGGCAGACGAGGAGCTGAGGCGGATCTCGAAGAAGATCGCCGCCGGTCCCGGCAAGCCCCAGACCCGGGTAGGACTCGCGACCGAGTACCAGGACGGGTGGAACTACGCGGCGCTCGGCCGGGAGCTCGTGCTGTTGAACCGGGAACTGGACAAGGGGTTCCTCGGCTACCAGCTGATCCAGAGCCAGAACCGGTGCGGCGGCACCCAGACGACCGACTCGATCGCCGAGGTTGCCGAGGCGATCCGCTCCCAGTACGGGGAGCTCGCCCGGGGGGGTCCGGAACCCGGCACTCCCTATGGGATCGGACCAGAGGTGATCAACCACCTCGGGTTCGAGATCTCTTTCTCGGCCAACCCGAAGGCTGGGTCGGGCCTGGCGGTGGTGAGGGATTCGGCCAGCGAGGCTGCCCGGTGCTCGAAGGAGGTCCTGGGAACCGGCTCCGGTGCGCTGATCTACTGGGCGACCCCGGCGGCGATCGAGAAGATGCTGAAGACCCCGACCGGCAAGAAGCTAAGGCCCGAATAGAGGGGTCAGGCGGTCGGCTTTGCCCCGGCCGGCTTGTCGGCGTCGAGCTTCTGGAGGAACTCGGTCCCCTCGATACCGATGAGGGGGAGGATCCGGTCGAGCCAGCGGGGCAGCCACCAGTTGGCCTTCCCCATCGCGACCATGATCCCCGGCACGAGGACGCACCGGATCAGGGTTGCATCGATCGCGATCGCGAAGGCGAGGCCGAGGCCGAACTGTTTGGTGGTCGGGTCGTCGGTCAGGATGAAACTGCCGAACACGGCGACCATGATCAGGGCGGCCGAGGTGATCACCTTGGCGCTCCTGGACAGACCGCGGACGACCGAGTCGGTGACCGAGGCCCCGGCATCCCTTTCCTCGTCGATGTGGCTGACCAGGAAGACCTCGTAGTCCATCGAGAGCCCGAACAGGATCGCGAACATGAACAGCGGAACGAAGGAGACGATCGGCACGTCCCCTGAGAGCCCGATCAAGGACGCACCCCAACCCCACTGGAAGACGGCAACGAGCAGCCCGTAGGAGGCCGCCACCCCGAGCAGGTTCATCACCGCGGCCTGGGCCGGGATCACCACCGAGCGGAAGGCGACCAGCAGGAGCAGGAAGGAGAGGGCGATCACGGTCGCGATCACCAGGGGGAGCTTCTCGGAGATCTCATCCCCCAGGTCGATGTAGCCGGCGGTCACCCCGCCTACGTAGGCCTTGAGGCCCGTGCCTTTTAGCGAATCGGGGATCGTCTTGGTGCGTAATCGGTCGACCAGGTCCTGGGTCGCCTGGACCTGCGGGGCCGACTTGGGTGTGACCGTGATCGTCGCTGCCGTTCCCCCGCGGCTTATCTCGGGCGGGGAGACCGACGCGACGTTCGGCACCTTCTTCACGTCCGCGATCAGCCCGGCCAGGTCGGCCCTGTCCTCCGGTTTTCCGTCGAGGCGGACGGCGACCAGGATCGGCCCGTTCGAGCCGGGGCCGAATCCGGTGCTCAGGAGTTCGTACGCCTTGGTCGCCTGGGCGTCCTTCGGTCCCTCGGCCGTGTCTACCTGGCCGAACTCGAGCTTGAGGGTGGGGTAGGCGAGGACGAGGAGGACGGCGAGCGAGCCGATGATCGCGGTCCACTTCATCCGGGCGACGCCGCGGGCCCACCGGGACCAGCCGGAGTCGTCGTGGTCGGGGTCGGCCGACTCCTTCTTGAGGAAGGGGATCCGGAGCGAGTCGTAGCGGTGGCCGAGCAGGCCGAGGATCGCCGGCAGAAGGGTGTTGGCCGCGAGCATCGCCGTGACGACCGCGATCGCCGCGGTGTAGCCCATCGCGGTGATGATCGGAATCTGGGCGACCGCGAGCGAGAGCAGGGCGATGATCACCGTGCCGCCGGCAAAGGTGACCGCAGCGCCTGAGGTGGCAACCGAGCGGGCGATCGATTCCTTGAGGTCCATCCCCTGGGCTGCCTGCTCGCGATGGCGGGATAGGACGAACAGCGAGTAGTCGATCCCGACGCCGAGGCCGATCATCACCCCGAGGGTGGGGCCGACGGTCGGGACGCTGACCACGTGGGAGAGCAGGGTGATCAGGTTGAGCGAGATCGCGAGGCCGAGGATCGCGGTGACGATCGGCAGCAGCATCGAGACTGCCGAGCCAAAGGCGATCAAGAGGATGATGATCGCGACCATCACCCCGATCGCCTCGCTGGTCTCGGTCCCCGGTCCCTGGGCGGCTGCGCCGATCACCCCGCCGACCGCGCTCTGGAGTCCGGCCTCGGTAAGCGGCCGGTTGACCCGGTCAGCCAGGTCGGACATCTCGGCGTTGGTGTACTCGTTGACCTGCTCCTTCAGGGTGATCGAGTAGAAGGCGGCCTTACGGTCGAGGCTTATCGCCCCTCCACCGCCCTTTGGCTTTCCACCTGCTTCCTCGGCGGCGAGCGCCTGGAAGGGGCTTTCGACCTCGAGTACGAAGGGCGACTTCCGGGCCTCGGCAACCGAGCGGTTGATCGCCCGGCGGTTGGCCGACGAGGTCAGGTCCCCCTGGTCGATCGAGCGGATGACGACCGGGCTCGATCCCTGGGCCTGCCCGGGGAAGCGCTTTTCCAGCAGGTCGGTCGCGTTCTGGCTGCCGGTGCCCGGCAGGGAGATCGAGTCCGACGCCTTGGAGCCTGCCTCCTTTCCGGCGAAGCCGAGCGCGACGATGGCGACGATCCAGATGGCCACGACCGGCGCCGGGTGCCTTGCGCAGAAACCCCCGACGCGGTAGAGGAAGGCGGACACGGAGGGATTCCTATCAGGGCAGGGCGGCGCTCTCTGCCCCTAGACTGCCGCCGTGGAGCAGAGGGGGTTCAAGGGGCTGGTCGAGACGCTCTTCCCGAAGCCGGCCAGCCGGAAGATCGGCGAGATGGCGGCCGCCTCGGGCGTCTCGACGATCGGCGGGACGATGTGTTCGCTCACCTTTGCCTACCTCGCCTTCAGCGAGACCCAGTCGGCCTTCGCGGCGGTGTTGGTCGGGGTGGCCTACACGGTCTCCTTCGCCCTGGCGGCCCGGCCGGGTTCGGCACTCCTCAGCAAGGTCGATCGGCGTCGCGTGGTCGCCCTCTGCATGTCGATCAAGGTGGTGGGGTACGGGACCGGGACCGTCCTCGCCTTCATGGGTGACCTCTCGCTTCCCATCCTGTTGGCGAACAGCGCCCTCGGCGGACTGACGGCCGGCCCGCAGTACCCGGCCTGGCAGCAGCTCCTCCAGAGGCTCTCACCGAAGGGACAGCTAGATGAGACCGACGGGCTCTTCTCCTCGACTTCCGCAGTCGGTGCGGGGATCGGGGCACTCGTCGGGGGCGCCCTGCTCGACGCCTTCGGCGCTGGTGTTCCGCTCCTCCTCAACACCTTGAGCTACCTGCCGATCCTGACCGTGGTCCTCCTTCTCCCGGCCGCGGTCGGAAAGCCCCAGGCGGCCGCTCCCGCCTCCGAGACCCCATCGGCATGGCAGGTGATGAAGCTGATGTGGAACAACCGGTTGACCCGCTTCGGCCTCGTGTTCATGGTGCTGATCGAGTTCCTGGCGTGGCCAGTCATCTCGCTGCTACCCAAGATCGCCTCGGAATTCGGCAGCTCGGCACACATCTACGGAATCCTGCTCGGGGCCGTTTACTTCGGCGGGGTGCTCGTCGCCGGGCTGCTCCTGATCGCCAAGGAGAGGCTGACCTACCGAATCGTCATCTGGCTATCGCTGGTGACGGTCGCAACGGCACTAACCCTGCTTGCAATCGTCGGCTTCCTGCCGCTCGGGACCGACCCGTCGGTCGCCCTCGCCGCAGTGGTGCTGCTCCTCCTGGGAGCCGTTCTCGGGGTCGTCGGTTCGATCCTGAGTGCGGTGACCCAGTTGAGCGTCGATTCGAAGATCGAGGGCCCGGTTCTCGCCCTCTACGCATCGATCACCCTCGCGGCGGGAGCCGTCGGTGGGATGATCCAGGGCCTGATCGCGGACTCCCTGGAGATCTGGTGGCTTCCGCTTGCGACCGGCCTGCTGGTGCTACTCGCATTGGTCTACCTGACCCGGAAGCATGACTTCAAGGTGTTCGACAAGGCCGACCCCGACCACAACGTCCTGCGGCGCCACCTCCGGGCGCGGGGCGCACCCGAGGACTCACCCCTCACCCAGACGACATCGGGTGGCGCCTCGAGACCCCTCTCCACCGGGACGGCGGCAAGCCGGAACTGAGCCCGGCCTTACCGCCCTCGGTCAGTCCCGTCGCGCGGGCCTCAGCCCGAGTTGGTGCAGGTCATGTCCTTCTTGACCAGCGAGCAGGTCGCGAAGGTCTTGCCGGTGTAGTCGCGTTGGATCGCAGTCCATTGCTTGGCCTTCGAGCCCGGCTTCATCACCGTGTATCCGTACTTGACCTTGGTCCAGAGGTATGAGGGCTTCCCGTACGGGGTGTAGCTGGGGCTGAGGGCGGTCCCATCGGCTTTCGCGAGCGGCCCATAGGCAGGGATCTGGTACGAGGACTCGGACGCGATGTCTGGCTTGGAGCCGCCGTTCCCGACCACCATCTGGACGGGCAGGTTCGGGACTTTGACCACCTGGGAGACGTGGACGTGTGATCCGATGATCATCTGGTAGTTGCCGAGCAGCCCGTATGAAGCGGCCGTCTGGTCGATCGAGGTGTAGGGCAGGAGGCCAGTAGCGGCCTCCTCGATCGGCTCGACTCCGAACATCGGTCGATGGGCGAGCAGCCAGGACTCGCGACCCTGCTTCGCGGTGCTCAGCTGCTGGGCTGCCTCGTACTGCGGGCGCTGGGTGTCGACCCAGGATGTGATGTCGAAGTTCCTTCCATAGGCGCTGTCGACGGCGACGATCCTGAGGCTCCGGCCGTTGGTGATCGGGGCGTCGAAGGCCCATGAAGGGGAGATGTTGGGCACCGTCGCCCCTCCCAAGGTGGGTGGCGCGCAGGCGTCCGGGCCGAGGGCGGTCGAGACCTCGAAGAAGAGGAACCAGCCGTTGCCGCCGCGGTCGCACTGTTCGTGGTTGCCACGGACGGCGAGGATCGGCGCCGCCTCGAACAGCGGGGCCATCGGGATGAAGACGTCGGCCATCCAGCCGTAGTCGGTGTCGTTGAACCGGAAGGAGTCGATCGGGGGTGGGCTACCTCCGCACCGTGCCTCGAAGCCTGCGGGGCAGGGGTCCTCCCGGTAGAAGAAGTCCCCGGTGAATACGGTGAGGTCCGGCTTCTCCTTGGCGATCGCTACCGAGTTCCTGGAGAGTGGCCAGTAGTCGGCGGGGTTGGTGCCGGAGGTCTTCGAGCAGTCCTGGATATCGGGGGTGGTGCCGTCGTCGACCCTGCATCCCGTGTCGCCCAACATGACGATCTTGTCGAACTTGGCTGGGAGCGAGAACGGGACCGAGCTGGAACCGACCCGGGCCGAGGTGATGCCGGAAGTGGTCTTCGGGATGTTGGCCTTGCAGGCCCTGACCGAGGCAAAGGCCGCGCCGGTCGTCGCCCCGGGCGAGCGCATCTTCATCGAAAGGCTCATGGTCGAGCCGTTCCCCTTCTTCAGGACGAGGTTTGGACAGTTGATTCCAGAGGCGATCACCGCGCGGACCTGAAGCTTGGTCTTCGAGACCGAAGTCGGGGTGACCAGGGTGTAGGCGGAGACGACGCCACCGGTCCCCGCCTGGGCGGCCGGGGTACCGAGCAGGGCAGCGCCTCCGATGAGTACTGCCATGCCTGCTGCCGTCGAAAGGATCCTGCGCTTCATCGTCTACTGCCTCCGTTGTTCTGGGGCCAGTGGCCCGTTGTCGTGATGCTCCCTCCCTGAAATTCCATACCGCTCCGCCCTCATCGCGGAACGCACTCCGCCCCGAGGCAGGTTATCCGCCCGTCGAGAGGGGCGACCGGGGTCGTCGTCCCGGCCGCCAAGTCGGTCTTGAGCGCATCGGTCAATGCCTCGTCGTAGGGCTCGCGGACCTGGGCCTGGCTCGGGTTGAAGAAGGTGCCGTAGCCGTCGCCACCAAAGGCCATGAAGCTCAGGGTGGTCACGGTGTAGGAGGTGCCGTCCCTGGGGATCGGCGTCCCGTCGGTCCTGGTCACCTCGGTGACCCGGGATCCGGCCGGGCGGGTGAGGTCGAAGGTGAACTTGAAGCCCGAGATCTGGGGGAAGGCGCCGCTCGGGTACGAGGAGACCCCTACCTCGAGTGCGCCCCAGAGTTGTTCCCCGGTCATGGTCGAGGTCGCTGCCTCGGTCCCGAAGGGGTAGACGGACTTGATGTCGCCGAGGACGACGTCATACGGACCGCTGGTACCAGGACCCGGGCGGCGGAGGGTCGGGTCCGAGGGCGTGTAACCGTTGGCCGGAAGGGTGTCTCGGATCCCGCCTCCGTTTGTGAAGACGAGGTCGGTCCCGTACTTCTTCCTCAGCCAGTCGGCGGTCAGGTTGCCGAGCTGGGTCTCCCCGGTCCGCTCGACCGGCTTCGGGTGACCGGCCGAGGTGCCGCGGGGGAATATCCCGGCCACCACCCCGACCTTCTGGTCGAAGATCGGACCGATCTTCTTCTGGTATTCAGCCACCACTGCGGCGACCTTGGGGTCGGCCTTCAGTTTCGCGATCTCGTCCTTCAGTACGTACTCGACGTTCGTGCCGACCACGCGATCGGTCTTCGTGTTCAGGCAGATCTGAAGCCGGGTGTATTCCTGGCCGGAGTTCCGTACCTCGATCGTCGGCTTGCCGGCGAGGATCGAGGCGTAGGTCTGGTGGGTGTGGCCGCCGTAGACCGCGGCGGCACCCTTGATCTGCTGGGCGACCTCGATCAGCCGGCCGGTGGGCACGCCGTTTGCGTTCAGGTTCCAGCCCTGGTGGGTGAGCGCCACGACCACGTCGGCCCCGGCCTTCTTCGCTGCCACGATCTTGCGGTTCACCCCATCGACCTTGCCCGAGATTGCGATCTCCTTGCCCGCAGTCCCGTAGCCGAGGTTCCCGGGCTTGACCAGCTCCTTGGTGTCTTCGGTGTTCATCCCGACGAAGCCGACCTTGATTCCCCCGCGTTCGACGATCTGGAAGGGCTTGACCTTCCGTTTCGGGGTTTGAAGCGGCTGGAGGTCGCTGTAGTTGGCCACGGTCCAGGCGAAGTTCGAGCGGGAGATCATGTCCCTGAGGTGAGTCAGCGGCCGGTCGTGCTCGTGGTTTCCGAAGGTCGAGACGTCGAGGCCCATCTTGTTGTGGACCCGGACGGTCGGGATCTCCTCGAAGTAGCTGGCGATGATTGGCGCGCCACCGAGAGAGTCGCCAGAGGCGGCGGTGAAGGTGGCAGGCGAGTGGGTCCGGTCGCGTGCGAAGGCGGTCGCGATCTTGGCGGCTCCGGCGTTGTTGTCGGATTCCTCGATCGCCCCGTGGAAGTCGCTGAACTGGAGAACCTGGACATTGCGGAAGTCGGATCTTCTTGGGGCTTTCACCCGGATCGGCCCGGCGGCGACCGCCGGGGTCGAGTAACCGTAGGAGTTGACCGCCTGGACTGCTGGCTGGATCCTGTTTCGTCCGGGAAGGACGGGCATCAGGGCTTTGCGCTTGGTCGCCGAGACTGTCACCGGGCAGGTGCCCTTGCGGCTCGACTTCAGGTGGTCACTGACCACGTAGTGGGTGATCGCCGGGCTTGCCGTAGCCGGAGCCTTCCAGGAGACCTCCACCTTCCCCTTGACCAGCTTGGCCGTCACCGAGGCAGGGGCGGCGGGCTTGGCAAAGGTTTCCTGGGAGTCGGCCCTCTCGGCCGCTCCGCCGGCTACCGCCGCGGCCACGATCGCCAGCCCGGCCACAATGGCCACGGCCGTGGGGGTTCCCCCGTATCTCCTCAAGACGAGCACGCTCAGGGATCTAAACAGGTCCGGACCCTCCGAGTTGCCCTCCAGTCGCACTTCCCCTCCGGACCCCTCAGCCCCTCTGGCGCGGGACCAGGCAGCCGGCCGATCGCACTCAGTCAGGCGGGGGCTCGCGGAGCTCCTCTCAACCAACGCCTCTAGCGCGGGTCCTGGCAGCCGGGGGCGCACTCACCCTCGTCGTCCCCTCCTCGGTGAGCACATCCCCCGTCTACCTCCCGCGCACGGGGAGCCAGTGCCCTGGAGATCAAGACCGAACCAACCGGGAGTTCATGGCAGGGGGGTCGGGTAGGTGCGAGTGGGAACTGGTGGGGTAGGCGGGAGCAC
>VEQW01000030.1 GCA_018883025.1 Solirubrobacterales bacterium | reverse complement strand
AGGCAGCTCGAGGCCGTGGCAGCGGACGGGAGCACCTGACCCGTGGAGAAGGGGGGAGGGGGGGAGGTGGACCGGCCGGAGACGGGCGACGAGGGTCCCGAGCTCCCGACCATCTCGACCCAGGCCGCCGTCCAGTCGGCCCTTCTGATCGTAATCCTCGTCGTCGGCATCTACTTCCTCCTGCCGAAGCTCGCCGGTTTCGGGGATGCGATCTCGACCGTCGGCACGGCGAACCCCTTCTGGGTCGGGGTCGCCCTGGTCTGCGGGGTCCTTTCGTTCGTCGCCTACATCGCCCTGTTCCGTTCCGTGGTCGGTGGGCACGACTTCCCGATCACGATCCGCGAGGCCTACGAGATAAACATGGCCGGCTTCGCGGCCACACTGATCTTCTCGGCCGGAGGCGCAGGTGGAGTCGTGCTCACCTACTGGGCCCTCCGTCAGGGAGGGATGGGTCGACGAGACGTCGCGACCCGGATGGTCGCCTTCATCGCCCTCCACTACATCTTCTATCCGGTAGCGATCATCGTCTTCGGGATCCTCCTGAAGACCGGGGTCTTGAGCGGTTCGACCGCGAGCGGCCTGACGATCGTCCCGGCCGCGATCGCAGGCCTCGTGATGCTGGTCGGCCTGGCGGTGGCGCTGGTCCCGGCCGATATCGAGCGTCGGCTCAAGCAGCTGGCGGGACATCGCCGCGGCGGCCGGTTCCTGACCGCCCTCGCAGCAGTCCCGGCAACCGCCTCGGCAGGACTCCGGGACGCCCTCCGCCTGCTCTCGACACCGGGCAAGGCGGGACTGGCCTTCCTCGGCGCCGTCGGATTCTGGGCGGCGAACATCGGAGTCCTCTGGGCCTCCTTCCTGGCGCTCGGGGTGCCTGTCACCTTCGGGGTGGTCGTCCTCGGCTTCTTCATCGGCCTGACCGCGAACCTGATTCCCTTCGTACCGGCCGGGGTCGGTGCGGTCGACGCCGGGATGATCGGGACCTTCGTCCTCTTTGGCCTTCCCGACGCTGGCGTCTTCGCCGCCGTGCTGATCTATCGCCTGGTCGCCTTCTGGCTGCCGATCCCGTTCGGCGTCGTTGCCTTCGTCCAGCTCCGGCAGACGGTCAAGGGCTGGAAGACGAAGGGGCTGCCGATCGACCGGAACCCCTCTCGTGACATGGCGGCTAGCGGCCTCTGAAGCCGGTCGACGATCCGCTACTTCATAAAGTAAAGTGACGAGCCCGGGCAAGCCGGGGCGTGGAAAGGAATTGGATGGCCGAATCGAAGGGAACCGAGAAAGTGATCATCGTCGGAGGGGGCCCCGCCGGTTACACGGCGGCCATCTATGCGGCCCGCGCCGAACTCGAACCCCTTCTGTTCGAGGGCTTCGAATGGGGGGGACAGCTCCAGAACACGACCGACGTCGAGAACTTCCCGGGCTTCCCCGAGGGGATCATGGGACCGGAGATGATGACCAAGTTCCGTGAGCAGGCCGAACGCTTCGGGACCCGTTTCGTCACCGACGACGTCGAGAAGCTCGAGCTATCTGACGGTGATCTCCATCGGGCGGTCCTCGGTGACGAAACCTACGAGGCCCACACCGTGATCCTCGCGATGGGTGCAGAGCCGCGACGCCTCGGGATCCCCGGGGAGATGGAGCTGACCGGTCGCGGCGTCTCGACCTGTGGGGTCTGCGACGGAGCCTTCTTCAAGGATCGCCGGACGATGGTGATCGGCGGCGGGGACTCCGCCATGGAGGATGCCGATTTCGTCTCGAAGTTCTCGTCGAGTCTCGAGCTTGTCCACCGGCGCGACGAGTTCAGGGCATCGAAGATCATGCAGCAGCGGGTCGAGGAGAATCCGAAGATCACGGTGCGCACGCCCTGGATCCCTGAGGAGTTCATCGCCGGTGATGATGGAGCCCTCGCTGCCGTACGGCTGAGGAAGGCCGACAACGGCGAGGTCGAGGACTTCGAGGTCGATGGTGCCTTCGTAGCGATCGGCCATATACCGCGCTCCGAGTTGGTCACCGGACAGGTCGATACCGACGATGGCGGCTACGTGAAGGTCGAGCCGGGCTCGACCCGGACCAATCTCGCCGGGGTCTTTGCCGTGGGCGACTTGGTCGACCACACCTATCGCCAGGCGGTCACTGCGGCCGGATCCGGCTGCCAGGGCGCACTCGACTCCGAGTGGTACCTGCGGGACGAGGGACTCGGCGGCTGAGTCCGGTCGGGAGGCTCCCGACCTGCCTGAAACTCCGACCTAGAGCGCCTCTGCCCGGCGCATCAGGTCGGTCAGGATCCTTGCCGTCGCCCCCCAGATCATGTGGTCACCGATCGTGAAGGTCGGCGTCCTGATCGGGACGCCCCGACGGACCAGCCGCCTCATCCCGTAGGCCTCCGCCAGCTCCTCGATCCCGAAGCCGAGCACGGCTGCGACCTCCGATGGGTCTGGCACGGGTACGGCCGCCTGGTCGAGGATCCCGACGAACGGCCTGATCCTGAACGAGGTGACGAAGGTCCCGACCGGTGCCAGGGCGCCGACCACCTCGACCTGATCGGGAGCGAGGCCGACCTCCTCCTCGGCCTCGCGCAGGGCGGCCGCGAGGGGACTGCGGTCCCCCGGTTCGACCTTCCCGCCCGGGAAGGAGATCTCCCCCGCGTGCTTTTCGAGGTGTTCGGGCCTCTCGGTGAACAGGATCTCGGTCCGCCCGTCACGCTCCCGGACCGGAACGAGAACGGCCGCCTCGCGGCCCCCGAATGCGGTCATCCCCGCGGCCTCGCCCTCCGAGAGGAGGACCGTAGCCAAGTCGCCTGGCCGGACGATGCCCCTATTCGGACCGTCCGCCACCTCCGTCAGGCCGACTCGAGCTCCACGGTGGTCGCCTCGGTGACCAGGCGGTGGACCGGGCATCTGCCGGCGATCCTCTCCAGTCGCTCCACCTGGTCGGGCCCGAGCTGTTCCGGCCAGCCGATCCTCACAGTGAACAGGCTGGGGTTAGGACCGTCGTAGGTCGTCCCCACCTCGACATCGAGTCCATCGAGGCTCCAGCCTTTTCGCTCGGCGTAGATCCTCAGGGTGACCGCGGTACAGGCAGCGAGGGCCGCGCTGACCGCCTGGGTGGAGGAGGGACCGGCATCCCCGTCGGAGAGCTCACCGGGATGGTCGAAGACGATCGTCCGGACCGTATCGCCCGCTTCCAGCTCGACTTCGCAGGGAAGGTCGGCACCCGTGGTCACCCTGGCGGTAGTTCCCATCAGCCCCTTCCCTCGAACAGCTCCGGTTCGTCGACGTCGGCGAACCGGGCCATCGCGAAGCAGAGGTCGGATGCCCGGTTCAGGAACCGGATCAGCTCGTCGGATGTGAGCTCGTCCTCCAGTTTGATCGTGACCACCCGCCGCTCGGCCCGCCGGATCACGGTTCGGGCCACGTCGAGGTGGGAGGAGAGCTCGTTGCCGCCGGGGATCACGAACTTCGGAGGGAGGTCGACCCGATCCATGTACCGGTCGATCGCCTCCTCGACCTCCGCGGTCATCGCTTCGGTGACCCGACTGACCCCGTCCTCGAGCCGGTCGGCAGCCTCCGGAGCCGTGGCCAGCTCTGCTCCGGCAACGAACAGGGCGTTCTGGAGTGCGAGGATGTCACCGGCCAGCTCGGCCTCGCCCTCACCGCACAGCGCCCGGGCACAGCCGAGGTCCGAGCAGGCTTCGTCGAGCGTCCCGTAGGCCTCCGTCCTCAGATCGGGCTTCGGCACCCGCCCCCCGTACCAGAGCGATGTGCTCCCGTCGTCTCCCTTTCGCGTGTAGATCTTCATGAGTGGGCTCCTGACTGATCAGCTCAGCGGGTTGAAGGCCATGCCCGAGAGCAGTTTGGGGAAGAAGTAGGTCGATTTCGGGGGCATCGTCTCGCCCGCGTCGGCAACCGCCCTCACCTGTTCGACCGGGGTCGCCCGGAGGATGAAGGCCGCATCGGCCTCGTCGGTCTCGACTCGGGTTACCGCGTCCTCGACCGATTTCGAATATGCGATTCCCTTCTTTGCCTCGACGTCGGCCTCGGTCATTTCGAGCATCCCCTCGAGCACGACCTTCTCGAGGATCGCTGCGTCGAGGGTCCGGTAGGCATCGCTCCGCTCGGGCATCAGGTCGATGAGGGTTCCGGGATCCCTGAGCTCGAGCAGGTAACGGGCCCCGGTCCGGTCGACGTATCCGAAGCAGCCGGTCGCCTCGAGGCCGCCCGGGTCGGGGTCGGCCCCGGTCGGCACCTCGGCCAGTTGGAAGGGTCCGGCGAGGTCCTCCCTGAGCCGGGCGAGTCCTTCCGAGTCGAGATCGGTCAGCAGGCGATGGGTGGGGAAGACGGTCAGCCCCGGATCGTCGAGGCCGGTCAGGGCCATCAGGGTGAACTCGTGCTCGCCCTCGCCGCCGACCTCGTCCCGGTAGGTGCGGGCAGTCTCGTAACGGTGGTGTCCGTCGGCGATCAGCAACTCGGAGCCGGCCAGCTCCCCGGTCACCGCATCGTGGACCTCGGGGTCCGTGACCGGCCAGAGCCTGTGGACGGTTCCGTCCGGGTCGGTCACCTCTGCCCAGGGAGCCCCGGCGGTGACCGGTTCCACGTGCCGCCAGGCATCCCGGGTGGTCAGGGAGAAGATCGGTGAGAGGTTGTACCTGGTCGCCCGGGTCAGGTCGAGCCGGTCCTGCTTGGGACCGGGCTGGGTCCGCTCGTGGGGCCTGACCTGGCCGGGTCCGTAATCGGTTACCCGGACCCTGGCGAGGATGGCGTTTCGTCGCTTGCTCCCGCCCTCCGGCCCCGTGTAGTCCTGGGTCAGGGCCCAGATGGTCGGCTCCCGGTCCTGGGTAAGCACCCCGGAGAGCAGCCACCCCTCGAGGAGTTCGGCCGCCCGGGCGTAGGGATCGCCATCCGGTTCCGGGGAGACGGGAAGGTCGAGTTCGACCACGTTGAAGGGCGAGCGGGCCATCAATCCGGCCCGCTCGGCCTCGTCGATCACGTCGTAAGGGGGTGCCGTGACGTCGGTCAGCGACCCGACCGAGGCGAGTTCGTAATGGAGGGCTCTGAAGGGAAGGACCTCGGCCACCAGGCAACGGTAACGGTTGACCCGGACCGGCGATGCCATTGGGGAATGGCCCCCACCGGGGTAGGATCCGGGGCGATGGCCGGGGGTGCCGACAACGGTGTGGAGGAGACGATTGGGGAGCTACCCTGGGCGCTGATCGGCGCCGGTCCGAGCGGACTCGGTGCAGCGAGGAACCTCGCCCGACGCGGAATCCCCTTCGTCGGCTTCGAGGCTCACTCCGACGTCGGTGGCCTCTGGGACATCGACGGGCCCCGGAGCACGATGTACGAGACGGCCCACCTGATCTCCTCGCGAACGACGACCGCCTACGACGAGTTCCCGATGCGGGAGGGAACGCCCGACTACCCGAGCCACTGGCAGATGCGCGAGTACTTCCGCGACTACGCCGACACCTTCGACTTGAGGCGTCACTTCCGCTTCCGGAACCCGGTTACCCGGGTGGAGCCCGACGGCGACGAATGGCTGGTTACGGCCGAAGGCCCTGGAGGCAAGGCCGAGACCACTCGCCACGCCGGGGTGATCATCGCCAACGGGCTGTTCTCGACCCCGAGCATTCCGGAGTTCGAGGGCGAGTTCACCGGCGAGATCCTTCACACCAGCGAGTACCGCAGGCCGGAGGCCTTCCGGGGCAAGAGGGTCCTGGTGATCGGGGCCGGCAACTCGGGCTGCGACATCGCGGTGGATGCGGTCGGACAGGCCCGCTCGGTCGACATGAGCCTGAGGAGTGGCTACTGGTTCTTCCCCAAGTACATCCTCGGCCGTCCTTCCGACACCCTGAACGAGGGCCCGGCCCTGCCACCGCCCGTCAAGCAGCGGATCGACTCGCGGGTGATCCGCCTGATCACCGGAGATCCGGCCCGCCTCGGCTTCCCGGTCCCGGAGGGAAAGATCTACGAGACCCATCCGGTGATGAACACCCTCGTGCTCTACCACGCAGGGCATGGGGACATCCGGGTCCGGCCCGACGTCGAACGATTCGAGGGCAGGGACGTCGTCTTCGCCGACGGGTCCCGTGCGGAATACGACATGGTGATGCTGGCCACGGGCTACCGGCTCGACTACCCGTTCATCGACCGCGAACACCTGAGCTGGAACGGGACCCCCGGCCCCGACCTCTACCTGAACATCTTCACCCCCCGACACCGGAACCTGTTCGTGCTCGGGATGATCGAGGCGACCGGCCTCGGCTGGCAGGGGCGGTACGACCAGTCCGAGCTGGTCGCCGAGTTCATCCGGGCCGGGCGTGAGTCACCAGCACTCGCCGATCGGATGTGGGATCGGATCAACGGACCTTCCCCCGACCTGTTCGGCGGCTACAACTACCTCCAGCTCGACCGGATCCCCTTCTACGTCAACAAAGACGCCTACCGGCGGGAGATCCGCCGGCACCTCGCGGCGCTGGATGGCTGACCCACTGGCGCCCGCTTGACCCCGACGCTCGCCGCGATAGACGACGTCCGACTGAACTTCGACGAGTCCTCGCTGCTCGTCCTCGGGTTCGTCCTCGCCTTCATCATGTTCGGGATAGCGCTCGACACCCGACCCGCCGACTTCAGGGCCGTCGCCAGGGAGCCGAAGGCGATGACGGTCGGCATCCTCGCCCAGTTCATCGCGCTTCCGGCGATCACCTTCACCCTGACCCTGATCCTGGGGGTCGGCCCTTCGATTGCCCTCGGGATGATCCTGATCGCCTGCTGTCCGCCCGGGAACGTCTCGAACATCCTCACCTACCGGTCCGGGGGCAACGTCGCCCTCTCGGTCTCGATGACCGTGATCTCGAACCTGCTCGCGATCTTCCTGATGCCGCTGAACATCGCCTTCTGGGGCGGCATCCACCCCGAGGCCTCCCAGATCCTCACCGCGATCGAGCTCGACGCGGTCGAAATGCTGCTCGACATCGCGATCGTCATCGCGATTCCCTTTGCACTCGGCATCTCCATAGCGCACCGCTTCCCGGCATTCGCCGCGAAGGTCCAGCCGACCGTCAAGCGGATCAGCCTGCTGGCGCTGGTCGCCTTCATCGTCATCGCACTGTTCGGGAACTTCGAGAACTTCAAGGACTACTTCCTGGTCGTCCTGGTCGCAGTCGTGATCCACGACACTCTCGCCCTCGGCCTCGGCTACGGGATCGCGGCCGGATTCAAGGTGAGCGAGTACAACCGACGGCCGATCACCTTCGAGGTCGGAGTCCGGAATGCCGGCCTCGGCCTGGGGATCATCTTCTCCTTCTTCGACGGCCTCGGCGGCATGGCGATGGTCGCCGGGGTATGGGGTATCTGGGACATCATCGCCGGACTCGGCCTCTCCTCCTGGTGGGCGAGGAGGGGTGGGGGAAGGCCCGATTCCGGTCGGGCACCGGAGCCCGGGGAGGCCTGAGCCGTGGCCGGCAGGGAGAGCGTTCTGGTGACCGGGGGGAGCGGTTTCCTCGGCAGGTCGGTAGTCGCTGCACTGGCGAAGGGCGATGGATCCGATGGGCTGGTTGTGAGTGCCGACCTTCGGACCCCGGATCTGGACGAGCGGATCCCGGGTGTCGTCTACGAGACGGCCGACGTCACCGATCGGGTGGCGATCGGAGACCTGATCGGGAGGCATGGGATCGGGACGGTCGTCCATCTCGCCTCGATCGTCAATCCCGGTCGGGACACGACCGCCGAGGAGGAATACGAGGTCGACGTCGTCGGATCCCGGAACGTTCTCGAGGCCTGCGTGGAGCATGGAGTGGCCAGGGTCGTCGTCTCCTCGAGCGGGGCCGCCTACGGCTACCACGCCGACAACCCGGTGCCCCTCACCGAGACCGACCCGATCCGGGGCAACCGGGCCTTCCCCTACTCCTTCCACAAGCGCCTGGTCGAGCAGATGCTGGCCGACTACCGCGAGACCAACCCCGAGCTCGAGCAGGTCGTCCTCCGGATCGGGACGATCCTAGGCGAGACGGTCGACAACCAGATCACAGCCCTGTTCAGGCGGGACCGGCTGCTCAAGGTTCGTGGCTCGGAGACCCCGTTCGTCTTCATCTGGGACGAGGACGTCGCCGCGATCATCGCCAGGGCCGCCGGCCCCGGGCCGCCCGGGATCTTCAACGTCGCGGGCGACGGCACGGTGACCCTCGACCTGATCGCCGGAGAGCTCGGGAGACCGACGATCACGGTTCCGGCCTGGTCGATCAAAGCCGCGCTGTACGCCGGCAACCGGCTCGGCCGGACTCCACACGGCCCGGCACAGGTCGACTTCCTCCGCTACCGCCCGGTTCTCGACAACACCCGGCTCAAGGAAGTCTTCGGCTACACCCCGAAGCTGACCAGCCTCGGGGCGTTCAGGGCCTGGCGCGAGGCCCAGGGCCTCTGAGCCCCGCCCCGGCCCCTAGACTCAGCCGTCGGACGGGGCGTGGCGCAGCCTGGTAGCGCACCTGCTTTGGGAGCAGGGGGTCGCTGGTTCAAATCCAGTCGCCCCGATTCGTGGCCTTGCTTCAGGCCGTTTCCGACTCGGCTTCGGCCGGGGACTCGAAGGCGTCGTCGGCGACCTTCTCGGGTGCGCGTCCCCTGGGGACGAAGACGAGGGAGAAGAGGAACATCACCGCCATCGCCCCTGCGATCACGTAGAAGACGGTCGAGGTCGAGGCGGCGTAGGCGTTCTGGATCACCTCGAAGACCTTCTCGCCGTTCGCCCCGGACGGCCCGCCACGAGGTCCGCCGCCTCCCACTACCTGGGAGGCGATCCGGTCGGCCACCGCTTTGGGTATGCCGACATCACCGAGCTTGCCCTCGAGATTGAGCCGGTTCTGGGTGATCAGGATGGTGCCGAGTACGGCCATCCCGAGGCTCGCCCCGTAGTTCCTTACCGTCTGGGTGATCCCGGTCGCCTCCCCGTAGCTGGTTGCGGGTGCCCGGTTGATCGCGTCGGTGTTCGAGGGGGCGAGCACCATCCCCATTCCGAAGCCCGACATGATGATCCAGGGGGTCTGGGCCGACCAGGAGAGGTCGGTCAGGCTGTTTCCCCAGAGGTAGAAGCCGACAGCCGCGATCGCGCCACCGGCGACCACTGCGGGCCTGGCGCCGACCTTGTCGAGTATCCGTCCACCGACCTGGGCTGCTACTGCGAAGCCGATGAAGAAGGTGAGGATGTAGAGGCCGGCATTCGCGGGACTCTCGCCGAGCGAGAGCTGGGCGTAGGTCGAGGTGAAGAAGAACAGTGGGATGAATCCGAACGAAAGGATGAACAGGACGACGTTCTGGGATGAGAAGGCCCGGTCGGTGAAGATCCTGAGCCGAAGGAGTGGATCCTCGACCTTGAGCTCCCGAAGCACGAAGAGGACGAGGAGCAGGCTTCCGATGACGATCGAGCCGATGGTCAGCCAGGAGCCCCAGCCCCAGACGCTCGACTGCTGGAGGCCCAGCACCGAAAGCGCCATCCCGCCGGTGACCAGCAGGGCGCCCGGGACGTCGATCGGGGCCGGCCGACGGGTATCGGAGGGCTTCGAGTAGGCGATCAGGACCAGGGCGATGATCGCGATCGGGATGTTCACCCAGAAGATCGCCCGCCAGTCGATCGCGGTCAGGTAGCCACCGGCGAGGGGCCCGATCGAGGTGAGCGCCCCGGTGATCCCGAAGAAGATCGCCAGGGCCTGGCCACGCTTGTGGACCTCGAACGAGCCGATCACCAACGCCAGGGCGGCCGGGATCATCATCGCCGCGCCGACCCCCTGAATCGCCCGGAAGACGACGATCCAGGCCTCCGCGTAGGACGCGGCCGGGGTCAGTCCGCAGAGGGCAGAGGCGGTGGCGAAGGTGGCGACCCCGATCGTCACCATCTTCCGGCTGCCCATCGTGTCGGCCAACCTCCCGCCGAGCGCGAAGGTGGCCGAGAGGGCCAGCAGGTAGGCGTTGACTACCCACTGGACGCCCGTCTCGCTCAAGTCCAGGTCCTGCTCGAGGTCGGGGATCGCGATCGAGACGATCGTCTGGTCGATGAAGGTCATCCCGACCGCGAAGACCATTGCGGCCAGGACCCAGGCGCCCCCTCTTCCCCTCGTTCCCACCACTTACGGAGCAGAGTACTCCGACCCGGGGGCGGATAGTCCGGCCCGGATCGCCCCGGTGCTACGGTCGAATGCGGTTACCGGTAAATCCGCGGCGGTGGGTCCGCGGGGAAAGGAGATGGGAATGGATTCCGGACGGCTCGATGGAAGGGTCGCGCTGGTGACCGGTGCGGCCAGCGGGATAGGCAAGGCAACCTCCCGGAGGCTCGCCTCCGAGGGTGCCGCAGTAGTCGTGACCGATCTTCAGGACGAGGCCGGCGAGGCAGTCGCAGCGGGGATAAGGGACGGCGGCGGCAGGGCGATCTTCGTCCACCACGACGTCTCGAGCCAGGCAGACTGGGAAGCGGCCCTCCAGGCCACCCGAGAGGAGTTCGAACGACTCGACATCCTGGTCAACAACGCCGGGATCGGTGACACGGCGCCGATCGAGGAGACGGAGCTCGAGGATTACGAGAAGACGATCGCGGTCGACCAGACCGGGGTCTTCCTGGGGATGAAGCTGGCAGCCCCGATGCTCATCGATTCGGGTCACGGCTCGGTCATCAACATCAGCTCGATCTTCGGCACGACCGGTGGATTCGGAGCCTCACCCGCGTACCACGCGGCAAAGGGTGCGATAACCACCCTGAGCAAGAACGCCGCTCTCCACTGGGCTGCCGGGGGCGTCCGGGTCAACTCGATCCACCCCGGATTCATCGACACTCCCCTCCTCGACCAGGCCAAGGGAACGCCCTTCGAGGAGCTGATGGTCTCGACCACCCCGATGGGAAGGCTCGGTCGCCCGGAGGAGGTCGCCGCCGCGATCGCCTACCTGGCTGGCGACGATGCCTCCTTCGTCACCGGTACCGAGCTATACGTGGACGGCGGCTACACGGCTCGCTGACCCGGCGATCCGCCAGCCGGACCCGTAGGATCGCCGGCTGATGGAGGAAGGAGTCGAGGACAAGGGGCTGGTCGTACCCGGGGTCAGGGAGGACGCCCAGCGAGCCTTCCTCGCCAAGGTCTTCGGCTGGATGTTCCTCGGCCTCCTGGTGACGGCCGGGATCGCAGCCTGGTTCAGCCAGACGGTCGACATGGCGACCTTCGTCGCCGACAACCCGTTCGTCCTGATCGGCACGGTGATCGCCCAGCTCGTCCTTGTCATCGCCCTGGTGGCGATGGTCAACCGGATCTCGCCCGCGCTTGCCATGGCGATGTTCCTCCTCTACTCGGGCCTGACCGGATTCCTCTTCTCGATGATCGTCTCGGCCTACACCCCCGGGTCGATCGCATCGACCTTCGCGATCACCGCCGGGATGTTCGGCGCGATGGCGATCTACGGCTTCGTCACCAAGAGGGACCTCTCCTCGCTCGGTGCGATCCTCTTCATGGGACTGATCGGATTCATCATCGGCTCGATCGTCAACCTGATCTGGTTCAACGAGACGATCTACTGGGTCCTTACTGGCATCGGAATCCTGATCTTCTGCGGGCTGACTGCCTACGACATGCAGAAACTGAAGGAGATCGGGGCGGGGGAGATGGATGAGGAGGCCTCCGACCGGGCCGCGATCGTCGGCGCCCTCGCCCTCTACCTCGACTTCATCAACCTGTTCCTGTTGCTGCTGAGGATCTTCGGCAGCTCGAGGTAGGGCCTACCGGTCATCGGCCGGCCAAGGCCAGGTGACCGCATCCGAGATCTGTTCGGGGGTCGGTTCCAGTGGCTCACCGGGCAGCGGCGCCAGCACGTCCGACTCGTCGATCGGCGCGGCTTTGGGGGCCTTGACCAGACAGGCGCGGCCCTTGACCGGCCCGTCGGGCTCCCAGTCGGGCGGGAATGCCTCGGCCAGCGCGTCGGCGATCATCCTCGCCCGGTTGGCGTAGCCCTCCGAGGTGAAGTGGATCCCGTCCGTGACGAACCAGTCCTCCCTGACCTGGTCGTACCAGTCGTAGATCCTCATGTTGGGCCAGGAGGGGCAGGCATCGAGCAGCGCCCTGTTCCAGCCCTCCATGTTCGCGGCGTCGTACGGGGTGCCGGAGACGATCGACTTGACGTTGACCCAGAGGACGGGGTCACCAGCGGCGACGTCCATCATCGTGTCGATCCTGGTCTTCTCGCTGATCGTCGAGCCGACCGCCACATTGGCCGACTCGTTGGTCCCGAGGGCGAGGATCCAGCAGCCGTCGAAACCGTCATCCCGGATCAGCTGGGCCGCCTCCTCGGCGTTCAGCTGGCCCTCGACCTTCTCGACGATCGACCGTGCCCCGTCGATGTCGATTCGCTGGGTCTCGATCCCCTTGTCTGCCAGGAGGGCGTCGATCCTCTGCTCCGGACGGGGCAGGTAGTCGGGGGACAGCAGCCCGACCGAGGTCGAGTCCCCGATGTAGGCGACCTCGGCACAGGCCGTGTCTCCGTCGGCGACCGGCTCACCGGAGCCCGTGCGGGTCGTCGAGACCGCCTGCTCGAGCTCCTTTGCCTTCTCGGCCTCGGCGGAGGCGGTCACGGCGAGCGGGGCGACCGGTCCCGACGGGGTCAGCCCGGCAAGGCTCAGGAAGGCGAGCAGCCCGACCAGGAGCGAGACCCCGGCGACGATTCGTCCCTTCACCGACCAGTCGGGCATTCGTTTGTCCCGGATCGACCTGGCGATCTTCCTCAGCCAGGGCCCCATCGCACCGTGCCGGATCGGGTCCTCGACGAACTTCCAGGAGAGGGCCGCGATCACGAAGACGGCCGCCACCTGGACCAATGCCCTCACGGGGTCGAGGCCCTGGCTGTCGGCCGGCGTGGTCAGGCCGATGATCGGGAGCTGCCAGAGGTAGATCCCGTAGGAGCGGACCCCGATCCACCGGAGCGGCAGGACTCCCATCAGGACACCGAGCCGGGATGCCGGGTGGGCCAGGACCGCGACGACGACGACTGTTGCGATGGTCAGCATGACCAGACCCCCTCGATAGATGAAGGGCGAGTAGTCGTCGGTGGCCCAGATCAGCAGGGCGATCACCAGAAGCCCGCCGATCCCGGCGAAGTCGAGCAGGTTCCGGGCCTTCTCGGAGATCGTCCTGGTCAGCAGGCGGCTGGGCCAGACCATCGCCAGGGCTGCCCCGAAGAGGAGTCCAAAGGCGCGGGTGTCGGTTCCCTCGTAGACCCGGGTCGTGTCGAAGCCTGGCTTGTAGAGGGCCAGCATGAGGACTACCGAGACGAGTCCGAGGCCGAGCGTTGCCAGGGCGAGGGCGGGCTGGGTGTCCTGCCGCTTTCCGTTCCTGGTTCCCTTGAACAGCCAGAGTCCTCCGAGGAGCAGCCACGGCCAGAAGATGTAGAACTGCTCCTCGACCGCGAGCGACCAGAGGTGGCTGAGCGGCGAGACCGGCCCGAATCGCTCGAAGTACGAAGCGTCCTGGAAGATCATCCACCAGTTGCTGACGAACAGCGAGGAGGAGATCGCCTCGCCCCTCAGCTGGTCCAGTCGCTCGGGGTCGGCTATCCAGACCCAGGCTAGGACGACGATCAGCATCAGGAAGAGGGCGGGCAGCAGCCGCCTTGCCCTGGCCAGCCAGAAGTAGCCGAGCTTGAGCTTGTGGCCGACCCATCGCGAGAGCAGGAGGTCGGTGATCAGGTACCCGCTCAGGGTGAAGAAGACGGCCACTCCGAGCAGGCCGCCCTGGGCCCAGTCGGCATCGAGGTGGTAGGCGATCACGGCCAGGACGGCGATGGCCCTGAGGCCATCGAGTCCGGGCATGTAGCGCTGTTTCCCGGCTATCGGGCGGGGCATCTGACCTCTCTCCTACCAGCCGGGCCCGACGGCGAGGCGGCCGGTGGGAAACGTCGCAGCCCGCATCGCTGGGTCTTGTCAGCCCTTGAGGAAGGCGCCCGGGGCGCCGACCACTGCGGCCGGAAGGTCCCGGCGCGAGCGGTCCATCGCCTGCTGGAGCGCCTCGGTGGCGCGGGGGCCGTGGATCGGCGGTCCATGGCCGACCAGCAGGTGGTTCGGAAGGTATGTGCCGAGCGCCTGCTTCGGCGGGAACAGTCGGAGGCCCAGATGGATGCCGGCGCCCGCCGGACCGGGCCGGAAGAAGGGGTTGGTCCCGACGGCCTCGGCCACCACGAGGGCGCGCTCGTCCTGCCACCAAAGTGCTTTTTCCTTCCAGATGCCGCGTTCGACTACGTCGATCACCTCGAACGGGGTACCCGGCAGCGAGTCCGGGAGCCGGAGCAGCGGGACGTCCAGTCGATCGGCAACCTCGGCCGAGTCCCGGTTGTGGCGGTCGAGCAGCTGGACCACTGCAACCGGATCACCGAGCTCGGCGACCGCCTCCATTGCCCCGGCATCATCGACCGGATCGATGATCCACACCCTCGAGTCGGAGACCAGTGCGTGCGAGGCCCGTGCCATCGGTTCGTCGATGACCCAGGTGATGCCGATCGGGGAGCGGTCGATTAGGCGGGTAGCCACTCGTACGAGTGTAGAGCGAGCGGCGTTAGACTCATCCCGGAGTGCTCTTCGGCAAGGCGAAAACCGCGATTCCCTCCCCCGAGCAGGCGTTGCCTGGCCGTGCGGAGCGACCCTTCCCCATTCCGAGCGCCCATCGGGTGCTCGGCACGCCGCTCGAGCCGCCCTTTCCCGATGGCGTCGAGGTCGCTTATTTCGCGATGGGCTGCTTCTGGGGCGCCGAGCGTCTGTTCTGGGGGCTCGACGGTGTCTACACGACCGCGGTCGGCTACCAGAACGGGGTCACCGCCAATCCAACCTACGAGGAGGTCTGCTCCGGGATGACCGGGCATGCCGAGTCCGTCCTGGTTGCCTTCCGTCCGGAAGAGCTCCCCTACGAGCGTCTGGTCGAACTGTTCTTCGCCGAGCACGACCCGACCCAGGGGATGCGTCAGGGAAACGACGTCGGGACCCAGTATCGCTCCGGGATCTTCGCTGCCGATGACCGCCAGCTCGAGGCCGCCCAGGCGATCGCGGCCGGCTACGAGGGGGACCTCCGGGAGGCCGGCTTCGGTCCGGTCACCACGGCGATCGAACCGGCCGGCACGTTCTATTACGCCGAACCCGATCACCAGCAGTACCTCGATCGTGTGCCGAACGGCTACTGCGGCCTGGCCGGGACCGGTGTGGCC
>VEQW01000109.1 GCA_018883025.1 Solirubrobacterales bacterium | reverse complement strand
CCCACTCAGAAGACCCATGAAAGGTCTGGAGGCCCCTGATACGGTGGTCCGTATGGAGGGGTCCGAGGGAGAGGAAGTCGTCGAGGGGCGGCTCCGATGAGCGGTAGGACCTTGCTCGTCCTATTCGTCGTGGCCGTGGTGGTTGGCCTCGTGTGGGGATTGATCTCGGGATTCCTCGGCTGGCCGGAGACGCCCTGGTGGCACTTCGCGATCCTCGGACTGCTGGTCGCGATCATCACCAGCGCCTGGGAGGTTCGCAGTCGGCGGAAGAAAGCCCCTGGCGAGACAGTGGTCGAGACAGAGGTCGAAGAAGAGGTCCGCGAGTCCGACGAGTGACGGTCGCGTCGAGAGACGCGGTTGGGGCAGACAGCGGGGCTACGGGTGGCGTCCCGACCCATGCCGGTGTGATCCGGTCGGCGGATCCCTGACAGGTCCCGGAACCTCTGTTACGGTCCCGGTCATGGAACAGTCGAGCGCAAGAAAGGCCGCCGAAGAGCGGCTCAAGCAGCAGGCGGGCTTCAAGAAGATGGTCGGTGGCTTCCTCGTACTGATCATCGTCATGGTGATCATCTGGGCGGTCGCCGGGCAGGGCTACTTCTGGCCGATCTGGGTGATCGTCGGACTGGCGATCGCGACGATCTTCAGTGCCTGGTCGGCCTACGGCCCACGTGACAAGGCGCCCAGTGAAGCCAAGATCGAGGAAGAGACCCGCAAGTTCGAGGAGTGACGGTCGCGTCCCCGGACGCGGTCGAGGGAGATAGCTGAACTCCTCGGGTAAGTGGAAGGTCGGGCCACCGTCGCCCGCGATGGTCGTCGCCCTGATCGCCCTTGTGGTGGCGCTGGGCGGTTCCGCCTGGGCCGTGACCAAGGTAGGGACCAAGCAGATCCGAAACGGGGCAGTCACCGCTCCGAAGCTCCGTAACGGGGCCGTGACCTCGGGGAAGCTCGGGCCGGGGTCGGTAACCGGGCCCAAGGTCGCTCCGGGGGCGATCGCCGAGTCGGACCTGCTCGACGGATCGGTGACCGGCGACAAGATCGCCCAGACGACGATCAAGGCGGCGAACCTCAAGAACTCCTCGGTACCCGGGAGGGCGATCCAGGATGGGGCCGTCCTGAACGACCAGGTCAAGGCCGGATCCCTGGCTGCCGACCGGCTGAGCGCCTCGGCCCAGCTCTCACTCAAGGGGGCGTTGGCCTATGGGTTGGTCAGTCGCACCACACCGAGTTTCCTTGCGAAAGCGACGAACGGCTTCAGTGCCGTATCTCGGGTGCCCAGCGCCACCGGCATCTACTGCCTGACCCCGACGCCGGAGGTGGCGGCCCTCGCCTTCGGCTCCGACGGCAACCCGGTCAGGCCGCTTCTGGCAAACGTGGAAATGACTCTGACATCTTCGGCAGCAACCGCGCCCTTCGTTATGCCGAATGGTGACACCCGCGGGGCGTGTTCGGCGCGTCAATACGAGGTGCACACGATGAACGCGGGGACCTACTCAAACGATATTTCCTTCATCGTCGCCATTCCGTAACCGGCGATGACGGCCGAACGCCTCGACTACGACTGGATCGTCGTCGGCTCCGGGTTCGGCGGCAGCGTCTCGGCCCTCCGGCTGGCCGAGCGGGGCCACACGGTGCTGGTCCTCGAGCAGGGGCGGCGCTGGGAGGACGGTGACTTCGCCCGCTCCAGCTGGCAGGTCTGGAAGGCCCAGTGGGCACCACGGCTGGGGATGCGGGGGATCATGCGGATCAGCCCCTTCCGCCACGTCAACGTCCTGACCGGGGTCGGGGTCGGCGGTGGGTCGCTGACCTGGGCCAACACCTCCTACGTGCCGGAGTCGGACTCCTTCTACCGCCACCCCCAATGGGCCGGACTCGGCGACTGGAGGGAGCGGCTGGCGCCCCACTTCGAGACCGCCAAACGGATGCTCGGGGTGGTCGAGCCCGACTTCGACGGGCCGAGCGAACGACTGATGAGGGAGCTGGCCGCCGAGCTCGATGCACCGGACTCCTACCGGACCACCCCGGTCGCGGTCTTCATGGGGGAGCCGGGAGTCGAGGTCGAGGACCCCTACTTCGGGGGTGACGGCCCGGCCAGGACCGGTTGCCTGAAGTGCGGCCAATGTGTGCTCGGTTGCCGTCACGGGGCGAAGAACACGGTGGTCAAGAACTACCTCTGGCTGGCCGAGCGACAGGGGGCCGAGGTCAGGGCCGGACGGCAGGTGGTCGACCTCCGCCCGATCGGTGGTGCCGATGGCGGGGAAGGCTGGGAGGTGGTCCACCGGGCCACACCGCCTTCGGGCGATCGTCAGGAAGTGACGCTCCGGGCCGGCAGCGTGGTCCTGGCCGGGGGCACGCTAGGAACCAACGAGCTGCTTCTCCGCTGCAGGGAGAGGGGGAGCCTGACCGGGCTCTCACCGAGGCTCGGCAAGCTGGTCCGGACCAACAGCGAGGCGATCACGGCCGCCACGGCCCATTCGAAGGAGGCCGACTACACGACCGACGTCACGATCACGGCCTCGATCTTCCCCGACGGGGAGACCCACATCACCAACAACACCTACGGAACGGCCGGGGATGCCAACTCGACCCTGTTCACCCTGCTGACCTGCGGGGGCACCAGGCTCACCCGACCGCTCAGGCTGCTGGCCAACCTGATCCGCCATCCGGTCGAGGCAGTGAGGAGCCTTTCCCCGTTCGGCTGGTCGAAGCGGACGGTGATCTTCACCACGATGCAGACGGCAGAGCGGTCGGTCTCGCTCGTCCTGAGGCCCCGCCGGTTCGGTCAGGGCACGGTGCTCGACACCGAGTCGGAGGAAGGCGGTGTGGCGGCCTCCTACCTGCCGGTCGCGAACCGGGTCGCAGCGCTCGCCGCCAGGCGGATGGGGGGTTATGCCCAGAGCACCCTTCCGGACGTGCTGCGGGCGGTGCCGGCGACGGCCCACTTCCTTGGGGGTTGCGTGATCGGCGAGTCACCCGAGACGGGCGTGGTCGACGAGGGCCAGAGGGTGTTCGGCTACCGCAACCTGATGGTGGTGGACGGCTCGGTGATGCCTGCCAATCCGGGGGTGAACCCGAGCCTGACGATCACGGCCCTGGCCGAGCACGCGATGGAGGGGGTCAGGGACTCCCGGCCAGCCGAATCATCCGCTTGGCGAACGGAATCGCACTGATCGAGCCCCATCCCGAGGCCCGGTCGTAGCCCGGGCCGGCCTTGCAGCAACCGAGCGGCCCGCCACCGCCGGCCTCCGGGGCGATCAGCGGCCCCAGGTCATTGCCAATCGATGTGATGTCCCGGAACACGGCCTTGCGTGCGCTCGGGTCGCGTGCCAGTTCGTAGATAGAGGGGTTGAGGAAGCCGAGTCGTGACTGGCCCATCTTCTTTGCCTTCTGGTTGGCGAGCAGCACGATCGACGCGGTCAGGGGGGTGGCGGCGCTGGTTCCCCCGACGGTCACCCAACCGGTCGGGGATCCGCACTCCGCGATCGTGCAGCGGATCGTCCAGCCCGGCAGGCCGTCGGCCAGCAGGGCCAGGTCGGGCACGCTCCGCATCCCGGCCTTGCCGACCCCCGGACCGCGCTGCCACGAGGGCTTGCGGAAGAGCAGGCT
>VEQW01000108.1 GCA_018883025.1 Solirubrobacterales bacterium | reverse complement strand
CGTCTCGAACGGGATGTTCCCGGTGATCAGCACCAGCGAGCCGAACTCCCCGATCGCCTTGGCGAAGGCGAGTGCACAGCCTGCGACGATCGCCGGGGTGAGGTTGGGCAGGATCACGCTGAAGAAAATCCTCGGCCTGCCGGCACCGAGGCTCTGCGCGGCCTCCTCCATCTCGGTGTCGAGCTCGGCGAGGACCGGCTGGACCGCCCGGACGACGAAGGGAAGGGTGACGAAGAGGAGCGCCAGCCCGACCGCGGCGACCGTGTAAGCGAGCGAAATCCCTACCGGTGAGTCTTCGCCGTACAGGGTGAGCAGGAGCAGCCCGGCGACGATGGTCGGCAGGGCGAATGGCAGGTCGATCAACGAGTTGATGAAGCGCTTTCCCGGGAACTCGTCGCGAACCAGGACCCAGGCAATGAGTGTTCCTATGACGGCGTTGATCAGGGTGATCGCGAGGGCCGAGAGCACGGTCAGCCTGATCGCCGCGATCGCCTCGGGTTCGGTGATCGCGGAGACGAAGGCACCGACCCCATCCTCGGCCGAGCGAAGGAGCAGGGCGGCCAGGGGGAGCAGGACGATCAGGCTGAGCCACCCGATCGTGATGCCCCGGGTCAGCCCAGCACCGACGGGGAGCGCCTTGCGAACGCTCCCCGTCGGTCGGGCAGAAACCCGTTCGGTGTGTGTTGTCGAAGACAACCGATCCGGCTTCGCTACTCGAGCGGAGCCCCCTGGTTCCTGAGGATCTCGGTGACCTTGCCGTTGGTGTCATCGAAGAACTCCGAATCGACCTTCTCCCAGCCACCGAGGTCGGCGATCGTGAACAGCTCGGCCGGGGTCGGGAACTCCTTCCCGTACTCCGCCGCGATCGTTTCGTTGACCGGTCGGTAGCCGTAATCGGCGAACTTCCTCTGACCCTCATCCGACCAGATGAAGTCGAGGAAGGCCTTGGCCGCCTTCGGGTCCTGGGCTTTCTTGGTCACCGCGGCCGGGTTCTCGATCAGGATCGTCGACTCCGACTTCGGGTAGACGATCTCGAGCTCGATCCCCTCGTCCTTGGCCTGGATCGCCTCGTTCTCGTAACCGATCAGGACGTCGCCCTTGCCGGTCGAGAAGGTCTGGAGCGAGTCTCTCGCGCTGTCGTCGAGCACCGTCGTGTTGGCGAAGACGTCGGCCACGAACTGGAGTGCTTCCTGCTCGCTCCTGCCTGCGTTCACCTGGGACCCGTACTCGGCCATGACGTTCCACTTGGCGCCGCCGGAAGTGGCCGGGTTCGGCTGGATCACCTCGACGTCGTTGCCCGTCAGGTCGTTCCAGTCCGTGATCCCCTTCGGGTTGCCGGGCCTGACCATCATCACCACGACCGACTCGGTGACCATTCCCTTGTACTGGTTGTTCTTCCAGTCCGAGGAGACGACCCCGGCGTCGACCACGCTGGTCATGTCCGGCTCCAGGGAGAAGCCCACGTAGTCGGCCGGCTGGCCGGCTTCGACTGCACGACGCTGGTCGCCGGAGGAGCCGAACGAGGTCGAGAACTCGACACCCGATCCGGCGTCCGTGGCCTGGAAGGCGGGGATGATCCCCTCCTCGTAGGCCTGCTGTGGGGTCGAGTAGGCGACCAGGTCGACCTTGCCCCCACCAGACCCCGAATCGCTCCCACCGCAGGCGGCAAGGCCGAGGGCCAGGGATCCGATTCCGACGAGGGCAGCCACCAATGCAAGGGGCTTCCTCCATCTGCCCGAACCGGACCCATTCCAAAGACGCACTCGATTCATCCGTACTCCTCTTCTTTCCGTTGTTTCCAACTAACAAAGTTGGTAAAGCGACCGCGGGAGAGTAGCAGAAAGAAAAGTCAATCGCTCGAAAAGGAATTGTTCGGCCCAATGGTGCCCGGGTAAGCCTGATTCAGGAACGGTCTATTCCGGGCTCTGGATAAAGTCCAACCGTGGCCGTGGATCGGACCGATACGACCTTCAGGAGCGGTGGCGACGAGTGCGCCGCCACCCTCTTCTTCCCCGCCGCGCCGGCTGAGGAGGACGTCCCGGCGGTAATCCTGGCCCAGGGGTTCACCGGCACCCGCGAGGACGGCATACCCCAGTTCGCCGAGCGGTTCGCGGAGGCCGGGATCGCTGCGCTCACCCTCGATTACCGCGGCTTTGGTGATTCGGGCGGCGACGAGCGATTCGTCCTTTCGATCGAGCGCGAACTCGAGGACGTGGCCAGCGCGATCGCCTACGTCCGATCGCTCGACCGGATCGACCCGAGCCGGATCGGACTCTGGGGAGCCTCCTTCGGTGGTGGCCTGACGATCGAGACGGCCGCCTCCAACAGGGCGATCGCCTGCGCGATCGCCCTGGTCCCGTTCGTCGCCGGCCCCTCGATGCTGGGAGCCGTCCCGCCGCTGAACGCCGCCAAGCTGACCGCGAAGGCCCTGGCCGACATCGCCGCCCGAAGGCGTGGTCGCGAGCGGGTGATGGTCCCAGTCGCAGGCCCTCCCGGATCGCTAGCCGCGATGACCAGCCCCGATGCCCTTCCCGGGTTCGAGGCGATCACCCCGGCCGGGTCGCGACACGGGGACGAAGTCGCTGCGGCGATCACGGTCGAAGCCCTTCGGTGGCGCCCGGGCAAGAAAGCGCCGGAGATCCGGTGCCCGATCCTCTTCCAGGTGGCAAGGAACGACCTCGACACCCCGCCCGACCCGGCGGTAAAGGTCTCGGCCTCAGCGCCGAAGGGCGAGCTGAAGACCTACGACTGCGGCCACTTCGGTGTCTACCTCGAGCCCCAGTTCGAGCGGGTGGTCGAGGACCAGGTCGAGTTCCTGGGGCGCCACCTGCTCGGTGCCAGGCAGGCGGACGGAGCGGGCGCTACGGCCTAGCGGTCGAGCCCCGTCCGGGGCGAGACCATGATCGGACAGCCTGCATCGGCCGCCAGCTTCGAGGTGACCGAGCCGAGCAGCACCCGACGAACGGGCCCGTAGGAGCGGGACCCGAGCAGCAACAGGTCGAGTCCGTCGTCGCTCTCCTTGCGGAGCTCCTCGACCGGGTCGCCGACCGGCAGGCTCCTTTCGGGGACGGTGCTCTCGTCCGGGAGCTGGGTCAATGCCTCCTCGAGGTGTTCGTGGGCCACCTGCTCGGCGATCTGGACCAGCTGTTCGCTGCTCAGCATCGCGGCACGGGCCAGCATTCCCTCGAGCGGGTCGGCGACGGCTATGACCCGGAGCGACCCGCCCTGGGCCAGCCCCACCCCGAGGCGGAGGGCCTCCTCGGCCTCTCGGGAGCCATCGAGCGCGACCCCGACCCGGTCGAGTCGGCGCTCGCCGTTTCGCCAGCCCAGCGGAACGACGGCCACCGTGCAGGGGCCGCCGGTCATCAAGGTGCGGGATACGTGCCCGCCGTGGACCCGGCCGTCCTCGGCACCGGTCGAACCGACCACCAGGAGGTCGGGTTCCAGGTCCTCGACCACCCGGTGGAGGCCACGGGCCGGGGAGAGGCTTGCCCTCACCTCGATTCCGGCATCGATCTCCCGCGCGACTTCCTGGGCGCCTTCCCGGGCCTCCTCGGCCATCCGGATGACCATGTCGGAAGGGAGTGCCGGGACGACGCTCCTTGCATACGGCTCGGGCGCGATCGAGGCAATCAGGACCTCCGAGCCGAAC
>VEQW01000107.1 GCA_018883025.1 Solirubrobacterales bacterium | reverse complement strand
CCCCTCGCCTTGAACGGCTTGACGATGTAGAGGGGTTCGGTCGCATCGTTCACGTGGCCCTGCATCGGGATCTGCTCGGTACCGGCCTCGAGCCGGAGCAGCGCGCTGGCCAGGGACTCCGGCTCGCCGGAGATCTGAGCGCCGCCGGCGTCAGCCGCGTACTCACGCTGCCGGGAGACCGCCAACTGGATGATCGACGCGGCGAGCGGGGCCAGCAGAACCATCGCCAGGACCCCGACCAGGCCGAGCGGCGAGTTGTTGTCGCTGCCGAACCACATCAGCATGTACCCGAGGTAGGTGATCGCGGCACCGATCGTGGCCGCGACCGACTGGATCAGGATGTCGCGATGCTTGATGTGGGCGAGCTCATGGGCGACGACCCCACGGAGTTCGTTCCGGGGAAGGAGCTGCATGATCCCCTCGGTGACTGCCACTGCCGAGTTGTTGTAGTTCCGCCCGGTGGCGAAGGCGTTCGGCTGTGCCTGCGGAATCGTGTAGAGCCTCGGCATGGGCAGATCCGCCGTCTGGCAGAGCTCACGGACCATTTCGTAGAACTCCGGGTGCTCGGACTCCTCCATCGGCTCGGCTCGGCTCATCTTCAGGGCCAGCTTGTCGCTGAAGAAGTAGGTGAAGAAGTTGATCGCCGCAGCTCCGAGCAGGAACAGGATGGCCATATCGGGGCCACCGATCAGGAAGCCGATGGCGACGAGGAAGCCGGAGAGCAGGGCCATGAGCATGGTCGTCCTCAGGGTCGCTGCGAAAGTCGATTCACGGGTGGTCTTCATCTGTGGTCCTCCTTGGTCTTTCGGCTGCTTCATCCTCGGTACACGACCCCCCTGGAACTGGTCGAATCCGGCTCCGAGACCTATCCAGATATTACCCGACTGATCGTCTAGGATTTCCCCCGTGCTGTTCTCGACGAAAGCGGAATATGGAGTTCGCCTGATGGTCGAACTCGGTCGCGACCAGCGCGACCAGCCACTCTCGCTTGCCTCGATCGCCGAAGCCGAAAACCTGCCCCTCTCCTACATGGAACACCTGGTGGCGCGACTGAGGCAGGCCGGCCTCGTCGAATCCACGAGGGGCGCACGGGGCGGCTACTCGCTGGGCCGCGATCCCGCCGAGATCACGATGCTGGAGGTGGTCGAGGCGCTGGAGGGGCCGATCGTCCCGATGGAATGCTTCGAGGCCGAACCGACAGGGAAGGTCCAGTGTTCGCACCTCGCCCCGGAAGACGGGCCCTGCGCGACCAAACTGCTCTGGACCCGGGTACACGGTGGGGTCACCGATGCCCTGCGGGAGACGACCTTGTCAGATCTCGTCGAGTTCGCGGGGGAGCGCGGCCGGAACCCCCAGCCGGTCGGCAGCCCGGCCTGAACCCGACCGGATCGAGCCACGGTTCCGGGGGCGAACCAGGACCCGAACCAAACGACCTGTAAATCCAGAAAAGGAAACGGAGCGAAGGACAGATGGCAGAACTCGAGATCAAGGACCTTCACGTGAGCGTCGACGACAAGGAGATCCTCAAGGGGATCGACCTCTCGGTCGGAAAAGGTGAAGTGCATGCCCTGATGGGTCCCAACGGATCAGGCAAGTCGACCCTGGCCAACGCAATCATGGGCCATCCGGCGCTCGAGGTCACCGAAGGCTCGATCCTCGTAGACGGGGAGGACCTGACCGAGTCCGACCCCGACGAACGGTCGCTTGCCGGTGTCTTCATGGCCTTCCAGTACCCGGTGGCGATCCCCGGGGTGGCGGTTTCCAAGTACCTGAGGATGATCCTCAACGCACACCGCGAGGCTGCCGGCGAGGAGCCGCTGAAGATCAAGGAGTTCGCCGATCAGGCCCGCGAGGCGATGGACCTGGCGAACATCCCCCAGGACTTCTCGAGCAGGTACTTGAACGATGGCTTCTCCGGTGGTGAGAAGAAGCGGATGGAGATCCTCCAGCTGGCGCTGCTGAAGCCGGAGATAGCGATCCTCGACGAGACCGACTCCGGCCTCGACATCGATGCGCTGAAGACCGTGGCGGACGGGATAAACAGGTTCACCGGCCCCGACATGGGGGCCCTGGTGATCACCCATTACCAGCGGCTCCTGCACATGGTCGAACCCGACGTGGTCCACGTCATGTACGACGGCAAGATCGTCAAGGAGGGCGGCGCCGAGCTGGTCGACCAGCTCGAGGCCGAGGGCTACGGCTGGATCCGCGAGGAGGTCGAGGCGGCGAGCTGATGGAGGCCACCTCCGCCACCTCCCCCTCCCTTCCCCGATCGATCGAGGAGATCCGGTCCGAGTTCCCGATCCTCGAACGGGACGTCAACGGGGTGCCGCTGGCCTACCTCGACAACAGCGCCACCGCCCAGAAGCCCGTGGCCGTGATCGAATCGATCTCGGACTTCCTCGCAAACCACAACGCCAACGTCCACCGGGGGGTCCACACCCTCTCCGAGGAGGCGACCGCCCTCTACGAGGGAGCCAGGGGAAAGGTGGCCGGGCTGATCGGGGCGGAGGCCAGGGACGTGATCTTCACCCGAAATGCGACCGAAGCGATCAACGTCGCCGCGCAGGCCTGGGGCGAAGCGAACCTCAAGTCCGGCGACCTCGTGGTGTTGACCGAGATGGAGCACCACTCGAACATCGTGCCCTGGTACCTGGCCGCTCGAAGGGCAGGAGCCGAGCTCGAGTGGGTGCCAGTCGACGACGAGGGCAGACTCGATCGGGACTCTTTCTCGAAGGCGATGGAGAAGGGCCCGCGCGCAGTCGCGATGACCCACGTCTCGAACGTCCTCGGAACGCGGAATCCCGTCGAAGAGCTGGTCGCCGAGGCCAGGCAGGCCGGCGCGCTGACCCTGGTCGACGGGACCCAGGCGGCGCCGCGGATTCCGGTCGACGTGGCTGCGATCGGGGCCGACTTCTACGCGATCACCGGACACAAGCTCTACGGACCGACCGGGGTCGGGGTGCTCCATGGAAGGCGCGAGGTCCTCGACACCCTTGAACCCTTCGAGGGTGGCGGTTCGATGATCTCGAAGGTAAGCAAGGACGGGATCACCTGGGCCTCCCCTCCGGCCCGGTTCGAAGCCGGGACTCCGATGATCGCCGAGGCGGTTGGCCTAGGTGCGGCCGTCGACTGGGCCGGGGACCTCGGTATCGAGGCGATCGGGGCCCACGAAAGGGCGATCGGCTCCTACGCCCTCGAGCGGCTTGGCGAGGTCGAGGGGCTGACCGTGTTCGGTCCCTCGGAGGGTGACGACCGCGAGGCGATCGTCTCGTTCGACCTCGAAGGAATCCACCCCCACGACGTCGCCCAGATACTCGACCGCCACGGCGTCGCGGTAAGGGCCGGGCACCACTGCAACCAGGTCTTGATGGAACGCCTCGGGGTGCCGGCACTGACCCGGGCGAGCTTCGCGGTCTACAACACGCCCGAGGAGGTCGACCGGCTGGTCGAGGGGCTCGAGGACTGCAGGCGGATCTTCTCCGACGGTGGGTGAGCGAGGTGGACGAGCTCTACCGCGAACAGATCCTCGAGCATTACAAGCGCCCCCATAATTTCGGGCGGATCGAAGAGCCGGACCTCGAGTTCGAGGACAACAACCCGTTCTGTGGCGATGAGCAACACGTGACCATCCGGCTCGACGAAGACGGTCGGGTATGCGAGGTCAGGTTCGAAGGGAAGGGCTGCGCGATCTCGACCGCGGCGACCTCGATGCTGACCGACGAGCTGACCGGACTCTCCCGTGA
>VEQW01000029.1 GCA_018883025.1 Solirubrobacterales bacterium | reverse complement strand
GGAGTATAGGAGGGACCACCGTTGCCAGTCCGACCGCGATGGCGCTGTCCGTCCCCTATTATCCGCGGGTCCGGTCCGGGAAACCCTTCCCGTCGCCGGATCGAGATCCCATGAAGACTTTCGTGGCAACACCCGAGACCCGAACCCGCAAGTGGTTCGTCGTTGACGCCGAGGGGCAGACCCTGGGCCGCCTTGCGACCCGACTTGCCGATCTGCTTCGCGGTAAGGGAAAGCCCGATTACACGCCCCACGTCGATACGGGGGATTTCGTCGTCGTGATCAACGCCGAGAAGATCCGGGTAACGGGCGACAAGCTGGACTCGAAGACTTACTGGCGACACAGTGGGTATCCGGGGGGGATCCGCAGCAGGACCCTGAGGGAGATGCTCGAGCGCAGCCCGGAAGAAGTGATCCGGAAGGCGGTGAAGGGAATGATGCCCCGGAACCGACTGGCCCGAAAGCAGTTGAACAAGCTGAAGGTATACGCCGGACCTGAGCACCCCCACGAGGCGCAGGCACCCGAGAAGCTCGAGGTCGAAGCCTGATGGCGGACGAGCCGGAAAACGGAGAGGAAATCGAGGAGTCGGTGGTCGAGGAGGAAGCCGTCGAATCCGAGCAGGTACCCGAGGCTGCCGAAGGTGCCGCACCGGAGGGTCAGGCTTCCGAGGGGGAGGGGACGTCCGAGGCCGAGGGAACCGATCAGGCCGGGCAGGCTGGCGACGAAGCTCCGGCTGCAGACGCTCCGGAGTCCGGGTCTGATGCACCCGCCAAGGGGGAAGAGAAGTCCGCCAAGGCGAAGGACCTTCCACCGGGTGCCGACCTGGAACCGATCTCGCTGGAACCCGAGGTCGAGCTCGACGCAGAGGAGAAGGCCCGACAGGAGGCCGAGGCCGAGGAGAAGGCCGCCAAGGAGGCCGAACTCACCCGGGACGAAGTCGAGGAGGAGGAGCCTATTGCCGCAGTCAGCTCGGCCACCCTGCCGAAGGATGCGCGGATTCAGGCGACCGGCAAGCGCAAGCGATCGGTCGCCCGGGTAGTGATCCTGCCCGGCAAGGGGACGATCACGGTCAACGGACGCGACTTCGAGGAGTACTTTCCGAGGGCCCGGCACCGGACCATCGTCAGTTCGCCGCTCGTTGCCACCGGTTTCGACGGCAAGGTCGAGGTTCGGGTCCTGGTTCAGGGCGGCGGCATCAGCGGTCAGGCCGGTGCTGCGCGGCACGGCATCGCGAGAGGTTTGACCGAGGCGGTCCCCGAACTGAGGCAGGAGCTCAAGAAGCGGGGTTTCCTCACCAGGGATTCGAGGGCCAAGGAGCGTCGTAAGGCCGGTCTCAAGAAGGCCCGCAAGCGGCCCCAGTTCTCCAAACGCTGAAAGGCCCGGTGGCCGGGCCGGAGGCGAGACTGTTCGGGACCGACGGAGTTCGGGGTCCGGTGGGCGAGCTGCTCGATGCGCAACTCGCGATGGCCCTCGGTCGGGCCGCGGCCGCACTCGCGGAGCCACCACGCCCGAGGGTGCTCGTCGTCCGGGACACGAGGGAGTCGGGTCCGGCTCTCGAGTCGGCCTTCGCTTCCGGCGCGGCCTCCTCGGGCGCCGACGTCTACCTCACCGGTGTGCTGCCGACCCCCGCGGCACCGATCCTCGCCAGCCTCTACTCGTTCGACCTCGCAGCCGTGATCTCGGCCTCCCACAACCCCTTCACCGACAACGGAATCAAGCTGTTCGGAGCCAACGGCAGGAAGCTCGACGACGGCGCCGAGCTGGCGATCGAGCGGGCGGTCGTTTCGGAAGAGGGTGGCCCGTCGGAGGAAGAGGAGTGGGGTCGGGTGGAGCGGTTGAACACGGCCGAAGCCGACTACCGGCGGGCGGTCCTCGACCGTTATCGGCTCGACCTCTCGGGCATGCGGATCGCCCTCGATTGCGCCAACGGTGCGACCTTTCGGGTCGCTCCAGAGGTCTTCCGGCAGCTCGGGGCCGAGGTAGCCACCCTTTACGCCGATCCCGATGGGCGGAACATCAACCTGGGCTGCGGTTCGACCCACACCGAGTCGTTGGCCGAGACGGTTCGTGACGGTGGATTCGACATCGGTTTCGCCTTCGACGGCGATGGCGACCGGATGCTGGCGGTCGACCGAACCGGCGAGGTCAGGGACGGCGACGAGGTAATGGCACTGGTCGCACTCGAGAGGAGCCGGGCCGGAACCCTGGGAGGGGGTGTGGTCGTGACCGTGATGACCAACCACGGTTTCCACCGGGCGATGGGAGACGCAGGGATCGAGGTCGAAATCACCCCGGTGGGCGATCGGCACGTCATAGAGGCCCTCGACCGGCTCGGCTGGATCCTCGGCGGTGAACAGTCCGGTCATGTGATCTCGACCGACTACGCCCCGACCGGGGACGGGCTTGCCTCCGCCCTCGCCCTGCTCGAGGCCCTCGACGGCGAAGACCTCGCCGAGGCATCGCCGATGACCCGCCTCCCCCAGGAGCTGATCAACGTCCCGGTGGCCGACCAGACCTCCCTCGAGGAGAACGGTGCGGTCAAGGCGGCGATCGAGGCGGTCGAGGATGAGCTGGGCGGGGAAGGCAGGGTGCTGGTCAGGCCGTCGGGAACCGAACCCCTGGTCAGAGTGATGGTCGAGGCCCGAACCGGCGAGGAGGCGACCCGGATCTGTCGTCGGCTGGCCGATGCGGTGGAATCCGAGCTGGGCTGAGGCCCGCCGGTAGCCTTACCGGCCAGTCATGTGCGGAATCATCGGATATGTGGGCCCGAGGCCCTGCCAGCCCATTCTCGTGGCCGGCCTCGGGAAACTCGAGTACCGGGGCTACGACTCGGCCGGCCTGGCGATCATGACCGGGGGCTCGATCGAGAAGGTCAGGGCGGTCGGAAACCTGGCCATGCTGGGCGAGGCACTCGACGCAGCAGGGCGCCTCGACGGCGATGCCACGAATGGCGGTTCCACCGGGATCGCCCACACCCGCTGGGCGACCCACGGTCGGGTCACCGAGCAGAATGCACACCCGCACTCCGCCGATGACGGATCGGTCGAGATGGTCCTCAACGGGATCGTCGAGAACCACGCCGAAATCCGCGAAGGACTCCAGGCCGAAGGGGTCGAACTCAGCTCCGAGACCGATGCCGAGGTGGTCGCCCACCTGATCGCCCGGAACTTCGAGGGGGACCTGACCGAGGCGGTCCGGGCGACCGTGGGCGAGCTTCGGGGCCACTTCTCCTTCGTGGCGATGCACCGGGACCTTCCCGGTGTCCTCGTCGGCGCCCGCTGGGAGACCCCGCTCACTGTCGGTCTCGGCGAGGGCGAGACCTTCGTGGCCTCGGCGATCCCGGCCTTCATGGCAGAGACCCGCGAGGTTCTTCCGGTGGAGAACGGCGAGATCGTTACCGCGACGGCGGACGGGGTGGAGATCGAGACCTTCGCCGGTGAACCGGTCGAGCGCGACCCCGAGACGGTCACCTGGGACGAGGAGGCAGCCGAGAAGTCCGGCTACGAGACCTTCATGATGAAGGAGATCCACGAGCAACCCGAGGCGATCGCAGAGACGGTGCTGGACCGGGTCCGACCGGGAGAGGGAGTCGACCTCTCCGATTCCGGGCTCGATGACGAATTCCTCGCCGGCCTCGGACGAGTCGTCGTGGTCGCCTGCGGCACCTCGTACCACGCGGGCCTGGTCGGCCGCTACGCGATCGAGACCTGGGCCCGGGTACCGGTCGAGTGTGACATCGCCTCCGAGTACCGCTACCGGGACCCGGTGGTCGGACCGGGGGACCTTGTCATCGGGATAACCCAGTCCGGCGAGACGGCCGACACCCTTGCCGCAATGAAGCTCGCCCGGGAGAAGGGGGCGACCGTACTGGCGGTCACCAACGTGATGGGAAGCCAGGCGACCAGGGAGAGCGACGCAGTGCTGTACACCCGGGCGGGACTCGAGATAGGGGTCGCGGCGACCAAGACCTTCGTTGCCCAGGTCGCGGTGATGTACCTGTTCGCCCTCAAGCTGGCCGAACTGAGGGAGACCCTCCCCGCGGAGGTGCTCGAGGGACTCGAGCAGGCCCTCCGCGACATCCCCGAGCTGATGGACGCGACGATCGACTCGGTCTCCGAGGTGGTCGAGTCGGTGGCGGAGCGCCATGTCGACCAGGATTTCTTCCTCTATCTCGGGCGGCACATCGGGCTGCCGGTCTGCCTCGAGGGGGCGCTCAAGCTGAAGGAGGTCTCCTACATCCCGACCGACGCCTACGCCGCCGGGGAGATGAAGCACGGTCCGATCGCCCTGCTCGACGAATCGACGCCGGTCGTCTGCGTCGCAACCGACAGTCCCGTCCTGGACAAGGTCCTTTCGAACCTCGAGGAGGTCCGGGCCCGCGGGGCGGACACGATCGCGATCGCGACCGAGGGTTCCGACCGGGTGGGAGAGGTCGCCGACGAGACGATCTTCGTTCCGGCGACCGATTGGGTGCTGCAGCCTCTCTTCGCGATCATCCCGTTGCAGCTCCTCGCCTACCACGTCGCCCGAAAGCGGGGGTTGAACGTCGACCAGCCCCGGAACCTCGCCAAGACGGTGACGGTCGAGTAGGGCCGCGCCGGCCCTAGGATTGCCCCATGGCTACGGTCGGGATCGGGATCGACCTCGTCGAGGTGGCCCGCCTGGAGCGGGCCCTCGGGCGTTACCCGAGGCTGGCCGGTCGGCTCTTCACCGAGGATGAAGTCAGCTATTGCGAGGCCCGTCGTCGGCCGGGGCGTCACCTTGCCGCCCGTTTCGCCGCCAAGGAGGCTTGCGTGAAGGCCCTCGGCCTGACGGTTGGACACCCCCTGACCGAGATCGAGGTCGAACCCGGGAGCCCTCCGAAGCTGAGGCTCCGTGGGGGCCTTGGGGACCGGGCCGTCGAGGAGGGCCTGAGGATCTCCCTAAGCCTGACCCACGAGCGGGAGCTTGCCTCCGCCGTGGTCCTGGTCGAGAGGTGACCGGATGAAGCCCTGGCTCGATCCCCTCTACGACTCCGCGGGTATGGCCGCGGCCGACCGATGGGCGATCGACGAGGCCGGGATCCCTTCGCTGGATCTGATGGAGAGGGCCGGTCGGGCGCTCGCCGATGCCGCGGCCGGGATGGCGGGCGGGGGATCGGTCCTCGTGGTTTGCGGGAAGGGCAACAACGCTGGGGACGGTCTGGTTGCCGCGCGATACCTGGCCGAGCTCGGTCTGGAGGTAGAGGTCCAGCTGCTCTGGGCCGGTGACGAGCTCAGCCCGGATGCGGCCGCAAACCTCGATCGCCTGAGGGGAATCCCGGTCGACGAAGGCCCGGGTTCCCTCGTCCGGCGGGAGCCACCGGGCCTGGTGGTGGATTCGATCCTCGGGACGGGCTTCGAGGGCGAGCCTCGCGAGCCGGTCGCGGCTGCGATCGAATGGATCAACGAGGTCGCTGGCCCGGTGCTCGCCTGCGACATCCCATCCGGTGTCGATGCCTCGACGGGCGAGGCGGAACTTGCAGTCCAGGCGGACAGGACGGTGACCTTCCACGGGCCCAAGGTTGGTCACTTCATCCGGCCTGGCAAGGGCCTCACCGGTGCCCTCGAGGTCGCCCCGATCGGCTTCCCCCCGGACGCCCCTCCCGGAGAGGCTGCCGGAATCATCACCGAACGGGTTCTCACCCTTCTGCCACCGCGTGGACCGGAGTCGACCAAGTTCACCTCGGGGCGGGTCAGTCTGGTCGGTGGTTCGCGGGGCCTCACCGGCGCGGTCGTGCTGGCTTCCCGTGGGGCGATCCGGGCCGGTGCCGGCTACGCGACCGCAGCGGTCCCCGACTCGCTTGAACCGGTGGTAACCGCGGCCCAGGCCGAAGTGATGACCATCGCCTGTCCCGAGGGGAACCGGCCCGGCGCCCTCGGGCCGGAGGCCGCCGAGACGATCCTCGACCACTGCCAGGGGGCGGCAGCGGTCGTACTTGGCTCGGGAATGGGTCGGGCCGACGGGACGGCCAGGCTGGTTCGCCAGCTGGTCGAGACGATCGAGGCTCCGCTCGTCGTCGATGCGGACGCCCTGAGCCTGCTGGGGGCTGACCCGGAGCCGATCGCCTCCCGTGGTTTCCCGACGGTCATCACCCCCCATCCGGGTGAAATGGCCCGTCTGCTCGGTCGGGAGCCGGCAGCCGTCGAAGCCCGAAGACTCGGTTCGGCCGTCGAGGAGGCCGCCCGAACAGGGGCGGTCGCGGTGCTAAAGGGCGACGACTCGATCGTTGCCGGATCGGAGGGAATCGCGATCGATGACCTCGAGGCTCCCGGTCTCGCGACGGCCGGTACGGGTGACGTCCTGGCGGGGGTTTGCGGCGCCTTCCTCGCACGGGGCCTGGATCCGTTCGATGCTGCCGCAGCGGCAGTCTTCGCCCACGCGAGGGCGGGCAGGATCGCCACCGGACGGGTCGGATCGGCCGATGGCACGATCGCCTCGGACGTCGTCGAAGCGCTGCCGGAGGCGATCGGACCCCTGCCCTGAGCGGGTGGGGGACCGACTAGACTCGGGTCGATGCCGACCGTCGCGGAAATAATGGATTCCGACCCGCCCGCTGTGACCCCGGACGAGGATGTACGCGGGGTCCTCGAGGTCTTGCGCGAGCACGACCTTCCCGGGGTTCCCGTAGTCGATGGGGATCGAAAGGTCGTCGGGATCATCACCGAGTCCGACCTGGTCATCTCCGACGACGAGACCGACTTCCACCTTCCCCACTACGTCAACATCATGGGCGGGGTCGTATTCCTCGAGTCGATGAAGCACTTCGAGGAGAGAGCACAGAAGGCCTTCGCCGCGGATGCGGCCGACCTGATGACCCCCGACCCCTTGACTATTGGGCCAGACGAGGATGCAGGTGAAGCCGGCCGCCTCATCTCGAGCAAGCACCACAACCGCCTCCCGGTCGTGGACGATGACGGCAAGCTGGTCGGGGTCGTGACCAGGGTCGACGTGCTGGCGGCCCTGACCGGCGAGTGAGCCCCTCCGGCATGAGGGCGGTCGCCCGGGTCGACCTCGACGCGCTCCGACGGAATCTCGAGGTGGTTCGTGGCGCCGTCGGCGATGGGGTCGGGATCTGTCCCGTGATCAAAGCCGACGCCTACGGCCACGGGATGTGGCTCTGCGGCTCGGCCCTGGCCGAGGCCGGGGTGGACAGGTTCTGTGTCGCGACGGCGGATGAGGCCGTCGCCGCCCGGGAGATCTCCAGCGAGATACCCGTGGTGGTCCTGGGTGCCCTGACCGGACCGGAACTCGAGGTCGCGATCGGCTCCGGGGCCGAGCTGCCGGTGTGGGAAGAGGGCTTCGTCGACCGGGTCGAACGGCTGGCCGAACGGGCATCGGGGCCGATCAAGCTCCACCTCAAGTACGACTCCGGGATGGGCCGACTGGGCTGTCGAGACCCCGAACGCATCCTTCGAATGGCGGACAGGATCGCGGCTTCCGACGACCTGGAGCTGGAAGCCGTCTGGACCCACTTCGCGACGGCGGATGATCGGTCCGACCCCTTCCTCGACGAGCAGCTCGAGGCATTCCTCGGGGTCGTCGAGGCCGTGCGAACCGAACACCCCGAGACGCTGGCCCACGCAGCGAACAGCGCTGCGGTTTTCCGGGAGGCCTCCACCCATCTGGACCTGGTCAGGCCGGGCGTCGCCCTCTACGGAATGGACCCCTTCGGACGGGATCCCTCGGACCTCGGGCTGGAGCCGGTTCTTTCGCTGGTCTCCTGGGTCGGCTCCCTGAGGACCCTCGAGAAGGGGGATTCGGTCGGATACGGCCGGTCCTGGACCGCCTCCGGTCCGACCGAGGTTGCCACCGTCCCCATCGGCTACGGGGACGGGTACAGGCGCGGGCTCTCCGGAAAGGCACCGGTTCTGGTCGGTGGTCGTCGCCTGCCGGTCGCCGGGACGATCTCGATGGACAACGTCGCGGTCGACCTCGGACCCCCCGGTGAAGCCGAGGTAGACATCGGCGACGAGGTGGTGCTGATCGGTGGAGAGGGGGAGGAGAGGATCCTGGCCGAGGACCTCGCCCGGCTGCTCGACACGATCAACTACGAGGTGACCTGTGGTCTTTCGGCCCGGGTACCACGGGAGGCCGCTGGGTCCCGGTGATGGCGGCGGACGACGCGGTCGAGAGGCTGCTCTCCGCCGAGGCGGTGGTCGGGCTGGGTGGACCCGTCGAGTCGGCCGGAGCCGGGGCCTGGATCGTCGGTGGTGCGGTAAGGGATGCCCTCCTCGAACACGAGGTGACCGACGTCGATCTCGTCGTGGCCGGCGACCCCGAGGGGGTTGCCCGGGCGATCGCCGGGAGCCTGGATGGCATCGCCTTCGAGCTCTCAGAGGAGTTCGACACCTGGCGCGCCCAGGGTCGCTCGCTCGACTGGCAGGTCGACGTGACCGGCCTGAGGGATTCGACCATCGAGGGCGACCTGGAGCACCGGGACTTCACGGTGGGTTCGATCGCGGTCCCGCTCGGGGGTGGTGCGCTGATCGACCCCCTGGGAGGTGTCGGCGACCTCGAGGACGGCCTCCTCAGGGCGGTATCGGAGCGATCCTTCACCGATGACCCGCTTCGGGTGATGAGGGCGGCCCGGCTCTCCGCCCAATTCGGCTGGGAGGTGGAACCGGAAACGGTCGGCCTTGCCCGGACTGCAGCCCCCCGGCTCGACTCGGTTGCGGGGGAGAGGGTCCTCTCCGAGTTCCTCCTCCTGGTTGGGTCCCGCGATCCGCTTCGAGGTGTCGAGGCGCTCGATCGGACCGGGGGAATGGAGGCCGCTTTGCCCGAACTCGCGGAGCTCAAGGGGGTCATCCAGGGTCCCAACCACCACCTCGACGTCTATGGCCACACGATCGAGGTGCTCGAAGGGGTCTTGCGGATCGAAACCGAACTCGACCGGTTCGTCGGGGACTCCGCCAGCCGGACTTCGGACCTCCTTTCGGAGCCCCTCGCCGACGGAATCGATCGAGCCGTCGGCCTGCGGCTGGGCGCGCTCTTCCACGACTGCGCGAAGCCCGAGACGAGGGCCGAGCGGGACGGCTTCGTGGGCTTCCGCGGACACGACGAGGTCGGGGCGACCAAGGTCGCCGACATGTTCGGTCGCCTGAGGGCGTCCCGGCGGCTCGCCCGTCACGTGGCCGACCTTACCCGCCATCACCTGATCCTCGGTTTCATGGCGGCCGGTGAGTCGCCGACTCGGGATCAGGTCTACCAGTACCTGAAGAGGACCTCTCCGGTTTCAGTCGACGTGACCCTGCTGACCGTCGCCGACAGGTTGGCGGCCCGTGGGAGCGGGCCGGTCGCGAGTACCGAGATGGTCGAGGCCCACCTCGACCTCGCATCGAAGATGGTCGCCGAAGGCCTGGCCTGGCACGAGACCGGACCCCCTCGACTGCCGATCACCGGTGACGAACTCGCCCGTCAGGTCGGCATCGAGCCCGGGCCGGAGCTGGGCCGGCTGATCGAACGGCTGGAGGGTGCGGTCTGGACCGGCGAAGTCGAATCTGCAAGCGATGCTGTGGCCCTGGCCAGGGAGATGGTCCGGGACGGGTGAGTAGTAGCCTCGATCGCGATGGGCAAAGAAGAGAAAATCGAGATGGAGGGCGAGATCACCGAGGCCCTGCCGAACACCATGTTCAGGGTGCGCCTCGACAACGACCATGAGGTTCTCGGCCACATTTCGGGAAAGATGCGCCGACACTACATCCGGATCCTCCCCGGGGACCGGGTCAAGATCGAACTTTCGCCCTACGACCTCAGCAGAGGTCGAATCACCTACCGCTACAAGTAAGCCCGCCATCAGCAACCCGGCCAGGGGACGGGTGTTATCCCAGGAAACCATGCCTTCAACCAGCCAGACAGAAGCCAAGGGGCTCCACGGGGCGTCCGTGCGGCTGATCATCGCCGCCGGAATCGCCTTCGCGGCGATCGGCCTCTCCCTCCTCTCGACCCTGCCGACCGATGCCGGAGCCAAATCAGAGCGCCGGATCACCCTCGGCACCGGCCGTGAAGACCTCGAGCCGAACTGCGGGACCGACTTCAGCCGCGACTGCGTAGTCGAGGGCAAGGTGACCGCCTACCAGGTGAAGCGTTCTGACTCCTCCCGGAGCCTTCCCTTCTCCGTCCCGTGGTCGGGCAAGATCGTCTCCTGGTCGATCTACCTCTCCCGACCGACGAAGCGGGAGATCGACGATGCCGGCACGGTCCGTCCTGCCCAGGCACCTTTCTTCAACGAGCTCTTCGGTTCACCATCGCAGGCCGGGATCGCCGTCCTCAAGCGGGTCAAGAAGGAGTCCGGCCCCCCTCAATGGAGGATGGTCCGACAGAGTCCGGTCGAGACGCTCAATGCCTACTTCGGCAGCAGGGTCCACTTCGCCCTCGACGAGCCCCTCAACGTGGTTGCCGGGCAGATGGTCGGCCTGACCATCCCGACCTGGGCTCCGGCACTCTGGAAGCCCCGCGCCTGCAACTTCAACTCGATCTCCGGGGTCCTCGATCCAGCGACCTGCGCCGAGGCCGAGGCCAACTACACCTGGCGAGCCAGCCGATCACCGGGCAAGTGCCGTCTCGGGGTCGACCCAGATACCGGCCAGCCGAACCCGGCGCTGGAGAGCTCCCGCCCCCAGCGCAAGGAGAATTCGGTCCGCAAGTACGCCTGCTACTACGGCTCGAACGCGCTGCTCTACACCGCGACCATCGTCGGCAGGAACTGATCCGACTGCTCGTGCCGGGGTTGGCTGCTCAGGAGACGAGGCCGCAGAACTGGCACTCGGCAAGATCACGCGCCGTCAGCTGACGGCAGCGTCGGCAGATCCTGAGGTTGAGCGGCGCCCGCGGCAGCCGGGAAGCGGTCGGGGCAAGCGGCAGCAGGACTGCCACCGGATCGAGCTCTTCCCCGGTCTGCTCATCCCTGTAGACGGTGTCGCCCTCGACGAATGCAAGGGACTCCCGCCCGGATGCGGGGGCCCTTAGTCGACAGAGCTGTCCATTGGTGATGCTTCCCATCGGTTCGGTTGGGGAGAATAGAGAGTGATGAGGATCCTGGTCTTCCACGGCTATCTGCTGCGCGGCACCGGGAGCAACATCTACAACGCGAACCTGGCCCGGGCACTGGCCGGGCTGGGTCACGAGGTCCACCTTTTCTGTCAGGACCGCGATGCGGCTGGGTTCGACTGGGTCGATGCGGTCGGCACCTGGGAGGACGGCGGGTTGACCGTCACCGGCACCGGCTCCAGCGACGGATCGGGCTCGGTCACGGTGTACCTGCCTCCTATCGGGAAGATCCTCCCGGTCTACGTCGAGGACCGCTACGAGGGGTTCGAGGCCCGGGCATTCCCCTCGCTTGGGGACCGGGAGATCGAGGCCTACGTCGAGGCGAACGTGGCCGCCGTGGCCGAAGTCGTCGAACGGACCGGTGAGCCGGAGGCGGCGCTCGCCAACCACCTGATCATGGGGCCGGTGGTCCTGGCTCGGGCCGGGATTCCCTCGTTCGCGGTCAAGAACCATGGCTCCGACCTCGAGTACACGATCCGTCCGAATCCTCGGTTCGTCCCTTGGGCGAGCGAGGGCCTGGAACGGGCGTCAGCGATCCTGGTCGGCTCCCGGCATACGGCCGAGAGCCTCTGGGAGACGATTCCCGGGATCGGTCTCGAGGAGAAGACCGGCCTCGGGCCGCCCGGTGTCGATCCCCAGAGCTTTCACCCGGTCGATCGTTCCCAGGCCGGGGACCTGCTCGACGCGCTCGCCGACCGGATTGCCGACGGGAACGGTGGCTCCGGCCTCGGCCGCGATCGTCCGAGGGCCTCGGCAGCGATCCGGATCTTTGCCGATTCCGAAGGACCCCGGGTCGTCTTCGTCGGCAAGCTGATCGTCTCAAAGGGAGTCGACCTGCTGGCCGCGGCCTGGCCGATGGTCCACCGCAACCACCCGGGGGCGACCCTCCTGTTTGCAGGGTTCGGGGAGTTCGCCGAGGGCCTCGAGGCTCTGGTGGAAAGACTCTCCGAGGGGGATCTTGCCGGCGCCCGGGCGATTGCCGCAGAGGGCCGGAGCCTCGAGGGGGGCACGGTCGGCCGGCTCGAGATGCTCGATGACTTCCTGGCCGATCCACCGACCGACTACCTGGACTCCGCCCGATCGTCGGCAGGGTCGATCCTGTTCACCGGGCGCCTCGAGCACGATGAAGTCGCCGAGCTCGTCCCCCCGACCGATTCGATGGTCGTTCCTAGCACCTTTCCCGAGGCGTTCGGAATGGTCGCAGCCGAGGCTGCCGCCTCCGGAGTGATGCCCGTCTGCGCCAGGCATTCCGGGCTCGAGGAGGTCACTGCGACCCTCTCCGAAGACGTGCCCGGTGCCGCACCCTTCCTCTCCTTCGACCTCGGACCGGACGCCGTTCCCGAGATCGCATCGAGGCTCGATCGGTGGCTCGAAACCGCAGCCGAGCAGCGGATGGCAATCGAACTCGCCCTGGCCGCCTCAGCCGATCACCACTGGAGCTGGGAGGGGGTGGCCCGGGACGTGATCAGGGCCTCCGCCGGCGAGATCCGGCCACTGGCCTCGCCCGATCCGTGAGGCGGTCGTCCGGGGGGGCTCTCGGGTAGAATCCGGGAGGTCTGATGCCAAAGGTCCCTTACCTCAGACTTGCGATCGTCTCCCTCGCGATCGGCGCCGTGATTGCGGTGCTGATGATCCAGATCGACTGGAACGGCGAGGCCGGGTCCACTGCTGCCGGTCCGATCGACGCCCTGCTCGACTGGATGATCATCATCTCCTCGTTCGTATTTGCGATCGTCTGCGTCTTCCTCGGGTATGCCCTCTATCGCTGGAGGGTCAAGCCCGGCGACGAGAGCGACGGGCTACCGATCCACGGCAACACCAAGCTCGAACTCACCTGGACGATCATCCCGACGGTCATCGTCTTGTTCGCGGCCGGGTACAGCTGGGCCGTCCTCGATGACATCGAGGAAGTCGACTCCGACCCGCTGATAGTCAACGTCTACTCCCAGCAGTTCGCCTGGACCTTCGGTTACCCCACCGAAGGCAACAAGTGGTCGGAGGGCGAGTTCCACGTGCCGGTCGGGCGGCAGGTCGTCTTCAACATGCATGCCCAGGATGTGCTCCACTCCTTCTGGGTCCCCGAGTGGAGGATCAAGAAGGACAACGTGCCCGGGATCACCACCGACGCGGTCGTTACGCCGGACCGGGTCGGCACTTTCCAGCTGATCTGCACCGAGCTATGTGGGGCGGGCCATTCGGTCATGCGGGCCAAGGTGGTGGTCGAGCCGAGGAAGAAGTTCAACCGCTGGGTGAGGGGGCTGGAGGAGGAGGTACCCCAGGGCCTCTACCTGACCGCCGACCAGGCACTCGAGATCCAGAAGCAGATCCAGAAGGCGGAGGGCGGCATCGGGGGCAGTGGGGTCGACGAGACGACGCGGGACAACGTGACTCAGTCATGATTGGAGCGAGCTGATGGCGCATGCTTTGAGAGAGCCAGGCTGGTATCGAGCGGCCCTCGGGACCCTGATCGGAGCCGCATTCGGCTTCGGACTCGTCGTGATCCTCAGGCTCGTTTCCGGGCTCGACGCATTCCAGACCGAGCAGACGGGCTACCCGCAGGTGATAGTTCCCCTGATCACAGCGCCGTTCGGGTTCCTGATCGGTTTCGGCGCCTTCTCCTACTGGTTCCGCTGGGCGGCGGGCAAGCCGACCGTTCCCGACGACCATTCCGGCCACGGTGCGACCCGCTGGCAGGACTACTTCACCTTCAACACCGACCACAAAGTCATCGGGATCCAGTACATCGTCACCACCTTCTTCTTCTTCTTCGTGGGTGGACTCCTGGCGATGTTGATCCGGGCCGAACTCGCCCAGCCCGGAACCCAGATCGTCGACCCGAATGTCTACAACGGGCTCTTCTCGACCCACGCCACGGTGATGATCTTCCTGTTCATCATCCCGATGTTCGCCGGGATCGCCAACTACGTGCTGCCGATCATGATCGGTGCTCCCGACATGGCCTTCCCGAGGCTGAATGCCCTGAGCTTCTGGCTGCTACCGATCGCCGGAGTGATCTTCATGGGCAGCTTCCTCGCCCCCGGTGGCTCGTTCGATGCGGGCTGGACCGGCTACGCGCCGTTATCGACCGGGGCGCCGCTCGGACAGAGCTTCTTCAACGTCGGCGTCCAGTTCGCCGGGGCGTCCTCGATCGCGACCTCGGTCAACTTCCTGGTGACGATCATCACCATGCGTGCGCCCGGAATGAACCTGTGGCGGATGCCCCTGCTCGTCTGGGCGAACCTCTCGACCTCGCTGATCGTGGTCGGGGCGACCCCGTTCATCGCGGGGGTCCAGTTCATGGTCCTCTTCGACCGGATCATGGGTATGAACTTCTTCAACTTCCTCGAGGGCGGTGACGTCCTCAGCTATCAGCACATCTTCTGGTTCTACTCACACCCGGCGGTCTACATCATGATGTTGCCTGGGTTCGGAATCATCTCCGAGGTGATCGCGACCAACGCCCGAAAACCGATTTTCGGTTACCGGTTGATGGCCCTGGCCCTGCTCGGGATCGTCGTCCTGTCCTATTCGGTCTGGGCTCACCACATGTTCGTCGCCGGGATGTTCTCCTGGCTCCGGGTTCCGATCATGATCACGACCCTGCTGATCGCGGTCCCGACCGGGATCAAGGTCTTCTCGTGGCTGGGGACCCTGTTCTACGGCAAGATCCACACCTATTCGACGGCGATGCTGTTCGCCCTCGGGTTCATCGTGACCTTCACGGTCGGTGGGATCAGCGGCGTGATGCTCGGAATGGTCCCGCTGGACATCCACATGTCGGACACGTACTTCGTCGTCGCCCACATCCACTTCGTCCTGTTCGGCGGATCGGTGTTCACGATCTTCGCCGGGATCTATTACTGGTTCCCGAAGATGACCGGGCGGATGTACGACGAACGCCTCGGTCGGATCCACTTCTGGGGCACGATGATCGGCACCTGGGGCACCTTCATCCCGCAGCACTGGATCGGACTCGAGGGGATGCCGCGAAGGGTCGCCGACTACGCCAGCCAGTTCGGCGAGTGGAACCTGGTGATCAGCTTCTTCTCCCTGATCCTCGGGCTTGCCCAGCTGGTCTTCCTCTACAACATGGTGGTCAGCTGGAAGTACGGCCCGAAGGCGAGCGGCAACCCCTGGAGGTCGAAGACGATCGAGTGGCTCGTCTCTTCGCCGCCCCCGACCTTCAACTTCGACGAGATCCCGAGGGTCGTCGGCGGTCCCTACGAGTACGGGACGCCCGGCGCCAGGCACGCGATCATGGGCGACGAGGACGCCGAGGCGACCGTCCCGGAGCCGAAGCCCTCGTCCGTCCCTGCCGCCACGTAACCGGTGCGGCCCCTGCTCCTCTTCCTGAATGAGGTTGCCGGTGGACGGATGCTCCTCGGTTCCGCCAAGGAGCGTGCACCGGAGGCCTCGTACGTGGTGGTCGTAGCCCCTGCCAATCGTCCCACTGCCGGCCAGATCACCTCTCCCGAAGAGACGGCCCAGGCCGCACGCAGCCGGGTCGAGGTCACCCTGGCGGTCCTCGAGGAGTTCGGTATCGAGGCGGTCGGCGAGGTGCTCGACCCGGCCCCCGAACTCGCTCTCGGGGACGCGATCAGGAGCCATCGTCCCTCCGAGGCCCTGCTCTCCTGCCTCTACGAAACGAGGTTCGGCTTCGCGAGGCGTGACCTGGTCGAATGGGCCAAGGGTGAGTTTGCGCCCGGTACCACGGTGACCCACATTCCGGTTCGGATCGAAGACGACTCCGTCCGTCAGGACGTGACCCACACCCTGGTGATCGGCAACCAGACACTCTCGAGTCCCGACCTCGCCGAGCGTCTGCTGTCGAGGGCAGCAGAGAGTCCCCACAGGTACACGATCATCGCCCCATCGACAGAGGGAGTGCCCCAGGCGGCGGTCACCCGGGGGCTGGCAGGACTGATGGCGAGGCTCTACGAGAGCGATGTCGACGCGACGGGCCAGCCGCTCGCCTCGGACCCGTTCTCCGCGGTCAAGAACGCGATCGAGTTCTACCAGGTGGACGACATCCTGATTTCGACCCTTCCCGGGGACGAATCCCAATGGCTGAAGGACGACCTGATCGGGCGAGTCCGGGAGTTCACCGACAAGCCCGTTTCCCACCATGAGGCAGGGCGCGCCGGAGAGACGGTGGTCGCCGCGGTCGCGGCAGGAGATGGTGAAGAAGCGGGGGTGGAGGTCTGATGGAGAGCGCCAGCGTCGCCACCACCGGTCACGCAACCCCAGCCGAGGATCACCACCACGGACCTCCCGAGGCGAACCAG
>VEQW01000106.1 GCA_018883025.1 Solirubrobacterales bacterium | reverse complement strand
CTGCTCGGCGCCGATGTGCGATGCCTTCCGCGTGCTTGCCCAGGGCGAGGGCGGGCTCTCTTGCTTCCTGATGCCCCGCTTCACCCCCGACGATGAGCTGAACAGCGGTTTCCGGATCCAGCGCCTGAAGGACAAACTCGGAAACCGCTCCAACGCCTCCTCGGAGGTCGAGTTCGACCGGGCATTCGCCGTGATGGTCGGCGAGGAGGGCCGCGGCATCCAGACGATCATCGAGATGGTCTCCCACACCCGGCTCGACTGCGCGATCGGCTCGATGGCCGGGATGCGCAAGGGAACGGCCGAGGCGATCCACCACGCCTCGCACCGCCAGGCCTTCGGCAAGGCGCTCATCGACCAGCCATTGATGGCCAACGTACTTGCCGACCTGGCGATCGAGTCCGAGGCCGCCACCGCTTCCGTGATGCGCCTGGCCCGGGCCTACGACGATGCGGCCGCAGGGGCCCGTGAGGCCGCCCTGTTCGAACGTATCGCCACCCCGGTCCTCAAGTACTGGATCTGCAAGCGGGCCCCCTGGCACGCCGTAGAGAGCCTCGAATGCCTGGGCGGTAACGGCTACGCCGAGGAGTCGGGCATGCCCCGCCTATTCAGGGAGAGCCCCTTGATGTCCATCTGGGAGGGATCGGGCAACGTCCAGTGCCTGGACGCGATCCGGGCGATGGTCCGAGAGCCCGACTCGGTCGAGGTCTTCTTCGACGAGATCGGCGAGGCGGCCGACTCCGACCCCCGGCTCAACTCCTTCGTAGACGACCTGAAGGGCCAGCTGACTGAGGACCCCGGGACCCTCGAGTCCCGCGCCCGCCGCATCGTCGAGCGGATGGCCCTCGCCCTCCAGGGATCACTGCTCACCCGCCACGGGGATCCTGCGGTCGCCGAGGCCTTTTCGGCATCCCGCCTGGGCCGGGACCACGGTGGTGCCTTCGGCACCCTCCCCACCGGCACCGATTTCCGGGCGATCATCGAGCGGAACGCCCCGGCAATCTAAGCCGGGTCACTCTTTTTCAGGCGGGACCCGAGGCGGTCGGCCGGTCCTCTAGCGCCCGGCCGAGCTGCTCGACCGTGATCACCCCGATCAGGCGATCGGTGTGGTCGGTCACCATCATCGCCCCGAACTTCCGTATGTCGGGGTTACCGAGCAGGCTGTCGAGCGGTGCGTCATCGAGCACGTGGTAGCCGCTGGTGCTGTCGTCGACCAGCTCTGCGACCGTGGTCGCTTCGCGGGACACCTCCGGGACCGCCTCGACGGCGTCACGGGTAAGGATCCCGAGGAATCGGCCGTCGTCGGCGATCACCGGGAACCAGGACCAGCCATACCGATGAAAGTAATCGTCGGCGGCCATCACCGCGGGCAGGGATCCAGGGACGGCTACCGGGTGCGGATCCATCACGTCGGAGATCGTCACCCCCTCGATTCGCTCGATCAAAGGTGACTGGACGGCGGCAGCCCGGGCCGCCCCGGTGATCAGGATGCCGATCAGGATGAACCAGATGCCGCTCCCGAACACACCACTGACCAGGAAGACGATCCCGAGCGCGATGAAGATGTAGCCAAAGATCTGGCCAAGGGTGGCGGCGAACCGCGTCGCCGAGCCCCGCTTCCCGGTCACCTTCCAGGCGATCGCCCGGGTTATCCGCCCACCGTCCATCGGGAAGGCGGGAAGCAGGTTGAAGACGAGGACGATCACGTTCACGGCCGCAAGCCAGCCGAACATCGCCGAGAACCCGTCCACCCCCGGACCGGGACGGAGGATCAGCCCCTCCTGGAAGTTCCCGGAGCCGCTAACCAGCAGCCCCATTACGGCGAAGAGGACCCCGAGGACCGCGGTGACGATCGGTCCCGCCACCGCGACCTTGAACTCGGTCGACGGACTGTCTGATTCCCGATCCATTTCGGCCACCCCGCCGAAGATCCAGAGCCGGATCGAGGTAATCCCGATCCCGTTCCTGAGCGCCACGATCGCGTGGCCGAACTCGTGGAGGAGGATCGAGCTGAAGAAGCCGAGCGCGCTCAATACCGCGAAGAGGAACGGCTCGACCGAGCCGGCATCCGGCCCGAGCACCGCACTGTAGGAATCCCCCAGCCAGAAGATGACCAGGAAGAGGACGATGAACCAGGTCCAGTCGACCGAGACCCGGATCCCCCGAACACGAAAGAGCGTGAATGTCCCACCGCCACTCGGCATCGACACCAATGGTAGGCGAGGAACCAACTCGACGGATTGGCCTGTCCGGCCGTATCGTTCGCCCTGTGGAAAGTGGCCAGGAGACCGTCGAGGTGGAATCGGCAGCCGATGACCCGGCATTGAAGCGTCCCGGCAAGGGGCGGGCCGGGAGGCTGCCGGGAATGCTGCGGCAGCTCGAGGCGATCGAGCGGCCATCGGCATCGGAAGGGGAATACGAGGCTGCCCGCTGGATAGCCGAGCGGCTCGAGGCCGAGGGTGCCGAGGTGGAGATAGAGGTAGAGGAAGTCCACGGCAACTACTGGGTGCCGATCGGGATCGGGGCCGCAGCCGGTGCGCTCGGGGGATTGTTGGCTGCAGCCGGACAGAGGGTCGTCGGTACGGCCCTCGGGGCGGCGGGACTGGCAGCGATCGTGACCGACTTCCCGCCCAGGGAAAGGCCGTTGAGAAAGGCCCTCGCGGTCCGCGACACCTACAACGTGGTCGCCTCGATGGGGGATCCCGATGCCTCGAAGACGGTAGTCCTGGTCGCCCACCATGACGTTGCGACCGCGGGACTCATCTTCCACCCCGGAATCCCGGAGGCCGTCTCCAAGACGGGTCTCTTCAGGCTGCTCGACACCTCACCGATGCTTATGGCTCCCGTATTGGCCGGGCCTGCCCTGGCAACACTCTCCGGAGTTACGGGAAAGCGGAAGCTGGGACTCTTGGGCGCCCTGCTCTCGGCAGGCTCGGTCGCGGCGATGGCCGAGGTGGCAGGGGCCGAGGTGGTTCCCGGAGCAAACGACAACGGGACAGCCGTGGTCGGACTGATCGAGCTGGCCCGGAGGTTCCGGGAGGACCCGCCGGAGGACACCCGGCTGATCCTGCTCTCGACGGGATCGGAGGAGTCCCTTTCGGAGGGGATGAGGGCCTTCGGCAAGCGGCACTTCCCCGACCTGCCGACCGAGAGCACCTTCTTCATCAACATGGACACGATCGGCTCCCCGTACCTGTGCGTCCTACGGGGCGAAGGTTTCCTCAAGATGTACGAATACCCGGCCGATGCGCTGGATCTGGCCGACCGTACGGCCCGAGAGGAAGGGCTCCAGCTCTTCCCGAACCTGAGGATTCGGAACGGAACGGATGGCCTGGAAGCATTGGCAGCCGGATACCCGGTGGTCTCGATCTGCTCCTGCACCGAACACAAACAGCCGGCCAACTACCACTGGCCGAGCGACACCACCGAGCACGTGGACTTCGTAACCGTGGTCGAGGCACTCGACCTGGCCGAAGCGATGGTCAGAAGGCTCGATTCCGACTGGGAAGAGGCGCTCGGCAGGAGCTGAGGCGCGCCCCTGGCCCCCGATCGGGTGGTCAGGGCCTAAGTTCGGTGAACCCGGCGGCGGCGAAGTCCCCGTCGAATGCGAGTGCCTCGGTTATCCCGTTCGCCTCCATGAAGGCGAAGGAAGTCGCATCGACGAAGGAGTAGGGGCGCTCATCATGGCGGCGGAGCCACTGGAGGGCTCGGTCCTCGATTTCCTCTCCTACATGTTCGACCCGAATCACCTTGCTTGCCTCAAGTGAGTCGAGAAAGCGGACGGCATCTGCATGGCCGCTCCTCGCACGGATCAATGT
>VEQW01000028.1 GCA_018883025.1 Solirubrobacterales bacterium | reverse complement strand
CGTCAGCGTCAGATTGGTATAAGAGACAGGCCAACGGTCGTCTGCCAGCGAGCGATTCATCCGCCAGAAAGTGGGGTCCGGATCCTGCCGGAATCTCGACTCTCGGCCTGCCTCACGCATCCAGGGCATCCTCGAGCGCGTCGGCGATCCGATCGATGTCCCCTTCCGTCAGGCCGGCATGAAACGGCAGCGCGAGGGAGCGAGCACTTGCCGACTCTGCGACCGGAAAGTCCCCTGGGCCGTACCCGAACTCCTCGAACTGCGGAAAGAGGTGAGCGGATGGAAGGTAAGCCTTGCTCGGGATCCCGGAGGAGTTGAGCCCGGCGATTACAGCATCGCGGTCGACCCCATCGGAGACCATTACCGTGTAGACGAACCAGCTCCGCCTCGCCCTTCCCTCTCCGGCCTGCGGGAGGGTCAATCCCTCGATTCCTCCGAGACGGTCGGAGTAGAGGGCGGCGACCTCGGCTCGCCTCGTCAGGAGTTCGTCGATTCGTTCCATCTGGGCCACACCGATCGCCGCCGCGATGTCGGACATTCGATAATTGAAGCCAATGCCGGTGTGGTCCATCCGGCTCATGTCGGGGGCCCTTCCCTGGTTTCGCTCCGATCGAACCCGCGAAGCCATCTCCTCGTCCGGACAGACCAGGACGCCACCTTCACCAGTGGTGATCTGCTTGTTCGCGTAGAAGGCGAATCCGGTGGGGATCCCCCTCGAGCCGACCTTGCTCCCATCGGCATCTATGGCCCCGATCGCCTGTGCGGCATCCTCGAGCAGCTCCAACCCCCTCCTTCCGGCGACCTCCTCGAAGCCAGTCGCATCCGAGGGAAAGCCGAAGATGTCGATCGGCATCAGACCGACGGTGTCAGGACCGATCGCTCCCTCTGCAGTCTCGGGCTGGAGGTTCAGGGTCACCGGATCGACGTCGGCGAACCTGGGCCTCACCCCTTCGTATAGGAGCGCGTTGGCGCTTGCTACGAAAGTGAATGGTGAAAGGACGACCGAGTCGCCCTCGCCCCAACCCATCGCTCGTACGCCGAGGTGGAGAGCAGCGGTGCCACTGCTGGTCGCGACGACATGTTCGACGCCGAGCCAATCCGCGAAGCACTCCTCGAATCGGCTGAGCATGGGGCCTAGGGAAAGCTGGCCGGAGCGAAGTACCTCGAGGACGAGCCGTTCCTCCTCGGGACCGATCTCGGGCCTGGCCAGCTCGAAGGCTGTCTCCATCTCTTCAGCCATCGCCGCCACCCCTTCCCTGGAACGCCACCTCCAGGGAGTCGACCAGGGCCTCCCAGGATGCTTCGATGATGTTCCGTGAGACCCCGGTAGTGCTCCAGCTCTGGCCCCCTTCGGCCGAATCGAGGAGCACCCGTGTCCCGGCGCCCGTTCCGTGGTCGGAATCGAGTATCCGTACTCGGTAGCCGGTCAGCTCGACGTCGGCCAAACGCGGGTAATGCTCGACCAGGGCTGCCCTCAGCGCTCGGTCGAGTGCGTTGACCGGTCCATTTCCCTCGGCCACGGTGAGGTGGCGCTCCCCTTCGACCCAGATCCTCAAGGTGGCTTCGGTCTCGACCGAGCCGTCATCGCGCATCTCGGTGGTGACCCTGAACCCTTCCAGCGTGAAGAGAGGCTCGTACTCTCCCCCAGCCCTCCGGAGCAGCAGGTCGAATGAGCCCCGCGCCGCCTCATAGTGGTAACCGTGGTGTTCCCGCTCCTTGAGTTCGTCGATCGCCCGACCCACCGCGGCTTCATCGAGCTCCAGGCCGAGCTCCCCCGCCCTGCTCTTGATCGTCGCCTTCCCAGACAGCTCCGAAGGCAATACGGACCGGGTATTGCCGACTGCATCGGGCTCGAGGTGTTCGAAGGTCCTCGCGTCCTCCGACACTCCCGCCACATGGAGCCCGCCCTTGTGGGCAAAGGCATTGTCCCCGACGTAGGGCTGACTCGGATCAACCGGGAGATTGACCAGGTCGGCGACCTCCTGGGCGACCCCCGAGAGTGTCTGGAGACGATCGGGGCCGATCGTCTCGAACCCCATCTTCAGTTCGAGCGCAGGGATTATCGAGACGAGATTTGCGTTGCCACACCGCTCCCCATAGCCATTGATCGTCCCCTGGACCACCCGGACTCCCTCCCCCACCGCGGCAAGGGCGTTGGCGACGCCGCACTCGGCGTCGTTATGGGTGTGGATACCCCACTCGACGGCGTCGCCCAGCTCGGCCACGACCGCCGCGGTCGCTTCCGCTACCTGATCCGGCAGGCTGGATCCGTTGGTATCGCAGAGGCTGATGATCGAGGCGCCGCCCTCGATCGCAGCACCGAGGCAGGCCAGCGCGTAAGCCGGGTCATCGCGCCAGGCATCGAAGAAGTGTTCGGCGTCGTAGTGGAGCTCCTTCCCCTGCTCGACCATCCAGGAGATCGAGTCCCGGATCATCGCCAGGTTCTCATCCGGATCGACCTTGGTCACCTTCTCGAGGTGCAGACGCCAGGTCTTTCCGACAAGCGCGACCCAGGGGCTGAAGCTGGTCGCGAGGATCTTCAGGGCTTCGTCATCACCGGGCTCGACCCCCTTTCGGCGGGTCATCCCGAATGCCACTACCTCTGAGTTCTCGAGCTTCTCCCCGGCGAGCAGGTCGAACAGCTGTTGCTCCTTTGGGTTCGATGAGGGGAACCCGGCCTCGATGAAGTCGATTCCGAGGCCGTCGAGGGCATGCACCACCCGGACCTTCTCCTCGGCAGAGAGAGTCATCCCGGGACCCTGCATGCCATCCCTGAGGGTCGTGTCGTACAGCTTCACCTTCTCCACTTCCGCGTTCCTTTCGAGCTTCTGTCAGGGCCCCTTCCATCCGGGACCCGGGAGTCACGTGCGCGACCTGCATCGCGCCGGCCGTGGGCTATCGGCCCACAGCTCGCGTAATTCGGCCTCCGGCCTGCTCTGGATTCGCGTGGCGAAGCATCAGCTCTCAACTGTATCCGGTCGCGCCGAGCGCGCCGGCTCGCCGACCGGGTCGAGCCAGGCGGTATAGCGGGGATCCCTGCCATAGATCGCATCCTCGTAGCGCTTCTGGACGAGGAGGGTGACTGGGCCGGGGTCCGAGATCGGATGTTCATCGACCTCTCGCACCGGAACGACCTCCGCGGCGGTTCCGCACATGAAGATCTCGTCCGCGCCATAAAGCTCGGAACGGGCGATGTCGCGCTCGGCCACCTCGAACCCGCTGTCCCTGAGGATCGTTATCACGCTCTTCCTGGTGATTCCGTCGAGGATCGAGGCGGTCTGGGGCGGCGTCGCAACCGAGCCATCACTGACCACGAATATGTTCTCACCCGACCCCTCGCAGACGAAGCCACGCTCGTCGAGCAGTATCGCCTCCTCGTAACCGGCCTGGGCCGTCTCGGTCTTCGCGAGGATCGAGTTGAGGTACTGCCCCGAGGCCTTCGCATGGGGGATCAGGCTGCTCGAGGTGATCCTCCGCCAGGAGGAGACCTTGGCCCGGATCCCGTGCCGCTTGCCCTCCTCGCCCAGATAAGCACCCCAGCTCCAGACGGCGATCATCATCTCGATCGGTGCATTGCGGGCGTAGAGGCCCATCTCGCCGTATCCACGAAACGCCAGCGGCCTGATGTAGCAATCCCGGAGTCCATTCCGTCGGATCAGCTCCCGGGTGGCTTCGGCCAGCTCCTCCTGTTCGTACGGGAGGTCGAGGAAATACATCCGGGCCGAGTCGGCCAGCCTGAGCAGGTGCTCGTCGTGACGGAAGATCGCCGGGCCGAGCTCGCCGTCGTAGCAACGGATCCCTTCGAAGACCCCCGTCCCGTAATGGAGACCGTGGGAAAGGACATGGACGGTCGCCTCGTCCCAGGGGACGAACTCGCCGTTCTGCCAGATGTATTCGGCCTTCTCCATCGCGTGCTCTCTGTGCCTGCCCGGGTCCGGGCGCGACCCTCCAAGCACTTTACCCGCGAGGCGCCGCGCCTGCCCGGGTCCGGTCTCGGTGAACCGGTACTAGCGGTCCAGCTCGCCGAGGACCAGTCGGGTGACCTCGGCGGTTCCGGCCTCTGTTTCGCCCGCGGCGCCTGTGAACAGGTCAGGGGTCCTGAAGCCTCGCTCCAATACGGCCTCGACGGCCCTGTCCAGCCGCCCGGCCTCGCTCTCCTTCCCGAGGCCGTACCTGAGCATCATCGCCGCCGAAAGGAAGGTGGCCAGCGGGTTGGCGATGCCCTGGCCTGCGATATCGGGTGCCGAGCCGTGGACCGGCTCGAACAGGCCGGGGCCACTCTCGCCAAGGCTGGCCGAGGGAAGCATCCCAAGGGAGCCGGTGAGCATTGCCGATTCGTCGCTGAGGATATCCCCGAAGAGGTTCTCCGCCAGGATCACGTCGAACTCCGTCGGACGGGAAACCAGCTGCATCGCCGCGTTGTCGACGAGCAGGTGTTCCAGCTCTACCTCCGGGAACTCCCCGGCAATCGAGGTAACGGTCTCCCGCCACAGGCGCGAGGTCTCGAGCACGTTCGCCTTGTCGACCGAGGTGAGTCTCGGTTTTCCGCCTGAAGACCGGGTTATCGCAGCCTCGAAGGCGACCCGGGCGATCCTCTCGATCTCCTCGACCGAATAGGCACATTCGTCGAACGCGGTCGAACCCCGTCGACCGCTCTCGCCGAAATAGATCCCGCCGGTCAGCTCCCGGACGACGAGGAGGTCGGTGCCCTCGATGACCCCCGGTCGAAGAGGGCTCGAGTCGATCAAGGCCGGGATCGCCGCAACCGGCCGGAGGTTGGCGAAAAGACCGAGCTCCTTCCTGACCGCCAGGAGCCCCTGCTCCGGGCGTGGTGCCGAGGGGTCCCGGGCGACGGCCTCATCCCACTTGGGGCCGCCTACCGCGCCGAGCAGGACTGCGTCGGCGCTCCGGCAGGCATCCAGCACCTCATCGGTGAGGGCGGTCCCGTGCTCGTCGATCGAGATGCCCCCGATCAACAGCTCCTCGAAGCTGAACTCACCCAGGGCATCGAGGACCTCGCGGGTAGACCCGACTATCTCGGGGCCGATCCCGTCGCCGGGCAGGAGGACTATTCGCTGCGACACGAGGGGCTCAGTCGACTGCCGTCGTGACCGGCCCCCGGGTTCCCCCGGGGCCATCCTCGAAGCGTTCGATCGAATCGAGTTCGCCCAGGGTCAGGGCGATGTCGTCGAGCCCGCCCAGCAGCCGTCGCTTTATCTCCCCGTCGATCTGGAAGAGGAACTTGCCGCCGTCACAGGCGACCGTCTGGTTGTCGAGCTCGATCCGGGCCTCGCCCGCCTCGGCTACCTGGCGACATTCGTCCTCGGAAAGGACGATCGGAAGGAATCCGTTCTTCGTGCAATTCGAGTAGAAGATGTCCGAGAAGGAAGGAGCAATCACACAGTCGAATCCGAACTGCTGGAGAGCCCAGACTGCATGCTCGCGCGACGAGCCGGAGCCGAAATTCGGCCCGGCGACGAGTATCGGATTCGGTGAAAGCTCGATCTCTCCGTCCTTGATCCAGTCGTAGAAGAGGAATTCGCCGAAACCCGTCCGCTCGACTCGCTTGAGGAACTGCTTGGGGATTATCTGGTCGGTGTCGACGTCGCTCCGGTCGAGGAAGGAGACGTCGCCTTCGATCACGTCGATCGGCTCCATCGGATCACTCCCACTCCCGGATGTCGACGAAGTGCCCCTCGATCGCGGCGGCCGTGGCCATCGTCGGACTCATCAGGTGGGTGCGCCCACCCTTCCCCTGGCGCCCCTCGAAGTTTCGGTTCGAGGTGGAGGCGCAACGCTCGCCCTCCATCAGGATGTCGGGATTCATCCCGAGGCACATCGAGCAGCCGGCGCCTCTCCATTCGAACCCGGCCGACTGGAAGATCTCGTCGAGCCCTTCCTCTTCCGCCTGGGATTTGACCTTTGCCGAACCGGGCACGACCATCGCCCGGACCTCGGGGTGGACCGACCGGCCCCGGATCGCCGATGCTGCCTCGCGGAGGTCCGAGATCCGGGAATTGGTGCAGGAGCCGATGAACACCCGCTCAGGTCGGATCTCGGTCATCGGGGTGCCGGGGCTGAGGCCCATGTAGGCAAGGGCCCGCTCCGCCGCCTCACGCTCGACCGGACTCTCCATGACGGCAGGGTCCGGAACGGAGTCGGTGACCTGAACGACCATCCCAGGCGTCGTTCCCCAGGTGACCATCGGGGAGAGCGCGGAGGCGTCAATCTCGACCTCGTCATCGAAGGATGCCCCTTCATCGGTGACCAGCTGGCGCCATTCCTCGACCCTCACGTCGAAGTCTTCCGGTACCCCGGGGCGACCCCGCATGTACTCGAAGGTCGTGTCGTCGGGGGCGATCATGCCGGCCTTGCCACCGCCTTCGATGGTCATGTTGCAGATCGTCATTCGCTGCTCCATCGTCAATGCCCTGATCGCCTCGCCCGCGTATTCGACCGCGTGCCCGTTCATGCCGGCCGTCCCGAGCCTCCCGATCGTGGCCAGGATGAGGTCCTTGGAGGTCACTCCCGGTGCGAGGGTTCCCTGATAGTCGATCCGCATCGTCTTCGGCCTCTTCTGGACCAGCGTCTGGGTAGCCATCACGTGCTCGACCTCTGAGGTGCCGATCCCGAAGGCGAGCGCGCCAAAGGCGCCGTGGGTCGAAGTGTGGGAGTCACCACAAACGATCGTCATCCCGGGCTGAGTCAGGCCGAGTTCGGGGCCGATCACGTGGACGATCCCCTGTGAGCCGGAGCCGAGGGAGAAGACCGGCACCCCGAACTCCTCGGCATTCGCCTCGAGAAGCTCGACCTGTTTGCGGGAGAGCGCATCGGCGATCAGGTTGGCCGCCGGGGTCCCGTCCGTGGGAACGTTGTGATCGGCCGTCGCCACCGTCTTGTCCGGGCGGCGAAGGGCACGGCCCGACATCCGAAGGCCCTCGAAGGCCTGGGGCGACGTCACTTCATGGACCAGGTGGAGGTCGATGTAGATCAGGTTCTCCCTGACCTCATGGGCCTCCCAGATCTTTTCGAACATCGTCATTGCCATCGCGTTACTCCTGACTTGCCTCGGACCGGGCCGAGATTACCGCCACCGAATCGAGGATGCGACCGAGCCGGGGCCTCTGCCGCCCCTCGGACTGGCGCTCCCTGAAAGTGCTCATGGACCCTTCGCCTCCCCGCTCGGGCTCCTTTCGGACTCCTCCCTCGCCCGGAGCTCCGCAACCAGGTTGGAAAGCGCCCTCACATACGCCTGAGCGGATGCTTCCAGGATGTCGGTCGAGACTCCCTGGCCCGAGGCGGTAGCTCCGTCTCTCCTGAGGACGACCGTGACCTGCCCGAGCGCGTCCTCCCCTCCGGTCACCGCTGCCACGCGGTACTCCCTGAGCTCCGATTCGACCCCGGTTGCATCCCGGGCCGCCTGGAAGATCGCATCCACCGGACCATCCCCACCGGCGGTGGCGGAGGCCGAACCTCCCTCTGGCAGCGAAACGGTCACCGAAGCACGGGACTCCCGGTTCGAGCCGGCAGAGACCTCGAAGGATGCGAGCTCGTATGCGTCGCCTTCCCGGTGCATCTCATCCGAGACCAACGCTTCGAGGTCGAGGGCGGTCACCTGTTTCTTGCGGTCCGCAACCTCCTTGAAGCGGGCGAAGGCCCGGTTGAGCGCGTCGCCCTGGACGACGAACCCGAGCTGCTCGAGCGCATCCTGGAGTGCGTGACGCCCGGAGTGCTTGCCGAGCACGATCTGGTTCGAGTCGAACCCGACCTCGGTCGCGTCCATGATCTCGAAGGTCGAACGCTCCTTCAGGACCCCGTCCTGATGGATGCCGGACTCGTGGGCGAAGGCGTTTCGACCGACCACGGCCTTGTTCGGCGGCACGGCGTAGCCGGTCAGCCTCGAAACCAGACGACTGGTCCTGGCGAGCTCGCGGGTGTTGATCCCTGTCTGGAGCCCGTGGACGTCACCTCGAACCTTGATCAGCATTGCGATCTCCTCGAGTGAGCAGTTGCCGGCCCGCTCACCGATCCCATTGACTGCGCACTCGACCTGACGCGCCCCGGCGAGCACCCCCGCATAGGAGTTGGCGACGGCAAGGCCGAGGTCGTCATGGCAGTGGACCGACAGTTCGACCTCCTTCAGCGAGGGGGCGAAGCGGTAGAGGTCCTCGAAATACCTGGTGTATTCCTCGGGGGTCGTATAGCCGACGGTGTCGGGGATGTTGACCACCGTAGCCCCTTCCTCGACGGCGATCGCGCAGACCTCAGCGGTGAACTCGACGTCTGCCCGGGTGGCGTCCATCGGGGAAAACTCGACGTCTTCACAGAGGCTCCTGGCCTGTGAGACGGCTGCACGAGCCCCCTGGATCACATCCTCACGGGTGTTCTTCATCTGGTACTCGATATGGATGTCCGAGGTCGAGATGAAGGTATGTATTCGGGGCCTCTCGGAGTCCCTGACCGCCTCCCAGGCGACATCGATGTCCCCCTTCTGTGCCCTTGCAAGGCCGCAGATGACTGGACCCTCGACCTCCCGGGCGATCCTCTGGACCGCCTCGAAGTCTCCCGGCGAGGTGATCGGGAATCCGGCCTCGATCACATCGACCCCCAATCGAGCCAGCTGGTTGGCGATATCCACCTTCTCCGAGGTATTGAGCGATATCCCGGGCGACTGCTCGCCGTCCCTGAGGGTCGTATCGAATATGTGGACGCGATTTGCGTCGTTCACGGCTGCTTCGCCGTTCATTGCCACTCCTTCTTCCGTATCAGTCGTGAATCCCTGTCTGCTCGCGGCTAACGCGCCGCCCGGCGATCATTCCCCCCGGAGGGGGAGCAGCAGAAGGAGTAGGTCCGCCCTGGACGTTCGGGGTGAGGGCTTCACGGGATTCATCGCTACCGAGGTTAGCGCACGACCCTGGCCGGGTCGGGATCCGACGGATCCGGGATCAGAGCTTCAGGGCCGAACCCTCGGCAAAGCCGTCCAGCGAAAGGATCTCGGCCATCGTCTCCTCTGCCGGCGGGGCATCGAGGGTCAGGACCATGACGGCCCGCTCCCCGTCGGACTCCGCCCCTACCGCCGCCGAGCCGATGTTGATCCCGGCATCGCCGATCACCCGGCCAACCGTTCCGATCATCCCGGGTCGGTCCGAATACCGGAAGATCGCCATGAACGGCTCGAACGGAACGAAGAACTCTTCCTCCCAGACCGATGCCAGGTGAGGCTGCTGGTTCGGTCCCGCCACCGTTCCGCCAACGCTCACCCGATCGGCCCCCTCGCCGACCGTCACCGTGATGAGGTCCGTGAAGTCCCCAGATTCAGCTTCGCTGGTCTCGGCTATCTCGATCCCCCGCTCCTCCGCAAGCTGGGCTGCGTTGACGAGGTTCACCTGCTGCTCCGTGTGTCCAGAGAGCAGACCGGCCAGCACGGCCAGCCCGAGGAGTCTGGTGTCATTGGAGGCCACCCCACCCCTGAATTCGACCTCTACCCGGCCGAGCGGCCCCGCGACCAGCCCGGCGGCGACCTTCCCCAGCATCTCGCACAGCGGCACGTAGGGCGCCAGCGCCTTCATCGTCGCCGGATCGACTGCAGGGATGTTCACGGCGTTGGTCACCACCCCACCGGTCAGGGCTGCCGTGACCTGCTCGGCGGTATCGACCCCGGCTCGATCCTGCGCCTCCGAGGTCGATGCCCCCAGGTGCGGCGTGACCACGACGTCATCCCGTTCAAAGATCGGATGACCCGTGAACGGCTCTTCGGGAAAGACATCCAGCGCGGCTCCCCCCACCTGGCCGGACTCGAGGCCCTCCTGGAGCGCGTCGAGGTCGATCAGTTCGCCCCTGGCGCAGTTGACGATCCGGACTCCGGGCTTCATCTGGGAGATCGCTTCGGAATCGATCCAGCCGATCGTTTCCGGTGTTTTCGGAAGGTGGATCGTGATCAGGTCGGCCTGTCCGTAGAGCTCTGAAACCTCGTCCACCCCGGTCACGCCCAGGTCCTCGAAGCGCTCCGGCGAGACGAACTTGTCGAAGGCAACCACGTCCATCCCGAATGCGAGGGCGCGACGGGCAACAAGCTGGCCAATGCGCCCGAAGCCGATGACCCCGAGCGTCTTTCCGTAGAGCTCCGACCCCTTGTAGGACGCGCGGTCCCAATTCCCCCCGACCAGGGAAGCGTGGGCCTGCGGAACGCTCCTGAACAGGGCCAGGGCGAGGGCGAGGGTGTGCTCGGCGGCGGCGACTGAATTCGACTCCGGAGCGTTGGCGACGATCACGCCGCGCTTGGTTGCAGCCGGGATGTCGACGTTGTCCACCCCGGTCCCGGCCCTGCCGATCACCTTCAGCCTGTCCGCTGCCTCGATCAGCTCAGGAGTGAGTGTGGTCGCAGAGCGGATCAGGATCGCATCGAACTCGCCGATTCGCTCCGCGAGTTCGGCCTCGTCCATCTCGAAGCCGAGTTCGACCTCGAACTGCTCCCTCAGGAGGTCGATCCCGGAATCGGCGATCTGTTCCTTTACCAGGACCTTCATCCAGACCCCTTGCCCCGGGCGGCCACTGTCACCGGTTCACCGAGGGCTCGTTCTGGATCACCCAGTCGATGCAGGCCGTGAGGGCCTCTACGTCCGAGGGATCGACCGAAGGGAACATCCCGACCCGGAGCTGGTTGCGACCGAGCTTCCTGTACGGCTCGACATCGACTATGCCGTTGGAGCGAAGCGTCGCCGCCACGGCAGCGGCATCGACCGCCTCGTCGAAGTCGACCGTGCCGACGACCAATGAACGCTTTTCCGGGTCGGTGACGAAGGGGGAGGCGAACTCGCTCTCTTCGGCCCAGTCGTAAAGGTGCCCGGAGGAGCGCGAGGTGCGGTCGACCGCGAACGCCAGACCTCCCCCGGCAAGCATCCAGTCGACCTGCTCTGCCAGGAGGAAGAGGGTCGCCAGGGCCGGGGTGTTGTAGGTCTGGTCCTTGCGGGAGTTCTCCAGCGCAGTCGCAAGCGAGAGGAATGGCGGCTGCCATCGGTCTCCAGCTCCGTCGAGCTCCTCGATCCGGGCAATGGCCGCAGGACTCAGGACGGCAACCCAGAGGCCGCCGTCGGCGCCGAAGGCCTTCTGGGGGGCGAAGTAGTAGGCGTCCGTCTGGCCGACATCGACCGGTAGCCCACCGGCACCCGAGGTCGCATCGACCAGGACAAGGGAGTCGCCCGAGTCGGCCGGCCTCTCGACCGGGACCATCACCCCGGTGGAGGTTTCGTTCTGGGCCCAGGCAATCGCGTCAGCCGCCGGGTCCGCCACCGGTGCCGGTGCATCCCCAGGCTCGGCCTCCACGAGGATTGGGTCCGCAAGGAAGGGGGCGCCGGCCGAAACCGAGGCGAACTTCTGCGAGAACTCCCCGTAGGTCATATGGAGTGGTCTCTGTCGAACCAACCAGGCCGCAGCCGCATCCCAGAACGCGGTAGCGCCTCCATTGCCGAGGGCGACCTCGTAGCCATCGGGAAGGTCGAACAGCTCACCCAGGCCGCCCCTGACCCGTGCGACGAGGTCCCGGACGGGCTGCTGCCTGTGCGAGGTCCCGATCAGGTCGGACTGTCCGGCCAGCCGCTCGAGCGCCTCCGGGCGGACCTTGGACGGGCCGCAGCCGAACCGGCCGTCGGCGGGCTTGAGGTCGGCGGGGATCGTCGCTGTGGTCGTGGCTTGGCTCATGGACTCCTGGAGATCGAACTCTCGGACGGGACTAGGTTAGTGGGCCGGACCACCCCGGACGAGACGGGGAATGATCAGAACTCGGTATCGATCCAGTGCATCATCGAGCGGAGTTCGGCACCGACCTTCTCGATCTCGTGCTCCTTCCCCTCCTCCCTCATCCTCTGGAAGTTCTCGCCGCCGGCCTGGTTCTCGGCGATCCACTCGGTCGCGAACTCACCCGACTGGATGTCGGCGAGGATCTGCTTCATCGCCTGGCGGGACTCCTCCCCCACGACCCGATTGCCCCTGGTGATGTCTCCGTACTCGGCGGTGTTCGAGATCGAATAACGCATCCCCTGGATACCCTTCTCGTACATCAGGTCGACGATCAGCTTGAGTTCGTGGAGGACCTCGAAGTAGGCGAGCCTCGGGTCGTACCCGGCCTCCACCAGGGTGTCGAACCCCGCCCTGACCAGCTCGGTCGCACCCCCACAGAGAACGGCCTGCTCCCCGAAGAGGTCGGTTTCGCATTCGTCCTTGAAGGTCGTTTCGATGATTCCGGCCCGGCCACCGCCGATCCCGATCGCATACGCGAGCACCAGATCCCGGGCGTTTCCGGACGCGTCCTGATCGACCGCCATCAGGCAGGGAACCCCGCTGCCCTCGACGTACTGGCGTCGGACCATGTGGCCTGGTCCCTTCGGGGCGACCATGCCGACGTCGACACCCTCCGGCGGGGTGATCTGGTCGAAGCGGATGGAGAAGCCGTGGGCGAACATCAAGAGGTTCCCGGGGGCGATCCCGTCGGCTATCTCCTCCTCCCAGACCTCTGACTGCATTTCGTCGGGCAGGAGGATCATCACGATGTCGCCCCTGCTGGCCGCCTCGGCCACCGACAGGACTTCGAGTCCCTCCGCCTCCGCTTCGGCCCGGCTCGGGGAGTCCTCGCGCAGGCCGACCACCACATCCACCCCGGAGTCCTTGAGGTTCAGGGCATGGGCGTGGCCCTGGGAGCCAAAGCCGAGGATCGCGACCGTCTTGCCATCGAGCAGGGAGAGGTCACCGTCATCGTCGTAGAAAATCCCTTCCTTAGTCATGGGCTGGATGCTATGCCCCGGACGGGAGCTCCGCCTTCCGGCCGTTCGTCATTCGGGGTCGCGGACGAGTTCGGTCAACGAATCAAGGTCCGGTTTGCCTGCCCGGTTGAGTGGCACCGCCTCAACGGAGACCACCCGCTTCGGAACCTTGAAGCCGGCCAGCTTGCCGTGGCACGTCCGGCGAAGGCCCTCGACGTCCGGCTCTTCGCCAGCGGTTCCGACCACGACTGCCACGACCGCTTCCTGCCACTCGGGATCCGGGACCCCGAAGACGACGGCCTCGGAAACCGATGGGTCGGCCAGAAGAGTCTCCTCTACCTCCGCGGGCTGGACCTTCTCACCCCCGGTCAGGATCGCCCGGTCTCGGCGGCCCTCGACGAAGAGGTATCCCTCACCGTCCAGGTGCCCGAGGTCACCGGTCCTCAACCAGCCGTCCTCTCCCAACCCTTCACGGCTTACCGTGGGGCCGCGGACGAGGATCTCGCCATCGTCAATTCTCACCTCGGTAACGGAGAGGGGACGACCGGCGCTGGATGGCCTCTCGGCTGCGTCGGTCGGCGTCGAGGTGGCGACCTGGGAGCATGCTTCAGTCAGCCCGTACGTCGGAACTGCCGGGATCCCCGCCTCGATCGCTGCCAGCACCAGGTCCCCTGCCACCGGACCGCCCCCGACGAGGGCGAAGCGGAGCCCCTCCGGCACGGTGCCGCCCTCGAGCGTTCGCCTGAGCATCGTCGGGACCAGGGATGCGCAGTTGACCCCCCGCTCCTCGACCGCCTGGACCAGCGATTCAGGCGTGAAATGGTCGGTCAGGAAGACCCCGGTCCCGGCGATCACCGAGCGGATCAGGATCGAGAACCCCGAAACGTGGGAGAGCGAAACCGGGCAGAACCAGCGGTCGTCGGGTTCTATGCCCAGGTTCAGGGCCGACCCGACCGCGCTCGTAAAGTGGTTCTCCCTGGTCAGCGGGATCGGCTTCGGCCTTCCGGTCGATCCCCCGGTAAGGATTCGACAGAGGATGTCCGAAGGCTCCGGCGGGTCGGCGTCCGCAGCCTCAGCCGCCTTTCCGTTTGGACGAAGGTCGGGGCCCATCTGGTGATCCGGCCTGACCGCTTCGATCGCCCGGCTTATCTCCTCGCGGGGCAGGTCGTCCTCGAACGGCACGATGGTGGCACGGAGCCGGATGAGGGCATGAACCTGGACTGCCTTTTCGAGGCCTTCGCCGAGTCGGAGCAGGACGGTCGAGCCGGCCTCAACTCCATCGGAAGCGATGTCTGCTGCGAGCTCCTCGGCCTGCCGGTCGAGCTCGGCGTAGGTGAGCTGATCCCGCCCATCGTCGAGGGCGATGACATCCGGTGCCCGGAGGGCTGTGTGGGCCAGCCAGTCGTACGGCCTCATGGCTGAATCCTGACGATCCGGGATATCTTTCGGTGCCCGGCCCGCCCTTGGCAGCTGGGGTCCATCCCTTCGTCAATGAGAGGCAGATTTGCCCGACCGACACCGTCTCGCGCCACCTGAGGAGACCCTCTACGAACCGTGCAGCTGGGAATCGGCGGCGGAGTACGAGGACATCCGGTACGAGCGCGCCGAATCGATCGCGAAGATCACGATCGACAGGCCCGAGGTACGGAATGCATTCCGGCCTCAGACTCTGGCCGAGCTGAAGGATGCCTTTTCCCGGGCGAGGGATGACATCGAGGTCGGCTCGGTCATCCTCACCGGGGCAGGGGAGGAAGCTTTCTGCTCCGGTGGAGACCAGAGGATCCGCGGAGACGATGGCTACATCGGTGACGACGAGGTCGCCCGGAGTGGGGTCGGGAGACTCGACGTCGGGGACCTCCACGTCCAGATCCGGCGCCTGCCGAAACCCGTGGTGGCGATGGTCGCGGGATACGCAGTCGGGGGAGGCCAGATACTCCATCTCGTCTGCGACCTGACGATCGCCGCCGACAACGCTCGCTTCGGACAGACGGGGCCCAGGGTTGGAAGCTTCGACGGTGGCTTCGGTGCGAGCCTCCTGGCACGGAACGTCGGGGTCAAGAAGGCAAAGGAGTTCTGGTTCCTCTGTCGGCTCTACTCGGCCGAGGAGGCCCTCGAGATGGGGCTGGTCAATGCGGTCGTCCCTCTCGAACGACTCGAGGCCGAAACCGTCGCCTGGTGCAGGGAGATGTCGCACCTGTCCCCGCTGGCCCTCCGCCTTACCAAGGCCAGCTTCAACGCCGAGGAGGACGGCCTGACAGGCCTCCAGCAGCTTTCGCACGATGCGACCCTGCTGTTCTACATGTCGGAAGAGGGCCAGGAGGGCAGGGACTCCTACAAGGCCGGTCGGCAGCCGGACTTCAGGCGCTTCCCGAAGCGACCCTGAGACGGATGAGGATCTGGGTCACCGCAGCGAGGCCCCGGACCCTTCCGGCTGCGATCGCGCCGGTCCTGGTCGGTACCGCAGCCGTGGTTGCCACGGCCGGATCCGTACCGCGCCCCCTGGGCTTTGCCGCCGCACTGGTCGCCTCGATCCTGATCCAGATTGGCACCAACCTTGCGAACGACTATTCCGATGCGAGGCGGGGGGCCGACACCCCGGATCGTCTCGGTCCGGTTCGGGTAACCGCGACCGGTCTGGCCACCCCTTCGAAGGTCCTCTGGGCCGCCTGGATCGCCTTCGGGCTTGCGATCCTCCTAGGTCTCTACCTGGCATGGCTGGCGGGGCCGGTGATCCTCCTGGTGGGCGCCCTCTCGATCACCGCAGGAACCCTCTACACCGGCGGCCCGAAGCCCTACGGGTACGCCGGACTCGGCGAGGTCTTCGTCTTCCTCTTCTTCGGGCTGGTCGCCGTCAACGGCTCCTACTACGTCCAGCTGGAAGCGGTAAACCCGGGGGCGGTCGGCCTTTCGATCACTACGGGCCTCCTCGCGACTGCGATCCTCGTGATCAACAACGTCCGGGACCTGGAGAGTGATCGGCGCGCGGGCAAGATGACCCTGGCGGCCCGCTTCGGTAGATCCTGGGCGCGACGGCTGTTCAAGGGGGTTCTGGTGGCCTCCCTCATCGTCCTCCTCGGAACGGTCGCCCTCGACCGGGACCTCGAGGGGGCCCTGCTCGGAATCATCGGGATTCCCTTCGCGATCCGAGCCCTTCGTGCGGTCGAAACCCGTACCGACGGCCCCTCCCTCAACCGGGCGCTTGCGGAAATGGGCATCTCCCTTGCCCTGTTCGGGATCGGAGCCTCCCTCGGAATGGTGATCTTCTGAGTCCTGCCCATTCCGGTGGGCTGACTGCGGAAGTCATCCCCTACGCCCTCCCCTTCGCCGGGCGATATCGCTCCTCTCCCGGGACCCTCGACAAGAGGGATCTGGTCCTTCTGAGGCTCCGGGATGCTGACGGGGTGATCGGACTGGGCGAGGGGGTTCCACTGACCCTCCGGGGTGGTGACTCGCTGGATTCAGTCGTCAGCACCCTCGAGATATGGGCGGAACGACTCCACTCGGACGGTCATCTCGATCCACCGACCGGGCCGGCCCCCGCGCGATGTGCGGTAGTCACGGCACTTGCCGACCTCGAAGCCCGTCGGGAAGGGGTCCCCCTCCATGAGCTGCTCGGCGATGGGAAGGAGCCCCACCCGGTTCGGTGCAATGCGACTCTCGGTGCCGACCCACCAGACGAAGTCGCAAACCGTGCCGCGGAACTGTCGGTACTCGGGTTCGACCGTTTCAAGCTGAAGGTCGGGACCAGGGGTGACCGCGAACGGGTCGAAGCCCTCCGGGCCTCGCTCGAACCGG
>VEQW01000105.1 GCA_018883025.1 Solirubrobacterales bacterium | reverse complement strand
CTGCTGATCTTGTCGGGCAGGGGCGCCCGATCAGACGCTCCCACCTCGACCGAGTTATTCCGGATCGTGCTCTCGCTGACCACCAGATTGGGTCCGGAGTAATCGCCCCCGATCATTACCCCACCTCCGCCACTTTCCCCGATCGACTGGGCGACGTCGACCGAGTTGCTTTCGATCAAGCTGTTTCCCCGAACGATCGCGGTTCCTATGCTCCAGAGGCCACCGCCCCCGATCCAGTCACTATCGGCCGGAGTCGACGTCGATTCGACTGAGTTACCGAAGATGCGAACGTTGTCGAGGACGATCCCGTAACGACTGTTGCACCGGACTCCCCCGCCTCCCGCACGGCTCCCGTTTAGAACCCTCCCCCCTGTCACGGAGAGATCCTCGAGGTTGGTCACCCCGCTGACCGCCCCGGCGATCCGGAGAACCCTGCTGCCAGGCGCTGGGGTAAGTCCCGAGGCATCCAGCACGGTTGAGTCGCGGCCGGCCCCTCGGATGGTCAGGGACTTGGTCGCCACAACCTCACCCTGGGTGAGCGCGATGGTGCCGCTCGGCAGCGAAATCAGATCCCCGTCACTCGCGGCTGCGACCGCACCCCTGAAGGAACAGCTCGCTACCGAGGGACAGGTCGGGCTGACGGGATCAGAGGTCGTCGTCACATCGATCGTCGCCGCTGAGGCACTCCCCAGACCGAGTGAGAAGCAGGCGACCACGGCAGCTGGCACGACGAACGACCATTTCCTTGGGGACAAGTCTCGGACCTTTCTCTACTGAGGGGCTCCCTGTGGACGGGACTCGAACCGGCCCGAGACTACCTAATCCGAGCAGCTAGCCCGCCAGGGTCGCAACAGGACGTGGGCCTCTCGGTCCGGGGTGACTGGATAGGTGGCCGGAAGTACCCCGACGGTGAGTGGGCGCAACTGGGCTCGAACCAGTGACCTCCAGCGTGTCGAGCTGGCGCTCTACCAACTGAGCTATGCGCCCGGGGCGAGGCAGCCTAGCAACGGGCAGGGGGCAGTCGAGCCCGCCCTACCGCCCACTGACCGAGAGATTCCCGATCACCCCGATCCGGAACCCGAGCCAGGGGTAGACGTGGTCGTAGAAGATGTTGTCCTCCGGCTGCAGGCCGACCGCGGAGGGCCACATCTGGTACGCGGGAGCGTTCGACACCCCGCCGTGGAGTCGGCGCCAGGTTCGCTTCCCGGAGACCCCGAACGGAGGAGCGGTCACCGTATCGGTCCACTCGACCGCATTTCCGCCCTGGTCGAGGGTGCCCCAAGGGGAGCGAGTCAATGCCTGGCCGACCGTACTCAGCCCGGCGACGTAGGCCTCGGCGTAGGCCTGCGGTCCCAGTCCGAAAGGGTTCTGAGTCGAGCACGCGCCCGATACCTGGGCGTAGGAGGGGCACCAGACAGGCGCTGGCAGGCCGCTCTGCCTGAAGGTCGCGAGCGGCTGGACGGCCTGGTTGACCACGTCACCGCTCGAGTAGTCGAGCGAGGTCGGGGTCGGCGCGGTCGCACTGCCGTCCCCGTAGACACCTGGGTTGGTCGGGTACTTCCAGTAGGTCTGGGTGGCGGGGTCGTAGTAGGCAGCCTTGACCCATTCGTTCTGGCTCGGAACGACGAAGCCCCGCTTCTTCATCCGCTTGCTGGCCCGATCGCCGAGGTCATACATGCCCTTGGTCGATTCGGCGGAGAGGCGGACCCGATAGGTGGTCACCTGGAAGCCGGCCTCGGTCGAGGTGGACTTGTCGAGCAGGGTCCCGTTGGTCAGGGAATTAGCGAAGCGGGCCGCCGACGGGAAGTCGGCGAAGCCGTAGGGCTTGTCGGCCCAGACTTCGGAACCGATCAGGTAGTGCTCACCTGCCTTTGCCTTGGCGACCCTCCTGACCTGTCCGTACTGGGGCCAGACGTTCGGCTTCTGGAACTGACTGAACAGTTCGAACCGGTTCCTGCCCTTGGGATCGATCGTGTTGAGGAACTCGACCCACTGACCGACGGTGACTTCGAGCTCACCGATCTGGAATCTATTGGGGACGCTGCCGATCGTCATGCAGTTCGAGGATCCGGAAGGCGCAGCCGAGCAGGACGGGTAGACCGCGTCGGTGAAGGGAACGATCGAGATGGAGGGATTTCCGGGTGCCCCGACCGTCACCTGGTCGACTGCGACCACACCTCGCTTGGCTGCCTCAGCGCCGCTGGCCCCTGCGAGGGCGATCAGGCCCAGGAGTGCAAGGGCAAGGAGAGACCGAGCAAATCGAGAGGAGCGGGGAAGAAGCATGGCGATCGACAGTACCAGCAGGACGGTCCGTTCCATCCGGGGGGACCCTGCCTGGTCGGCTCTTGGTGGACAGAGTCCAAGGAAACCACTAGTCTCGTTTCATCGAGGGGCGGTCAGACAGTGAGGGGAAGTCCGACAAGGGCGGGTCCATAGGGATGGGCCTGATGGTCCCGGCGACTTTCGTCGTCGCCTGGATCCTCTCGATCACCAACTCCGGGGCGCCCGGTGGAGTTTCCGGGGAGGCCTGGGACGTGAATGCGCTCCGATGGATGTTCTTCTTCTCGGGGATCATCTTCCTGGTCTCCTCGGTAATGCATTCCGTACTGGCCAAGAAGACGGCCGCTTCGATCGGCTGGGTCACAAACGGTTTCCAGTACGAGATCGCGTTCGTCTCCCTCGGTCTCGGGCTCGCTTGCCTCTACGCCGGCAGCAACGAGAAGGAGGCCTGGATCGCCGCCTTCCTCCCCACCTTCACCTTCCTCTTCCTCGCCGGCGTCAACCACCTGATCGAGATCGTCCGCGACAAGAATTACGCGCCGAACAACACCCTGATCCTGATCTGGGACTTCGGGATGCCGATCTCCATGCTGGCGCTGCTGATCTCCTCGGGCTCCTTCTAGCGCGCCCCGCCAGACCGCCCCGCCAGAAGGCGCCTACCGGAGTCGAACCGGTGTAAACGGCTTTGCAGGCCGCTGCGTAACCACTCCGCCAAGGCGCCTCGTGTCGAGGCAGCCTAGCCTAGGCCGAGACGGCGGCAGGTTCGGGTCTGCCCGGCCATCGAAGGTGCCGGGGGCCCAGGGTCGATCAGGCCGGAGTTGTCGGAGCGTCGAACCTGGCGGCCTCGCTCCGGAGCTCTGCCGAGTACCGGCGGGTCCAATGCATCGCCAGGACCAGTGCCCCTACGGGGATGCCCCAGTTCCAGAGGAAGGTGTCGTAGCCGGAAGGGCCGAACTGGGTCAACAGCTGGCAGACGAGCTGGATCGTGAATGCACCGAACCAGAGCAGGGAGATCCGAACGCAGGCGCGCATGCCCCATTGGCGAAAGCCTTCCCGATCCTCATCCCAGGCAGCCCCGAACTTCGGACTGAGCCGCGCGTACATCAGTGCGAACGGCCGACCGACGAGGATTCCACCGACCGTCATCACCATCACGGCGATGTCCGACATCAGGTTGGCGTTCTCCATCAGCCAGCTTTCGGCGCGATCATCGACCAGGCCGCAGATCAACATGCCGCCGAAGAGGATCAGGGCGGCCCAGTCGAGTTGGCCGGCCGGAATCCGGTTGACCAGCCAGTTACCACCGATCACCACGAGGGCCGTCAGGACCGCCAGCGAGGTCGCCAGCCAGAAACTGTCGGGCGAGGAGAAGAGCGAAATGATCACGTACGGCGCAAAGCCCGCGATCAGCGAGTTGAAGAGGCGCCCGACCACCCCTTTCGGCTGATTCGGGTTGCCGCCTGTCCCTTGGTCCCCCGATTCCCCCATGGCCCGGAGAATAGACCGAGCTGACCGGCGACGCCAAGCGGCTGATGGGATTCGAACCCACGACCTTCTGCATGGCAAGCAGACGCTCTAGCCAACTGAGCTACAGCCGCACTAACC
>VEQW01000104.1 GCA_018883025.1 Solirubrobacterales bacterium | reverse complement strand
CGGTGATGGGAGTGACCCCGGAGCGGAAAGCGGCCCTGAATCCCGCACTTGCCCCAGAGCAGGCCGAGGTTGCGACCTTCTCCGGCGACCTCCTCGTGATCGAGGGACCGCCCGGTTCCGGCAAGAGTACGGCCCTGAATCAGCGCCTGGTGGCCCTGGCCGGCAGGGGCGAGGCACCCTCTGGCGTGGCGCTGGTCGTCTCGACCGGGATCGCCCTCGAGGCCCACCGGCGTGAGCTCGAGGCCCGACTGACCGCCCCTTACGACGAGTTGATGGTCGAGACCTGGGAGGGGCTGGCCGAGCGTCTCCTGAGGCGGTGGGGTCCGGTGGTCGGTGTCGATCCCGACTTCGAGGTAATCGGCCGGGCCGAGCGCCTCGCCCTCCTCAGGGTCCGATTCGACGAACTGCCGCTCCGCCATCACCAGATAAGGGGCAATCCGATCGGCCTGCTGAGGCACCTGCTCGTCTCGATAGACAAACGGAAGGCAGGACTCGATGCCGCAGACGATCAACCCCCGGGTGATCCGAGACTCGCCCGGGAACTGGACGATTTGGTGGCCTTCCACGACGAGATGCTGGCCGGTCTTGGCTGTCTCGATCCGGTCGACCTCTGTCGGTTGGCGACCGAGCTCCTCGACGGCGACGAGGGAGTCGCATCGCTCGTCGGCCGGACATGGCCGCACCTGCTCGTCGATGAGGCCGACGGCCTGACCCCCCCAAGGGCGACGCTCTTCAGCAGGCTCTCCGGGCTGGCGGAATCGACCGTGATCGCTGTCGATCCGCTCGGCGGCGGTCGGACCCTCGAGGAGATCGCTCCCGACTTCGCGGCCGGGGCCACCAGACTGACCATGGATCGCTCACCGCGCCTGGGGGCCGACCAGATCGCTGCGGCCCGGGCGGTTCTCGGCCCCCTCGACGATCCCGAAGCGCCCTGGGTGCCGGGAGATGGTGGCGGGACGATCAGGTTCTGGAGGTGCAGCACGCCTCAGGCCGAGGCTCAGGCGGTCGCCCGCGAAGTGGAGCATCTGATCTCGGAAGGCTCGACCCCGGACTCGGTCGCGATCGTGATCGGTGATCCCAACCGGGACGGCCTGCCCGTTCAGGCGGCCCTCACCGAGCGTGGAGTGCCCTCGGTCATTTCGGGTGGTTCCGCCTTCTTCAGGGAGCCCGAGGTCCGCGACACGATCGCCTGGCTTCGGGCTCTGGACGACCCCGAAGATGCTGCCGCGATGACTCGAGCCCTTACCCGGCCTCCGGTCAATCTGAGGCCGGTGGATCTGGCCCAGCTGAACACGATCGCGAGGCGCCGCAAGGTCGACCTGCTCACTGCATCGGAGGCTGCGCTCGAGAGCCCCCGGGTGACGCCGGAGGCACGCGAGCGCCTGACCGAGTTCCTCGACCTCTACAGGGCAGCCGCCGGTGCGCTGGAGATGTACAGGCCCGACGTCTTCGTCCGTCGCCTCATCGAGCGGGTCGGCTTCCGGCGCCAGGGTCTCTTCTCGGCCAAGCCCGAGACGGCCGAGCGCCTGATCGCGCTCTCGAGGCTTGCCGAGGTCGCGGCCTCCTGGAGTCGGCGCCAGCCCGACGGTTCGACCCGGGAGTTCGCCTCGTTCATGACCGCCCTGGCCGAGGGAGGCCTCGAGGTGATGAACGGCCCCCTCATCCCGGTCCGGGGCAAGGTGAGGATCATCGGCCGCGACGAGGTTCGGGGCGCCTCCTGGCGGCGGGTCTACCTGCTGGGCAACGAGACGGCCGGCGATCGCGACCGGCCGGCGTTCGCGGCGGCCCTGGCGGCGGCCGGAGACGAAGTCGTCTTCTCCCGGGTGGACGCCGATCGTCGTGCGGTCGATTCGGGCCCGGACCTCCAGGAGATCGCGCTCGGGGTGGTCAAGGCGATCGAGGAGGTCCACGAGGAGGAGCTCTTCGGGCCGGCCGAAGACCTCCACGCGACCTACCGGATGATGCGTGACGAGGTGGTCGAGGCTTCCTGGAAGGTCGGGCGGGAGATGAACGAACCCCGGCTCGACACGACGGTCGACATCAACCGGGCGATCACCCGCTATCTCGAGCTCCTCAAGCTCGCGGCCCTGGCCCAGCGGCCGGGCGAGGGCGCCGACCCCGAAGCCCTTGAGGCGGTCAACGGACTGCTGGCACAGGTAGCGACTTCCGAGCAGCTCGCTGAACTGGAGAAGTCCACCCTCGACCCGTTCCTGATCGCAAACGAGGTCGAGCGGGGCCGTCGCGAGGGTTTGATCGACTCGCGCGAGGAACCCTCGCTGGCTGCCTCCCTCCCGAAGCGCGGTGAAAACCTGCGTCTATCGGCGACCGACATCGACCTCTACCTTACCTGTCCGCTCAAGTACAAGTTCGCCCGCGTCTTCTCGATCCCGAACCCGCCGACCGTCAACCAGAAGTTCGGCATCCTCATTCACAACGTCCTCCAGCGGTTCCACAGCGAAGGGGCCAGAGCCGATCGCGACGGACTGATCGAGATGGTCGAGAACGGGTGGCGTCGGGCCGGCCTCGGGGAGTCGCTGGATGAGGTCCAGTTCCGGGATCGCGCCCGGGCGGCGATGGGGACCTACTGGGAAGCCGAGCAGCGGTCGGAGTCCGAACCGGTCTGGCTCGAGCGGCAGTTCGAGTTTCGGGTCGGGCCCCACTACCTGAGGGGTCGGGTCGACCGTGTCGATCGCCGACCCGATGGCTCCTACGAGATCATCGATTACAAGACCGGGAAGAAGGTCGACCCCGATCGCACCGGCGGGGACGTCCAGCTCGCCCTCTACCGACTCGGCGCACAGGAGGCCTGGGGTGTCGACGCCTCGACCCTCAGCTACTACTACGTGCTCGCGGGGGAGAAGGTCGAGGTCGAGGCCGGTCCTGATGATCGGGAGCGGGTCGAGAGGACAGCACTGGAGGTCGGCGAGGGCGTGACGGGCCAGGACTTCGAGCCGCGCCCCTCGCCCGAGGCATGCGGCTGGTGCGACTTCAGGACGGTCTGCCCGGCGTCCGAGGCCTGACCCGATTCGCTAGTCGGACTCGCGCTGCCTCAGGAACCTCTGGAACTCGGAGGCGATCACGTCACCGCTCGGGACGTCCCCGGGGGCCTGAACCCTTTCGCGCTGCTGTTGCTCGATCCGGCCGACGAGTTCCTGGACCTCGGGGTCGGCCTCCACTGCCCGGCCGATCTGCTCTTCGTAGTCTCTGGCCTCCTCGATCAGGCCCGAGTTGTCGGCCGAGACCCCGGTGATCCGCTCCAGCCGCTCGCTCAGCGCGAGGGCCGCCTTCGGACTGGGGACCGCTGAGACGTAGTGCGGGATCGCAGCCCAGAGAGAAACCGAAGGGACTCCCTCCCTCCGGCAGAGATCGTGGATCACGCCGACGATTCCGGTCGGACCCTCGTAGTTGGAGCGCTCCAGATCCAGCTGGGCCACCAGTTCGGGATCCGAGGCGAGGCCCGTGATCGGAACCGGGAGGGTGTGGGCGACCTCGGCGATCAGCGAACCGAGCACGACGACTCGCTCGACCCCGAGCCGCTCGGCCACCTCGAGCACGGCTTCCGAGTAGCCCCGCCACTTCAGGTTTGGCTCGACCCCGTCGACCAGGACGAGATCGCGGCGAGCCGCCTCGGCCGATGCGACCGTGAATGTGGTGGCCGGCCACTCGATGTGGCGGTGGGTTCCGTCAGAGACCTTGATCATCGGCCTGGTCGCCTGGAAGTCGTAGAAGTCTTCGGGGTCTATCTCGGCGACCGTCCTCGAAGGCAGGGACTCGGCGAGGGTCTCGAGGGCCGTGGTCGCCGAGGAAGCCGCGTCGTTCCAGCCCCGGAAGGCACAGACCATCACGGGCTCCCTGAGCTGTGGCGGGGTCGATCTCCACTTCAGGT
>VEQW01000103.1 GCA_018883025.1 Solirubrobacterales bacterium | reverse complement strand
CTCCTCGGCACCGCCGGGGGGGTGCGAAAAGTCGAGGACTTCCTCGGCGACCAGTTCCTGGTGATCTCGGGCGATGCCCTGACCGACGTCGACCTCAGCGCGATGCGCGAGTTCCACGATTCCCATGACGGGATCGCGACCCTCGCCGCCCTTCGGGTCGAGGACACCTCGGAATTCGGGGTGGTGATCACCGACGAGGAGGGGAAGGTCCAGGGGTTTCAGGAGAAGCCCGACCCGGCCGAGGCCCTTTCCGACCTCGCCAACTGCGGGATCTACATGTTCGATTCGACCATCTTCGATCACTTTCCGGGGCCGGGCGAAAGCAAGTTGGGAGGAGCAGAGGATCCCGATGACTTCGCCGACTGGGCCTTCGACATCTTTCCGGCGTTGCTCGAGGCAGGGGTTCCCTTCTACGCACTCGAGGTTGACGCCTATTGGAACGACATCGGGACGATTCCCGAACTCCTCTCGGGGAACTTCAGTGCCCTCGAGGGCAAGATCGAGCTCACCCTCGATGGGGTCGAGCGCTCCCCCGGCGTCTGGGTACCCGAGTCACTCGAACTCGACGGGATCGAGTGCGAGGCGCCGGTCCTGATCGGCGAGAGCTGTTCGATCGGTGAGGGCGCCTCCCTGGAGGGACCGCTGGTCGTCGCTCCCGGGTCGGTGATCGGCTCGGGAGCCCGGGTGGTCAGGTCAGTCCTGACCGAGGGGTCGGAGGTTCCGGCGCAGGGCTTCGCGGTGGGTGCCGTGCTCGGGCGAGACGCCGGCTCCTGAGCCGGACGCCTTCTCCCTTCCCTTGGAGCCGTAACCCCCTCGTATCCATCGATCGACGATGTTGGCGGGATGGCCGTTCCCGTGCTCGGACTTCTGTTTCCGCCGATCTGTCCCGTCTGTCGAGCCACCGGATCCTTCGACGGTGCCGGGTCGGGCGCTCCCTGTCCGGAGTGTCAACGGTCCCTTGCCGGGGCACCCCTTGGTTTCGGACCCGTTCCCCCGGGACTCGACTGGGTATGTTCGGCCTTCCGTCACGAGGGCATTGCAAGGAAGGCCCTCAACGCCTTCAAGTTCGAAAGGAGGACGGCCCTGGCTGCGCCCCTGGCCTCCCTGCTAGCAGCTCGCCTCCGGGGCCTTCCACCTTCGGGGAACCTCCTCGCGGTTCCCCAGTCGGGCGTCGGGGGGCGTTTCCGGGGCTTCGATCCGGCGGCCGCGGTGGCCATGGAGCTCGAGTCCCTGGTCGACGGCCACCGGTTCCTCCCGGATCTGCTGAGGAGGACGGGTCCGGGCCGACAGCGGGGGCGGGGACGTCGCGCCCGACTGGATGGTGCGGACCGATTCGACGTCCGGGAGCGCCTGCACGGTCCGGTGGTACTGGTCGACGACGTGCTGACCACCGGTGCGACGCTCTCTGCCTGCGCGGCGGTCCTCAGGGAAGCTGACGCTGGGCCGATCGGTGCCGTGACCCTGACCCGGCGGGTCTGACCTGACCCCTTGCGCCCGGGGGGAAGAGCGGATTAGGATCGCGCCAAACCCTGAAACTCGCGGAGGTTGCCCATGCGGATCGAGATTCGTGGACGGAACGTCGAGATCACCGATGAGCTGAGGAGACAGGTCGCTCTCGGGATGAAACCGATCGAGCCCCAGGTGCCCCGACAGGCCAGGTGTGAGGTGGTGCTGAGGCAGGAGGCCAATCCGGCGATCGACGATCGCTACGTGGCCGAGGCGAACCTCCACCTGAAGGGGTCCACCCTCCATGCGCACGAGGCCTCGCCCGAGATGGGCAGGACGGTCCACAGCCTGGTAGCCGACATGCGTCGTCAGGTCAAGAAGTACCGGGACAAGCGCCGGGGGCGCGCCAGGGCGAGGCGCCTGGCCGAGCGGGCACGGAAGAGCGGCCGGGTGGCCTGAGCTGCAATCGGCCCCGCCGGGTCGTCGCGGGCGGGCCCCGGATTCCGAAACGCCGGCGACCGGCAGGGTTTAACCTAATCCCGTGGCCAAGAAACTGATCGACCGTGCCCTTCGCCTGGGCGAGGGAAAGAAGTTCCGCTCGTACGAGAAACGGGTCGATTCGATCAATCGGATCGAGCCGGAGATGGAGATCCTCTCCGATGAGGAGCTCCGCCAGGAGGCCGATGGACTGAGGAAGCGGGCGGCCGACGGGGAGTCGCTCGAGGAGCTCCTTCCCGAATCGTTCGCCTTGACCCGGGAAGCGGCGAAGCGAACCCTCGGCCAGCGCCATTACGACGTCCAGTTGATCGGCGGAATGGTCCTGCACGACGGGGGCATCGCCGAGATGAAGACCGGCGAAGGCAAGACCCTGACCAGCACCCTGGCGGTCGTCCTCAACACCCTGGCCGGGGGAAGCGTCCACCTGGTCACGGTGAATGATTACCTGGCCCGCCGTGACGCCCTCTGGATGAAGCCGATCTACGACCTGCTCGGCGTCTCGGTCGGCTGGCTCCAGGAAGGCGACGTCCCGATGACTCGCAGGGCCAAGTACGCCTGTGACGTCACCTACGGGACGAACTCCGAGTTCGGGTTCGACTACCTGAGGGACAACATGGCCACCTCGATCGAGGAGAAGGTCCAGCGCGGCCACGACTTCGCGATCGTCGACGAGGTCGACAACATCCTGATCGACGAGGCCCGGACCCCGCTGATCATCTCCGGTGCCCCGGAGCAGGCGGCCCAGACCTACTACACCTGCGCCCGTCTGGCCAAGACGCTGAAGGGGGTGCCGGCCAAGGCGAAGCTGAAGTCACAGGGCGAGACCCGCGACACCTCGGATGCCGACTACGACTTCGAGTTCGACGAGAAACACAAGACCGTCGCTCCGACAGAGCGCGGCGTTGCCGCAGCCGAGAAGTTCCTCGGGATCGACCACCTCTACACGGCGGAGAACGGCAACATGGTCAACCACCTGATCCAGTCGCTCAAGGCCGAGTCCCTCTACAAGAAGGACAAGGACTATGCGGTGGTCGACGGCGAGGTGATGATCATCGACGAGTTCACCGGCCGGATCCTCGAGGGCAGGCGTTGGTCCGAGGGCCTGCACCAGGCGGTCGAGGCCAAGGAGGGTGTGGCGATCAGGGAGGAGAACCAGACCCTCGCCACGATCACCCTCCAGAACTACTTCCGCCTCTACGAGAAGCTCTCCGGGATGACCGGCACGGCCCTGACCGAGGCGGTCGAGTTCATGAAGATCTACGAGGTCCCGGTGGTCGAGATCCCGACCAACGAAGCGGTCCTCCGCGACGATCAGAACGACCAGATCTACAAGACCCGCGACGGGAAGTGGCACGCGGTGGTCAGGGAGATCGTCGACCGCCACGCCACCGGCCAGCCGATCCTCGTCGGCACGGTCTCTGTGGAGACCTCGGAGATGATCTCCGAGGCGCTCGACCGTGAGGGAATCGAGCACGTCGTCCTCAACGCGAAGCCCGAGTACGCCGAGCGTGAGGGCGAGACGATCGCCCAGGCGGGCAGGAAGGGTGCGGTCACGATCGCGACCAACATGGCCGGCCGCGGAGTCGACATCAAGCTAGGTGGCGACCCGGAGGGAATGGCCCAGGCGGACCTGAAGCGCCGGGGTATCGAGCGCGGGGACGAGAACTACGAGGCGGAACTCGAGAAAGAGGTCGCCGTCCTGGGGCCGCCCTGTGAAGCCGAGCGGGAGGAAGTACGCGAGCTCGGTGGCCTGTTCATCCTCGGCACCGAGCGTCACGAGTCCCGGCGTATCGACAACCAGCTGCGCGGCCGCTCGGGCCGTCAGGGTGACCCCGGGGCCTCGCGCTTCTTCCTCTCGGCCGAAGACGATGTGATCCGGCTGTTCGCCGGGGACCGGATCTACAACATCATCGACCGCCTCGGACCGGTCGACGACGACGGAAACGAAATCCCCCTCGAGTCGAAGATGCTCACC
>VEQW01000102.1 GCA_018883025.1 Solirubrobacterales bacterium | reverse complement strand
CCCAGGTCCAGGCTCGCAGTCAGGGCGCCCGGCTCGAGGAAGACCAGCAGGCCGATCACGACGACCAGGCCCTGGATCACCAGGTCGCCGAGTGCGAGGGCGACCAGGAACCGGGGTCTCCTCCTGCCGGTCAGGTCGACCAGGTTCATGACGACGATGTAGCCGACGGCCAGGGCGAGCAGGACGACCTCCCAGACCGATCCCTCCACCCGGCCGACGTAAGGCTCGAGGTAGCGAGGTATCGAAAGGACGGCCAGGGAGATGACCACGACGAAGTCAAGCAGGACCACCCAACCGGCCACGAAGGCGAGGAACTCCCCGAAGGCCGCACGGACCAAACTGGATGAACCCCCGCGCTCCCTGAGCATGGTCGCGCCCTCGAGGAAGGCGAAAAGGGTCAAGAAGAAGAGCAGCCCCGCGACCAGGAGGATCACCGGGGTCAGGCCAAGACCGTCCTTGGCGATCACCCCGAGGGCGAAGTAGATCGAGGAGCCGATCGCCGCATAGGTGATCGCTACGACCCAGATCGCCGCACTCGGGCGCCGCCTGTCCCCGCCGTTCACCGGTCACCTCCGATCCGCTCCTGGAGGCGCCACCGGGCGAAGCCGACCGCGATCAGTGCGAGACCGATGATCACGCCCAACGAGAGCGGTCCACCTCCGCGGACCAGGGTCACGGCGACGATCGCCACCCCCAGTCCGACTTGGACGATGGTCAGAACCCGGACCGCCCGGTCGTGCCCGGTGGCCGGGTTCATTTCGCCTCCCCGGAAACCACGATCACCCGGCACGGTCGCTTGGCGAGCAGGGTCCGCAGGACCCGGTCATAGACCGGGACGCCGTGGCTGGTCGGCAGGTCGACGATCACCGCCTCGGCATCGAGCGAACGGGCCAGCCGATCGAGCGAATACCCCTCCTCCCCTTCCCGGACCCGTACGACTTTGCCGGTTACCCGCAAACCGGCCTCGATCCTCCCCCTCTCGATCTCGTTCTGGGCTGCCTCCTCGGCCTCGGTGAGGTCGGCATCGAGCGGCAGGTCGGCAGGGACGGCGAGCAGCGGGGCCACGTGGATCGCCCGGCGGGTCTGGGAGGTTAGGGCGAGGGCCGTCGTGATCAACTCGTCCGAGAGGACCTCGCCGGGCCGCAGGCCGACCACCACGCTTCGATATTCGATCTCCTCCACGCCGAGCGGCTCCGGCATGACCACGGTCACCGTTTCCCTGAGCGGCAGGTTCTGGTAGCGGCGGTAGAGCAGGTAGACGACGATCCCGATCGCCATCCAGAGGCTGCCGACAAGCAGGGTCACGGGATTGAGGGCCATTACGACGATCCAGGCGAGGAACGTGCCCAGGCCCCCGACGATCGCGGTCAATGGCAGGAGCGTCCCCCTGAACCGGAAGTTGAGCGGCGGCATCCACTCCCGCACGGCATCCGGTTCGGTCTTCCTCATCCGGATCACCGCGGCATGGGCGATCGTGAAGGAGAGCATCGCGCCGAACGAGTAGAGGGTCGCCAGGAACTCCGCCCGGCCGGGAAGGATCGTCACGATCGCCGCGACGGCAAAGAAGGCGATTGCGATGTAGGGCGTCCGGTAGCGGGGGTGCACCCGTCGGATCGCCTCGGGCAGCTGGCGGTGCTGGCCCATCGAGTAGCTGAGGCGCGAGACCCCGATCATCCCGGCATTGGTCGCGATCAGGAGGATCACCGCGGCCAGCAGGCCCACGTAGATCTTCAATGCCTCCTTCAGGGCACCGGAAACCCCCAGGTTCTCGACGATCCCGAGGATCGGGTCATCGGCGTAGGTGGTCCCCAGCTCGGTTACGAACGACCCGTCGGGAAGCTGGACCACCGGCATCGCCGAGAGGGCGACGATCGGGATGAAGGCATAGAGCGCGAGGACCGTGATCACCACCAGGATCACCCCCTGGGGCACGGTCCGGGCGGCGTCCCTCGCCTCCTCGGACATGTTCGAGATCGTTTCGATCCCGGTGTAGGCGATCATCCCGACCGCGATACCAAGGGCGAAGTCCGGCCAGGTCGGGGCGATGCCGAGCTGGACGTTCGAGACCAGCACGTCAGGGCTGAGGACGAGGAAGACGCCGATCGCGACCAGGACGACCTGGGTCGCGATGTCGAGGATCGTCAGGACGAGGTTGAACCTGGTCGACTCCTCGGCCCCCCTGATGTTGAGCGCGGCGAGGGCGAGGATCACCACGGCGCCGGCGATGACGTCCCCGGGTGCGCTTCCGAGCGGGGCCCAGAAGACGGCCAGGTAGTGGGGCACGAAGTAGGCCGAGATCGCGGCCGTGATCGTGTAGTTCAGCATCTGGCCCCATGCGGCGATGAAGCTGACCAGTTCGTTGAAGGCGTGGCGGGCGAAGCTCGATGACCCGCCGGCCTCCGGATACATCACGGTCCCCTCGGCGTAGGTCGCCGCCGTGCAGATGAAGATCAGCCCGGCGATCAGGAAGGCGACCGGGGTGAGGCCGAGGGCGAATGCCGCCGTGACCCCCAGGGCGTAGTAGATCGACGACCCGACGTTGCCGTAGGCGGCCGAGTAGAGCGCCGAGGCCCCGAGGATCCGCCTCAGACCCTGGTCCCTGGGGACCCGCCTAGCCACGACGTCCTTCCGTCATGGGAAATGCCACTCCGGGACAGTAGTCCCGGGGCAAGGACGGAAGCGCTCGGGGGCTGCCGACGCGAGGGCGATTTCGCCCGGTCCGCGGCGGCGCCCCGTTGCGCTGCCTGAAAACCTGGCGCTACGCCTTGACGTAGCTGTGCAGCAGGTTCAGCTCGACCCGCTCGGAAGGGCTCGCCAGGAGCGGCTCGACCGCCTCGTTGAACGCTGCGAACTCGGGGTTGCTGTTGACCGCGTCGGCCGAGTCCTCGTCGTCGAAGACCCCGATGCCGCGGACGATCCCCTGCGCCTCGTCACCGAGGATGAGGACGGTCTCGAGTGCGGGCTGGTGGCTGAGGAAGTCACGGGCGAAGGCTGAGTAGAGCTCGGCGACCGGCTCGAACTGGCCGGGCTTGGCGTGGAGGGTGAACTCGGCGACGTGCATTTCTTGGGTTCCTTTCGTTGAACTGCGGACTGGGTCACCCTAGAGAAGGACCTCTTGCGCTGCGCCGAGACGGCCACGCCACGCGGGCAGGCTGGGGCTACCGGGCGTTAGCCTCCCGGTCGTGGCCGCGAACCTTGAGGAGCTCCCCTTCATCGACCGCCACTCGGTGGAAGTCGAGGCCGGCCCGCAGGCGACCTGGGACGCCCTGGTGGGGGTTCTGGTCAGCACGCTCGGCTCGAGGGGATCGAAGCTCGCAGCCCGAGCCCTCGGCTGTACGGAACGGGGGGAACCGGATCGCCCCCTGGCCCAGGGAGCGTCGATCCCGGGTTTTCGCGTCGTCACCTTTGCACCGACAACCGAGCTGACCCTGGCAGGCGAGGACCGCTTCTCCAGATACAGGCTTGGCTTCAGCCTGGAGCAGGCCACGACCGGCCGGACCACACTCTCGGCCGCGACTAACGCTGCCTTCCCGGGCCTTCATGGCCGTCTCTTCCGGACCCTTGTCGTCGGTTCCGGAGCGCATGCCCTCGTCACCGGCCGCCTGTTGAAGACGGTCGGGCGAGCTGCCGAGACGGAAGATCGAGGCTGAAGCCGACAGGGAAATACCGCTACGGGGATTCGAACCCCGGTTTCCGGACTGAGAATCCGGCGTCCTAACCCCTAGACGATAGCGGCGCGGAACGCCGATTCTAACAAGTGAAATCGGGCCGACCGGGGCCGGGGGCGCCCGGTAGAGTGCCGTCCCCGAGCGGCTGTGGCGGAACTGGTAGACGCGCAGGCTTCAGGTGCCTGTGTCCGCAAGGACGTGGAGGTTCGACTCCTCTCAGCCGCATATCGGGAGCCGGGGAGCGAGTTCAAGACGAGGCCGAGGTCTTCCTGGGCCTCGGCTGAGTCCTAGGT
>VEQW01000027.1 GCA_018883025.1 Solirubrobacterales bacterium | reverse complement strand
CGGTGACGGGGTCTTCGAGGTCAAGTCGACCGCCGGTGACAACCACCTCGGCGGCGACAACTTCGACAAGGCGATCGTCGAGTGGCTGGTCGCAGAGTTCAAGAAGGACCAGGGTGTCGACCTGGCCCAGGACAAGAACTCGCTCCAGCGCCTCTACGAGGCTGCCGAGAAGGCGAAGATCGAGCTCTCCTCGGCCCAGGAGACCCAGATCAACATCCCGTTCATCACGGCGGTCGAGGGTCAGCCGAAGCATCTCGACATCAAGCTGACCCGGTCGAAGCTGAATGAGCTGACCGCCGACCTGATCGAGCGGGTGGTCGGACCGGTCAAGCAGGCACTCGCTGACGCCGGCGACCCGAACGTGGACCACGTGGTCCTGGTCGGAGGCATGACCCGCATGCCGGCCGTCCGCGAGAAGGTCACCGAGCTGACCGGGAAGGAGCCCCACCAGGGGGTCAACCCGGACGAGGTCGTCTCGCTCGGCGCGGCGATCCAGGCCGGTGTGCTCGAGGGCGACGTCAAGGACGTGCTGCTGCTCGACGTCACCCCGCTGACCCTCGGTATCGAGACCAAGGGTGGCGTGATGACCAGGCTGATCGAGCGCAACACGACGATTCCGACCAAGAAGTCGGAGGTCTTCTCGACCGCTGAGGACAACCAGCCCTCGGTCGAGATCCACGTGCTCCAGGGCGAGCGCGAGATGGCCTCCTACAACAAGAGCCTGGGCAAGTTCCAGCTCACCGGGATCCCGCCTGCCCCCAGGGGCATGCCGCAGATCGAAGTCACCTTTGACATCGACGCCAACGGCATCCTCCACGTCGGGGCGAAAGACCTCGGCACGGGCAAGGAGCAGACGATCGAGATCAAGGCCGGATCCGGTCTCTCGGAGACCGAGATCGAGGACATGATCTCCGACGCCGAGACCCACGCCGACGACGACCGTCGCCAGCGTGAGCTGGCAGAGGCCCGGAACGTCGCCGAGAACACCGCGTACAGCTCCGAGAAGCAGCTCGACGAGCTGGGCGACCAGGTGGCCGACGACGACCGGGAGCTGATCACCGCCGCGATCAAGGACGTTCGCGAGGCGGTCGAAGGCGAGGACGTCGAGGCGATCAACCAGAAGGCCGAGGCACTCCAGTCCGCCTTCCACAAGGTCTCGGAGAAGGTCTACCAGGCCGCCCAGGCGACCCAGGCCGAAGGATCCGTCAACGGTGACGGAACTCCCTCCGATGACGAGGAAGAGGTAATCGAGGCCGAGGTCGTCGACGAGGACGAAGGCAAGTGACGCCCGGGCTGGCCGAGGATCCGGCCGGGCCCGAGCGGACCGGTGACGAGCAGTCGCCCGTCGGGGAGCAGATCCCCGACGGCGACGCCATCGCGCCCGAAAGCCCGGAGGCCGAGCAGCCCGAGGGAGCGGCGACGAACGGAACCGATCCGGCCGATGAGGAAGCGGCGACCGGGGATCCCCTGGTCGAAATGACCAGGGAGCGGGACGAATACCTGGACCTGGCCCAGAGGACCCGGGCCGAGTTCGACAACTACCGCAAGCGAGTCGCTACCGAGTCGGAGCAGGCCGTGATCCGGGGACGGACCGAGGTTGCCAACGGCGTGATTGGAACGCTCGACAACCTCGAGCGGGCGATGGAGACCGAGGGCGTTACGCCCGGGGAGGCGCTCGCCGGGGGCCTGCCCGAGGGCTCACCGGTAACCCTCCAGGGGCTGGTCGTCGCCTACCGCGATCTGGTCGGGGCACTCGCCTCGGCCGGGATCGAGCAGTTCGATCCGGCCGGCGAAGAGTTCGACCCGAACCTCCATGAAGCCCTGCAGGCACTCGAAGCCGACGGCACCACCTCGGGAATCGTCCTCGAGGTGATGCAGCGGGGCTACCGGGCCGGCGACCAGGTGATCAGGGCCGCCCGCGTGGTGGTCTCCAAGTAGGGGTCGGGCGATGGCGAAGGACCTCTACGGAGTCCTCGGGGTCTCGAAGGATGCGACCGACGAGGAACTGAAGAAGGCGCACCGCAAGCTGGTGCGCGAGTACCACCCGGACCGAAACCCCGACGACCCGGCCGCCGAGGAGCGCTTCAAGGAGATCCAGGAGGCCTACGACGTGCTTTCGGATCCCGAGAAGCGCCAGGCCTACGACGCCGGTGGGATGTTCGGCGGCTTCGGTGGCCAGGGCGGGTTCGGCGGACAGCCGGGCGGCTTTCCGGGCGACTTCGGCGACATCTTCTCGGGGATCTTCAACCGCGGGGCCGGTCCGGGTGCCGGAGCGCCCCCGATCCGCGGGCGCGACCTCGAGACCGAGGTCCGGATCTCCTTCGACGACGCGATGAACGGGACCCAGATCTCGGTAACCGTTCCAAAGTCCGAGTCCTGCCCGACCTGCGCGGGGACAGGCGCCCAGCCAGGGACGACCTCGGAAACCTGTCCCTCGTGCCAGGGCCGCGGGATCGACTCCCAGGGTCAGGGCTTCTTCTCGATCAGCCAGCCCTGCGCCCAGTGCGGAGGCACCGGCCAGATCATTCCCGACCCATGCAGGACCTGCGGCGGAAGCGGCAGGACCCACCAGACCAAGCGCTACCGGGTGAAGGTCCCGGCCGGTGTCAAGGACGGAAGCCGCATCCGGGTCGCCGGCAAGGGCGAGGCCGGTGAGCGTGGTGCGCCCTCCGGCGACCTCTTCGTGACCGTCCAGGTCACCCCGTCCCCGATTTTCAAGCGGCTCGACGACGGCAACCTCGAGGTCGAGGTCCCGATCTCGGTGACCGAGGCGATCCGTGGTGGGACGATCGAGGTACCGACCCTCGGGGGCACCAAGCGGATCCGGGTCGCCCCCGGAACCCAGAACGGAGCCCTCCACCGACTGAAGGGTGAAGGGCCGCCCCGCGCAGGCGGGAAGGGGAAGGGCCGGGGCGACATCCGGTACCGGATGGACGTGAAGATCCCGAAGGAACTCGACGACGAGCAGCGCCGGGCGGTAGACCAGCTGGCGGAGACGATGAATGGGAACGACCCGCGTCAGGACCTGCTGGCCCGGGCACGGTCCGGGGGAGGTTGAGTCGGATGGGAGAGGCGAAAGACATCGAACCCGATCGCTCCGGAAAGGAACGGGAGGTCGAGATCGGCGAGGAGCAGGGCGTCTTCATGATTTCCGTCGCAGCCGAGCTCGCCGATATGCACCCCCAGACCCTCCGTATATATGAGGCGAAGGGATTGATCACCCCCAAGCGCTCGCCGCGGAACACCCGCCTCTACTCGAGGAGCGACGTCGAACTCCTGAAAAGGATCCAGCGGCTCACCTCCGAGCAGGGCCTGAACCTGGCCGGAGTCGGGACGGTGCTCGAGATGGAGTCCCGCTTCGACGAGATGCGGCTCGAACTCGAACGGATGAGGGAGCGGGCCCGTGAGCTCGAGCGACGTCTGGTCGATGAACTCGACCGGGTTCGCCGCGAGCTGGGGGCAGAGATCGTTCCCTACGGCCGGTATGAACCCAACCTGCCCAAACCGCCGACCGAAGCCCGCCCCGTTCGGGTGAGGGTCCGACGACCAGACGAAGGAAAGGGAGACCAGGATGCAGCCTGACCGATTCACGGTGAAGACCCAGGAGGCCCTCGCACACGCCCAGCGTCTCGCGATCGGCAACCGGAACACCGAGATAACCCCCGCCCACCTGCTCTCTGCCCTGCTCGACCAGCAGGAGGGACTGGTCCCGGCCGTGCTGACCAAGCTCGGCACCGACATCCCGGCGGTCCGGGTGAAGGTCGACCAGCTGATCGCAGACCTCCCCACCCTCTCCGGCGACGCCGAGGTCGACCCGAAGCCTTCCTCCTCGCTCCTCCAGGTGATCAACCGGGCCGAGGGCGAGATGGCTCAGATGGGCGACGAATACCTCTCGACCGAGCACCTGCTGCTCGGTATCGCCGACGGCTCCTCTCCGCTGGCCGAAGTCCTCCCGAGCCGCGATGCCCTCGCCGGGGCGATCGCCGAGGTGAGGGGACCGCACAAGGTCGACTCGCCGAACCCCGAGGACCAGGTCCAGGCCCTCGAGAAGTACGGGCGCGACCTGACTGCCGATGCCGAGGCCGGCAAGCTCGACCCGGTGATCGGCCGGGACGAGGAGGTCCGGCGCGTGGTCCAGGTGCTCTCCAGGAGGACCAAGAACAACCCGGTCCTGATTGGCGAACCCGGGGTCGGCAAGACCGCGATCGTCGAGGGACTCGCCCAGCGAATCGTCTCGGGCGACGTACCCGAAAGCCTCCGCGACCGGAGGGTGATCGCACTCGACATCGGCGCCCTGCTGGCCGGCTCGAAATATCGCGGCGAGTTCGAGGAGCGACTCAAGGCTGTCCTGACCGAGGTCCAGGCGGCAGAGGGCCAGATCGTCCTCTTCCTCGACGAGCTCCACACGATCGTCGGGGCCGGGGCGGCAGAGGGCGCAGTCGACGCGGCCAACCTGCTCAAGCCGATGCTCGCCAGGGGCGAACTCCGGGCGGTCGGCGCGACCCCCCTGGATGAATACCGCCAGCACATCGAAAAGGATGCGGCCCTCGAGCGCAGGTTCCAGCCGGTCACGGTCGGCGAACCGGACGTGCCGGCAACGATCGCGATCCTCCGCGGGCTCAAGGAGCGCTACGAGGTCCACCACGGTGTACGAATCGCCGACTCGGCGATCATCGCCGCCGCCAACCTTTCGGAGCGCTACATCGCCGACCGCTTCCTGCCGGACAAGGCGATCGACCTGATCGACGAGTCGGCCTCCCGGCTGAAGATCGAGATCGACTCGATGCCGACCGAGATCGATGAGGTCGAACGACGGGTCCAGCAGCTCGAGATCGAGCGTGAAGCGCTCAAGGCCGAGACCGACGATGCCTCGAAGGCAAGGCTGGAGGCCCTCGAGGCCGAACTGGCCGAGCTGGTCGAGGAGGCAAGCTCGATGAAGGCGCGCTGGCAGTCGGAGAAGGGACTGATCGAGGCGATCAAGGAGGGCAAGTCGGCCCTCGAGGAAGCGAATCGCGAGGCCGAGCGGGCCGAGCGCGACGCGAACCTCGAACGGGCGGCCGAACTCCGCTACAGCGAGATCCCCGAGATCGAACGGACCGTCGAGGGTGCCGAGGAGGAGCTGACCAAGTTCCAGGCCGAGGGCGGGGCGATGCTCACCGAGGAGGTCACCGACCAGGACGTGGCCGAGGTGGTCGCCAAGTGGACCGGCATCCCGGTCAGCCGGATGATGGAGGGCGAGGCCGACAAGCTGATCCATCTCGAGGACCGCCTGCACGAAAGGGTGATCGGCCAGGACGAGGCGGTCAGCGCGGTGTCCAATGCGCTGAGGAGGTCACGGGCCGGCCTGTCCGACCCGAACCAGCCGATCGGATCCTTCCTCTTCCTGGGACCGACCGGGGTCGGCAAGACCGAGCTGGCCAAGGCGCTCGCCGAGTTCATGTTCGACTCCGAGGACGCGATCATCCGACTCGACATGTCCGAGTACATGGAGAAGCACACCGTCTCGAGGCTGGTCGGGGCTCCTCCGGGGTACGTCGGCTACGAGGAAGGTGGCCAGCTGACCGAGGCGGTTCGCAGGCGCCCTTACGCAGTCATCCTCCTCGACGAGATCGAGAAGGCCCACCCCGACGTCTTCAACACCCTGCTCCAGGTGATGGACGACGGCCGCCTGACCGACGGCCAGGGTCGGACCGTCAGCTTCACCAACACGATCCTGATCATGACCTCGAACGTCGGCAGCCAGGAGATCGCCGGCGAGGTGGTCGACGAGAAGATCCGTGAGCAGGTGGACGAGATCCTCGCAACCACCTTCAAGCCGGAGTTCCTCAACCGGATCGACGACAAGGTGATCTTCCACCGCCTTTCGCGGGAGGACATCGACCGGATCGTCGACCTCCAGATCAAGGACCTGATGGGCAGGGTGGCCGAGAAGGACATCGAGGTCGACCTGACCGACGATGCAAGGACGCTCCTCGGGAACCTCGGCTACGACCCCACCTACGGTGCCCGTCCGCTCAAGCGGGTCATCCAGAAGCGGCTGGTCGACCCCTTCGCGCTGAAGCTGCTCGAGGGCGAATTCTCGGAGGGAGATCGGGTCATCGTCGGCACGGCAGACGGCGAACTGACCTTCGAGAAGGACTGAACGAAGCCGATTCCGCTCCTGGGGGGCGGAATCGCTGTTTCGTCAACACGACCTTTACGAGACCGGAAGGTCGTCCCGGGTATCGTTCCCGGTTGGCTTCAGCTGTATCGCTTCGGCAGGGAAGGAAGTAGAGATCCGGGAGGAAAAGGAACACGGGTTGGAACCGCCCACGGAGGGGCCGGACAGGGCACCCTCTGCGCTCACCTGGCCGATCCGACGGCTCTGGTGGTCGATCGAGGACCGGCTGATCTGGCCGGTCTCCGACTTCCTCGCGGGCAAGGAGCGACGCCGTGCCAGGACGCACGCGGAGGCGCCCCCTGCCGACGTAACCCGCAGGCGCCCCCTCGCCTGGGTCGGTGCGACCGCCCTGGCGATGGTCGCGATCGGCGCGACGGCGGCAGCCGTCTTCTTCTACAACGAGGCCGAGGACTCGAACTCCAGTCGGGTCGTCGTCAGGCCAGCCGATCCCCAGACCGTGATCGTCCCGATGGAGCCGGCCACCTCGGACGACCCGACGCTCGAGGGGGTGGCACCCGAGTTCGAGGCTGCCGCGGGCAAGGACGGGAAGGACTCGGGCAAGCTCCCGGCCAACGCGGTCGCACCGGCACCCGAGCCTGAGGAACCGGCGATGGAGACGGCCCACCGTTTCGCTACCGCCTTCGCAGCCTGGGAAGTCGGCCGCAAGGCCGCGATCCGGGCGATTCGGAAGACCACGACCAGGCGCCTCGGTCGCGAACTGGCCGCACGACCGCCTCGCCTCCCTGCCGGGGTCGAGGTCCCAAGGGCCCGAGTGCTCAACGTGGTCGAGGGCAAGTCGAAGGGCGACCGGACCGAAGCCTCGGTCTCCCTGCTCCGGGCCGGCTCGGCCAGTGAACTCCGTCTGTTGCTGAAGCGCGAAGGCAAGGGCAGGAAGGCCGTCTGGCTGGTTACCGAGGTGAAGGGATGACCCCCGCCCGGTCGGCAAGGATCGCCTTCGCCGCTGCGTTGGGCCTGGTGCTTGCATCGCTCTCGGTGGTGGTCGCCCAGGCGGCGCCGGGTCCGAGCGGCGGAGTCGTGCCCGGTGCCCCAGAGGGGGCCGACGGCGGCAAGCCCAAGACGGTCGTGCCCGCCAACGAGAGCCCGAGCTCGGCTGACGTCCCGGAGGATGCCTCCGACGCGACGATCACCACCGACCCCAATATCGGCCTCTCCGATCCGACCGGATCGGCCCCGGCATGCGACGGCACCCAGGGTCCACCACCGCGGCTGATCCCGATCTACATCGAGGCCTCGAAGAAATACGGGCTCGGCGAGCGTGGTCCCCAGATACTCGCCGCGATCAACCGGATCGAGACCGACTTCGGTCGGCTGAACGAGGTGACCTCGACCGCCGGGGCGATCGGCTGGATGCAGTTCATGCCGTCGACCTGGGATGCCTACGGGACCGATGGTGACGGAGACGGGGAAGCCGACCCCTACAACGCCCGCGACGCGATCCACTCCGCGGCCCGCTACCTGAGCGCGGCCGGGGCGCCGGGCGACTGGTACGACGCGATCTGGGCCTACAACCACGCCGACTGGTACGTCCAGGACGTCCTCGAGTACGCAACCTGTTACGGCGCACTCCAGGACACGATCAAGCCCGACCGGATGACCGTCTTCACCTGCCAGGCGAAGCCGGGCCTCGCAGGTGCCGTCCCGGCCTATTACCTGCGGGCCTTCGAGAACGCGGCCGCCCGTTACGAGCTCGAACCCAGGGCGATCTGGACGATGGCAGCCGTCGCCAGGATCGAGTCCGACTTCGGCCGGAGCATGGACCCGGCGACCATGGAACGAACCGGCCCGATGGGACTCGAGCCGGGCCAGTGGGAGCGATACGGGGTCGACGGCGATGGTGATGGCCTGGTCACCCGGGATTCACCCTGGGACGGCATCTCGACCTTCGCCAGGATGGTCTGGGCCGAGGGAAGCGTCGAGAAGGCCCTGTTCAGCCACAACCATGCAGCCTGGTACGTCGAGGCAGTCACCCGGGACGCGAAACGACTCGCCGGCAAGTGCGAGAAGACGAAGAGCGCCTGGACGATCCTCTATCCCCGCCCGACCACCAACGCGACCGAGATCAACTGGGACAACCTCCAGATCCTCAACCCGACGGCGCTGGGCGACATCGAGAGCGGCCGGCTCGACCCGCGGGTGATCAACCTCCTCGCCTACCTGACCGCCCGTTACCGGATCCTTGTCTCCTCGCTCCGCTCCGACCACAGCATGATGACCACCAGCGGCAATGTCTCCAACCACTATTACGGCCGGGCGCTCGACATCTCGGCAGTCAACGGCATCCCTTGCACGGACATGTCCTACGACAGTCCCTGCTCCCAGGTAGGCAGGCTGCTGGTCGCCCTGCCGGCAGGTGCCAGGCCGACCGAGCTGATCTACGGATACGACCTCGACGGCTCCGGACCGGCCTTCGCGATGGCCGACCACCGCGACCATATACACGCCGGCTTCGGCGCCTGATCGCTCACTCGCCCGTCCTCGCCGGCCGGACTATGCTCCGGACAGGCCGCAACGAGAGCGAACGGAAGGAGAGGAGCGGATGGCAACCTTCATCATGCTGAGCAGCCTGACTCCGGAAGGGGTCAAGACCATGAAGGAGAACCCCGGGCGGGTCGCCCAGGTGAACCGTGAGGTCGAGGCGCTCGGCGCCCAGGTGGTCACCCAGTACGCGACCCTCGGCAGGTACGACTTCGTGACCGTGGTCGAGGCACCCTCGGAAGAGGTGATGGCAAAGGTCTCGGTGGAGCTGGGCTCCCGCGGGACGATGTCCAGCGAAACGATGGCAGCGCTGTCTTCGGAGCGACTGGAAGAGATCCTCTGATCGGGGATCGTCGGCAGTGAAGGTCCTCGTCCTCGGCGGCGGCGGGCGCGAGCACGCGATCGTCAACGCGCTCACCCGCTCGCCCTCCGATCCCGAGATCCTCGCCGCTCCCGGGAACCCCGGGATAGCCGAGGTCGCCCGGTGCCTCCCGGACCTCGATCCGAGCGACGTGCCGGCGGTGGTCGATGCGGCCCAGGAGAACGAGGTCGAGCTGGTCGTCGTCGGACCGGAGGCGCCCCTCGTCGCCGGGGTGGTCGATGGCCTCGAGGCGGCCGGGGTAAGGGCGTTCGGTCCCCGGGCGGGTGCAGCGCAGCTCGAGGGCTCGAAGGCCTTTGCCAAGAAGGTGATGGAGGAGGCCGGGGTCCCGACCGCCCGCTACCGGGTCGTCGGCGACGCCGAGGCGGCGGCGGCGGTGCTCGACGAGTGGGGCTTCCCCGTCGTCCTGAAAGCCGATGGCCTGGCGGCCGGCAAGGGGGTCCTGATCTGCCCGGACCGCGAAGCGGCCGACGAAGCGCTCGCGATCTTCTTCTCCGAGAAGCGGTTCGGGGAGACCGAAGTGCTGATCGAGGAGTTCCTCGAGGGAGAGGAACTCTCGCTGCTTGCGATCTGTGACGGCGAGCGGGCGATCCCGCTCGCCCCAGCCCGGGACTTCAAACGGATCGGCGACGGCGACACCGGCCCGAACACCGGCGGCATGGGCAGTTTCTCCCCTGTGCCGGGGGTCGATCCAGGCGAGGTCGGTCGATTGAGCGTCGAAGTCCACCGCCCGGTGGTCGATTACATGGCCTCCACCGGGGAACCCTTCCACGGGATCCTCTACGCCGGGCTGATGATGACCGGGGGCGGACCGAAGGTCCTCGAATACAACGTCCGGTTCGGCGACCCCGAGACCCAGGCCGTACTGCCCCGGCTTTCCTCCGACATCCTCGAACTCTTCCTGGCCGCATCCGAACCGGGCGGCCTGGAGGGATCCGAGGTTGCCTTCTCCGACGACTGGGCGGTAACCGTCGTGCTGGCCTCGGCCGGCTACCCCGAATCTTCCTCGAGCGGCGACCCGATCACCGGACTCCAGGAGGCAGCCGTGCTGGCCGAAGTGGTCCACGCCGGGACTGCCCTCGAGGACGGCATCGTGGTGACCGGTGGTGGGCGCGTCCTCAACCTGACCGGTCTCGGACCGGACATCGCGACCGCCCGCCGCCGGGCATACGATGCGGCCGAGGCCGTCCAGTTCGAGGGGCGGCAGATGAGGTCGGACATCGCCGCCGGCCTGGAAGGAACGGACGGGGAGTGACCGAGACGATGAAACCCACAAGCCCGGGAGCAAGTCCTTGATCGAGCGCTACTCCAGGCCGGTGATGACCGAGATCTGGTCTGAGGATTCGAAGCTCGACTCCTGGCTCTCGGTCGAGTTGGCAGCGACCGACGCATGGGCCGCCGAAGGGGTAGTCCCAGCGGAGGACGCAGCGGCCTGCAGGGAGAAGGCTTCGTTCACCGTCGCCGCGGTCCACGAACGGGAGCAGGTGACCGACCACGACGTCGCCGCCTTCGTCGACGTGGTCTCGGAGTCGGTCGGCGGCGACGCCGGAAGGTGGATCCATTACGGGCTGACCTCCTCCGACGTGCTCGATACGGCCCTCGCGGTCAGGCTCGGTGCGGCTGGCGAGGTGCTGCTCGAGGGTGCGCTCGCCTATCGCGACGCCCTGGTCGAGCGGGCCTTCGAGTACCGCGACGCACTCTGCGTCGGACGGACCCACGGGGTGCATGCCGAGCCGACCACCTTCGGCCTCCGCCTGGCCGGCTTCGCGATGGAGGCCGACCGGAACGTCAACCGGCTGAGGGAGGCGGTCGATGCCTGCAGGGTCGGGAAGCTCTCGGGAGCAGTCGGCACCTATGCCTCGATTCCCCCAGCGGTCGAGCAGCGGGTGATGGAGGAACTCGGACTCTCCCGCGAGGACGTGGCTACCCAGGTGGTCCCGCGGGACCGCCACGCCAACCTGCTCTCGGTGATCGCCCTTGCCGGGGCCGGAATCGAGCGGTTCGCGACCGAGATCCGCCACCTGCAACGAACCGAAGTCCGCGAGGCCGAGGAGCCTTTCGCGACCGGAGACCAGAAGGGCTCCTCGGCGATGCCCCACAAGCGCAACCCGATCCGAAGCGAACGGCTGACCGGCCTGGCCAGGCTGCTCAGGGGCTACGCCCAGGCCGGACTCGAGAACGTCGCCCTCTGGCACGAGCGGGACATCTCCCACTCCGGCGCCGAGCGGGTCATCCTGCCCGATGCCACCACCCTGCTCGACTACATGCAGTCACTCGCGACCTCGCTCGCCGCAGGCCTGGTGGTCGACACCGACCGGCTTCGCTCCAACCTGGATGCGACCAGCGGGGCCCTGTTCAGCCAGCGGGCCTTGACCGCCCTGGTCGAGTCGGGGATGGAGCGAGACGAGGCCTACCGAACGGTCCAGGCAGCGGCCCAGGAAGCCTTCGACACAGGGACCCAGTTCCGCGACCTGATCGGGACCGCCGCCCCCGACCTCGACCTCGATCAGGTCTTCGACTACGACGCCTACCTCGAACACCTGCCGACCGTCTTCGAGAGGCTCGAGGCAGTCCGGGCTTGATCCTCCCCTAGACCTTCCGCCAGAGGAAGACGCTGGCCGCGATGCGGCCGGCCCGAGGTCCGCAAACAGCAGGAACCGTGGGGAGGCATCCGCGCCTGCCGGGTAGCATCGAAAGCATGGTCGAGGAGCTCGAAAACCTGACCCTTCACGGCTCGGGCAAGGTGCGAGAGGTCTACGAGTCGGGCGACGACCTGCTGATGGTCGCATCCGACCGAATCTCGATCTACGACGTGATCCTGCCCAACGAGATCCCCGACAAAGGGCGTGTCCTCAACGGCATGTCGACCTTCTGGTTCGGCCAGACGAGCGGGATCGTGCCGAACCACCTGATCTCGGTCGAAGACGTTCCCGAATCCGTCCGGGGGAGGGCGATGCTGGTCCGGAGGCTGGAGATGTACCCGGTCGAGTGCGTCGTCCGCGGTTACCTGTCGGGATCGGGCTGGCGCGAGTACCAGGAGACGGGCTCGGTCTGCGGGGTCGGCCTGCCGACAGGGCTGGTCGAGTCCGACCGTCTGCCCCGGCCGATCTTCACCCCGGCGACCAAGGCCGAATTCGGCGACCACGACGAGAACGTGAGCTTCGAGGAGGCCGCCGAGATGATCGGCGACCGGGCATTGATGGAGGAGCTCCGCCGGATCTCGATCGAGCTCTACGAGTTCGGTGCCCGCCACGCGGCCGACCGGGGAATCATCCTCGCAGACACGAAGTTCGAGTTCGGAAGCCACGCCGGGGCCGAAGTCGTCCTCGGTGACGAGGTGATGACCCCCGATTCCTCGCGCTACTGGCCGGAGGCGGAATACGAACCCGGGAGGTCACAGCCCTCCTTCGACAAGCAGTACGTCCGCGACTGGGCAGACGCGACCGGCTGGGACCATTCACCTCCGGGGCCGGAGCTGCCCGAGGACGTGATCGCCCAGACCCGGGATCGCTACCTCGAGGCCTACCGGATGATCACCGGGGAGAAGCTCGTCTGATGGGTGATGGAGGAAAGAAGGTCCGCGTGCTGATCCGGCCCCGCGAGGGGATCCTCGACGCCCAGGGGAAGGCCGTCGAGCGGGCTTTGCCGGCACTCGGATTCGACGGGGTCGAGGAAGTCCGGGTCGGCCGGCTGGTCGAGCTGGTGGCCGACGACCCCGACCGGATCGACGACCTCTGCCAGAAGCTCCTCGCCAATCCGCTGATCGAGGACTACGAGATCGAGATTCTCGACGACTGCTGGTCTGGGGCGTGCTCCAGTTCCCTGGCTCCTGTGACGAGCGGGACGCGCTCAACGCCTGTCGGCTGGCCGGTGGTGAGGCCCGGCTGATCTGGCACGGCGACGACGACCTGGGCGGGGTCGATGCGGTTGTCGTGCCGGGCGGCTTCTCTTACGGGGATTACCTGCGGGCCGGCTCGATCGCCCGGTTCTCCCCGGCGATGGAGGCGGTAGCCCGGTTCGCGGCCGATGGAGGACCGGTGATCGGGATCTGCAACGGCTTCCAGGTCCTGTGCGAGTCGGGGCTCCTGCCCGGTGCCCTCCTGCCGAACGACTCGACCCGGTTCACCTGCCACCAGGGTGAGCTTGTGGTCGGGGAGGCCGACTCGCCCTGGACCTCGGCGCTCGAGCCCGGCCATGTCCTCTCGGTCCCGGTCAAGCACCAGAGCGGCCGGTTCTTCGCCCCACCCGACCTGCTGGAAGAGATCGTCTCGGGCGGGCAGGTCGCCTTTCGGTACTCGCCCGGCAGCAACCCGAACGGATCGCTCGACGACATCGCCGGGATCGTCAACCGGGAGGGAAACGTGCTTGGACTGATGCCCCACCCCGAGCACGCGGTCGATGCCCTGACCGGCTCCGAGGACGGGCTGGCGATCTTCCGCGGCGTGATCGGGGCGGGCGTTGGCTAGGCACCGCGAACTCGGCCTGACCGATCGCGAGTACGAGTTGATCTGCGACCGGATGGGCCGTGAGCCGAACGGAGTCGAGCTGGCGATGTTCTCGCTGCTCTGGTCCGAGCACTGCGGTTACAAGCACTCCCGGAAGCTGCTCTCGACCCTGCCGACCGAGGGACCACGGGTGGTGATGGGCCCGGGCGAGAACGCCGGCGCCGTCGACGTCGGAAACGGGTACTCGGTTGCCTTCAAGGTCGAATCCCACAACCACCCGAGCGCGGTCGAGCCGTTCCAGGGGGCGGCGACCGGGGTCGGCGGGATCCTCCGTGACGTGATCGCCCTCGGTGCCCGACCGATCGCGATGCTCGACTCGCTCAGGTTCGGACCGCCCGACGACGAGCGAACCAGGTACCTGGTCGACGGGGTGGTCCGGGGGATCGGCCATTACGGGAACTCGATGGGCATCCCGACGGTCGGGGGCGAGATCGAGTTCGCCGCCCCTTACGCCCAGAACCCACTGGTCAACGCGATGTGCGTCGGTCTGGCGAAGACCGACGAGATGGTTCGGGCGGCCGCGTCCGGACCGGGGAACCTGGTCGTACTGATCGGATCCCTGACCGGTCGCGACGGGATCGGGGGGGCCTCGGTCCTTGCCTCGGCCGAGCTCGGGGAGGGCGACGACGCCAAGCGCCCGACCGTCCAGATCGGTGACCCGTTCGAAGAGTCGAAGGTGCTCGAGTGCTGCCAGGAACTGCTGGCGGAGGGGCTCCTCGTATCCCTCCAGGACCTGGGAGCCGCCGGGCTTACCTCCTCAGCCGGGGAGATGGCCTCGGCCGGCAGGGTCGGAATCGAGATCGACGTCGATGAGGTGCCGCTTCGCGAAGCCGGGATGGAGCCCTTCGAGATCATGGTTTCGGAGTCCCAGGAACGGATGCTGGCGATCGTCGAACCCGACCAGGTGGAACGGGTTCGGGAGGTCTGCGAGAAGTGGCAGACCGGTTTCGCGGTGGTCGGTCGAGTCACTGATTCCGGGAAGTTCACCGTGGTTGCCGACGGGGAGGCGGTTGGCGAGATGGCGGTGGATGACCTGGTCGACGGCTGCCCCGCCTACGACCTCGAGCCGGCCGAACCCACCGAGTGGCCCTACTCGAACGACCCTTCCCTCGATCCGGAGGCCGACCCCGCGGAGGCCCTGCTCGCCCTGCTCGCCTCCCCCACGATCGCCTCCAAGCAATGGGCCTTCGAGCAGTACGACTCGATTGTCGGCTCGCGCACGGTGGTTAGGCCTGGGCCAGCGGATGCTGCCGTGCTCTCGATCCCCGAAGCCGGGACCGCGATCGCCGTCGCGATCGATGGCTCGGGCCGACGGGTCGCCTGCGAACCGTGGAGCGGCACGGTCGGAACCGTTCTCGAGTGCGCGGCCAATCTTGCCTGCGTCGGGGCCGAGCCGCTCGGACTGACCAACTGCCTCAACTTCGGAAACCCCGAGAAGCCGACGATCGCGTGGCAGCTGACCCGCTCGGTCGAGGGACTGGGCGATGCCTGCAGGGCGCTCGGGGTGCCGGTGGTCGGTGGGAACGTCTCCCTCTACAACGAGACGCCGTCCGGTCCGATCTACCCGACCCCGGTAGTCGGCATGGTCGGGGAAGTACCCGACCCCAACCGGGTCGCCTCCCGACCCTGGGAAGAGGGAGACCAGATCGCCCTGGTCGGCCCGTTCGATCCCTCCCTCGCCGGGTCCGAGTTCGCGGCACTGACAGGTTCGCTCGGACCCGGCCTTCCCGACCCCGACCTCGAAGGCGCGATCGCCGCGATCGAGCTGGTACGCGATGCAGTGAGGAGTGGCTCGGTTCGGACTGCCCACGACGTCTCCGATGGCGGCATAGCGGTCGCCCTCGCCGAGCTGGCCATCAACGCCGGCCTGGGCTGCGAGGTCGACCTCGGTTCCCTGATCGCCCGCACCGACTGCTCGCCCGAAGATGCCCTGTTCGGCGAGTGCCCGGGCGGATTCATCCTGGCCGGTGAGCATTCCGTTCTCGAGCAGCTCGGTGGGAAGGGGGTCCCGGTCGAGATGCTCGGTCCGGTCGCCGGGGACGAGCTGCGGGTGGCGGCCGGAGAGCGGACGGTCGCGCTTGGGCTGGCCCGCCTCCGCGAGGCCTGGGAGTCGCTCCCGGCCGCGGTCGAGGCGTGAGCCGCGACGACGGCCCGTCGCCCTCCCCAGGCGGCCCGACCCCTCACCGGCTGCTGCTACGCTCCCTAAGCAGGGAATTCCGGAGGAGGTCCTGCCGGCGTTCCCTCACCGTCCCCTTCACCCGAGACCGACAGGTGGTTTAGAGGCCTTGAGCCCCGCCGACGAGGCGACGATCCCGGAACGTGACGGCCCCCGCGACGAGTGCGGGGTGTTTGGGGTATACGCACCCGGAAGGGACGTCTCCCGCCTGACCTACTTCGGGCTCTACGCGCTCCAGCACCGCGGCCAGGAGTCGGCCGGCATCGCCACCTGCGAAGGCGGTCACATCACGACGATCCGCGACGCCGGCCTGGTCTCCCAGGTGTTCGACGAGGACAAGCTCAGGGCCCTGACCGGGTCGATGGCGATCGGCCACGTCCGATACTCGACCACAGGCGGCGGCTCCTGGGAGAACGCCCAGCCGATCTGGCGAGACGACGGCCGCGAGCTCGCCCTCGCCCACAACGGCAACCTGATCAATGCGGTCGAGCTCTACAACCAGCTCCGCCACAAGGGGATCGACTTCCGCGGGACGACCGACTCCGAGATCATCGCGGCGCTGATCTCCTCCGATTACGGCCGCTACGTCGAGGATGCCGTCGCAAACGTGATGCCCCAGCTGAAGGGCGCCTATTCGACCGTGGTCATGACCAAGCACGCGATCGTCGCCTTCCGCGATCCGCTCGGCATCCGGCCGCTCTCGATCGGTCGGCTCGAAGACGACTGGGTGATCGCCTCGGAGAGCTCTGCCTTCGACATCATCGGCGCCGAGCTGGTTCGGGAGGTAAACCCCGGGGAGATGGTCTCCCTGAACGAGAAGGGCCTCGAGTCCCGGCAGGTCCTGACCTCCGACCGGAAGGCGATGTGCGTGTTCGAGCACATCTACTTCTCCCGCCCCGACACCCGACTCGAGGGCAAGCGCCTCCAGGAGGTCCGGGGCAGGATGGGCGAGATCCTCTGGCGGGAATCGCCGGTCGAGGCCGATCTGGTGATCGCCGTCCCGGACTCCGGCACCCCGGCTGCCCGGGGCTTCGCCCGGGCCTCCGGCCTGCCCCAGGACGACGGCCTAATCAAGAACCGCTACGTCGCCCGGACCTTCATCCAGCCCGGGCAGGAACTCCGCCAGCACGGCCTGAGGATGAAGTTCAACCCGCTCCCCGAGATCGTCTCCGGCAAGCGGGTCGTCGTGGTCGACGACTCGATCGTGAGAGGCAACACGACCCGCCAGATCGTCGGCATGCTCCGCGAGGCCGGTGCGACCGAGGTTCACCTCCGTATATCGGCCCCGCCAATCCGCTACGGCTGTAACTACGGGGTGGACATGTCCGGTCGTGAGGAGATGGTCGCCCACGGTCGAAAGGTCGAGGAGATCTGTGAAGTCGTCGGGGCCGACTCCCTCGCCTACCTCTCGATCGAG
>VEQW01000101.1 GCA_018883025.1 Solirubrobacterales bacterium | reverse complement strand
GGGTGGATCGGGGCGGTCGGGTCGGGGGGTTGGGAGAATCGGGGAATGCGACGCCTGCTCGTCCTGGCCTGTTCGGTCGTCTTCATGGAGACCACCTTCTTCGCGGTCTTGACCCCGCTCCTCCCGAGCTACCGGGACGAGCTCGGCCTGAGCGATGCGGCAGTCGGCGTGCTCTCCGGCAGCTTCGCCGCCGGTGCAGTCGTCCTCGCCCTGCCGGCCGGCTGGATCGCGGCCCGTTACGGACCCCGCAGGGCGACGATCATCGGCCTGGGCGGGGTAGGCCTGTTCAGCACGATCTTCGGCTGGACCGATTCGATTGCCCTGCTCGACGGGGCCCGCTTCCTCCAGGGAGCATTTGGTGCGCTGATGTGGGCCGGGGCGATCAGCTGGGTCATCTCGGCCGCCCCCAGGGAGAGGCGCGGCCAGGTGATGGGCACGGTGATCGCCGCCGCGGTGGTGGGGGAGATGCTCGGCTCCCCGATCGGTGCGGTCGCCCACGAGGTAGGGACCGGCCCCGTGTTCAGCGCGGTGCTGGTCCTGGCAGTCGTGATCGCTCTCTTCGCGATGACCATCCCCTCGGTCGCCGAGGTCGAGGGCCAGGAGGTAAGCGATGCGGTCAAGGCGGCCCGGCGGGCCCGCCTCACCCGGACCGTGCTGGTGCTGGCAGGGCCTTCGGCCGCCTTCGGGATGATCGTCGTCCTCGGGCCGCTCCGGCTGGACGATCTGGGGGCAACTCCCTGGATGATCGCCGGTGCCTTTGCCGGCGGATCCCTGATCGAGGCGATCGTCGGTCCCTTCGTCGGTCGGTTCAGCGACCGGGTCGGCAGGAAGGTCCCTTACCTGGCGGGCCTGGTGGTGATGTCCGCGGCGATCGCGGTGGTCGGCTTCTTCGAGGTCCTGCCGATGCTTCTGTTCGGGGTGGTGCTGGTCGCCTTTGGGGCCGGCCTTGCCTTCACCCCGGCCTCGACCCTGATCACTGACCGGGCGACGGCCGCGGGGCTGAACCAGGGTTACGCAGCCGGCAGCGCCAACGTGGCCTGGGGTGGCGGCCAGATGGTCGGTGCGGTCGGGGCCGGATACCTTGCCGGGGTGGCGGGTTACGCACTTCCGGCCGTGGTGATGATCGTCCTGCTCGGGGTGGTCTGGGTGCTGGTCCGCCCGATCGCCGACCCCCGGCCGACCGAGTCCGAACCGCTGGCAGCGACGGGGGGCAAGTGATGGCGCTGCCGCTACTCAGACGGAGGTCGGAGACCGTCTGGAAGAACTGGGCCGGGGAGGAGTGCCACCCCCGGGTGATCGAGCGCCCTTTGAGTCGGGGAGAGCTGGTCGACATGGTCGGGATCGCCGCTTCTGCCGGACGCCAGGTGACGGTCGCAGGCTCAGGCCACTCGTTCACCGGGGCGCCGATGACCGACGACGTGATGATCGACCTCTCCGGGTTCTCCGGTGTGCTGGACGCCGACCGGGCAAGCGGCCGGGTGAAGGTGCTGGCCGGGACCGTGCTCGAGGACCTCGCGGGCGAGCTCGACGACCTCGGCCTCGCCCTGCCCAATTTGGGCGACATCGATTGCCAGACCCTGGCCGGCGGATTCTCGACCGGGACCCACGGGACGGGGGAGGACTTCCAGAACCTCGCCGCCCAGGTGGTCGATATCGACCTGGTGACTGCGACGGGTGAGGTCGTGACGATCGACGAGGGGGACGTCCAGTTGCTCCGGGCCGCCCGGATCGCGATCGGCTCGCTCGGGGTGATCGTCGCGGCGACGATCCAGGCCGTCCCGGCCTTCAACCTCCACCGGGAGGACATCCCGATGCCACTCGAAGAGGCCCTGTCGGACTTCGACCGCCTGGCGGCCGAGAACGACCACTTCGAGTTCTTCGTCTTCCCCTACTCCGATACCGCGCTCACACTGCGACGGAACCGGACCGACCGTCCGCCGGCACCGAGGAGCGAGGTCGAGAAGTTCATCTCCGACCGGGTAGTCGAGAACGGGATCGGGGACGTGCTGCTGCGGGGCCTGACCCACTTCCCCCGGGCGATCCCGGGGGTGGCGAGATTCTCCTCCCGGTTCATGGCGCAAGGGGAGCAGACCGACACGGCCCACCGGCTGTTCGTGAACGAGCGCTCGATCAGGTTCAACGAGATGGAGTACTGCCTGCCGAGGGAGGAGGGCCTGGAGGCCCTTGCCCTGGTACTCGAGACGATCGAGGAGCAGGGGATGCCACTCGGGATGCCGGTCGAGTGCCGGGTCCTGGGGCCGGATGAGGCGATGCTCAGCCCGTCATTCGAGCGCCCCTCTATATATGTAGCCGTCCACCAGCATGCAAGTGCCGAGTGGGAGCGCTGGTTCCGGGAACTGGAGCCGATCTTCACCGAGCGGGGCGGAAGGCCCCATTGGGGCAAGCACCACACCCGGACCGCCGCCGAGCTGGCCCCCCTTTATCCGGACTGGGTGGCGTTCCAGGCGGTCAGGGACACCCTCGACCCGGAGAGGACCTTCACCAACGCCTACCTCGAGCGGGTCCTCGGGCCCTAGCCCTAGAGGAAGGCCTTGCCCTCGCCCCGATAGGTGGGGACCTGGTCGACGATCTCACCGTCCTCGACCAGGTAGAGCGAGTTGAACCTCTCGCAGAGCTCCCCGGCCTTGCTGTGTCGCATGAAGACCGGATCGCCGATCTGGAGTCGATCGGCAGCCGGGCCGAGCAGAGGAGTCTGGACTTCGCCCGCCCCCTCCTCCTTGTCGAGGGCGAGGTCCGCAGGCAGCCACGGGCTCGGCATCCGGGCAGGGCCGGGCGCACCGGAGGAGAGGTAGCCGCCGCCGAGCCCGGTCACCACCCCCGGGCCGGGTCTCCGGACGACAGGGATCGCAAAGGCGGCAGCCGGGGTGAGCGAGAACCAGGAGTAGTGGTCGAACTGGTTGGGCGCGTAGAAGCCCGAGCCTGCTGCGACCTCGGTCACCTCCGGCTCTTCCGAGGTGAACTCGAGCGAGCCGGTGCCGCCGCCGTTGACGATCTCGATCTCGGCCTCGGCCTTCAGCGCCTCGACCACCTCGGTCCTTCGCTGGGCGATCTCCTCGATCGAGTTCCGCTGCATCCACTTGATCAGCCCGGCCCTGAAAGGTCGGCCGGGTGGGCGGTCCCCCACGCCGGAGATCTGCCCTTCGTAGGCCATCAGCGCGACCAGCTCGAGCTTGTCGCGGCTGGCGATCTCCCGGGCCAGCCCGATCGCATCATCGGCCGAATGGATCGGTGAGCGTTTCGCCCCGATCTTCAGCCGGTCGCCGAAGGCCCACCAGGCGGCATCGAGCTCGAGGCAGAGGCGGACGGTGCCGGCGGTCGGCCCGAGGACCGACTCGATCAGGTCGAGGTGCTCGACGCAGTCGACGGTGAGGATCGGGGCGCCCTCGGGATTGGCCGCGTTCCTGACCGCGAGCTGGGCCAGGGCCTCGAGGTCGGTCGTCGGGTAGGCGAGGAGCAGGTCCTCCATCCCGGCCTCCTCCAGCCAGAGGGTCTCGGGCAGGGTGTAGGTCATTACCCCCTGGTAGCGATCGTCGCGCTCGAGGATCCGATCGATTATCGAGCGGCACCGCAGCGACTTCGACGCCGGCCGGATCGCCACGTCCCCGGCTCGCTCGAGCATCGAGTCGGAGTTCGACCACATCGCATCGAGGTCGACGAAGGCGAAGGGAGCCTCGATCCCCTCGAAGACCTCCCGGTAGTAGTCGTATGCCTGGCGAGGCGGCGCCATCTACCCCGAGCGTATCCGGAGCCAAGGCCGAATCCGTAGAATCGGCGCTCCCGGAGAGGTGGCCGAGTGGCTGAAGGCACTCGCCTGCTAAGCGAGTAGGGGGCGCAAGTCCTCTCGAGGGTTCGAATCCCTCCCTCTCCGCTCCTCTCCCCGAGCCTTCTCCTTTCGGACCCGTCTGCCCCTGCGGCGCACCGACCGCGTTGAGTCAGGCGGGGGCTCGGGCAGGTGCTCCCGCCTACCCCACCAGTTCCCACTCGCACCTACCCGACCCCCCTGCCATGAACTCCCAGGTGGTTCGGTCCTTTTCACCTGACCGCTAGCTCCCCGTGCGCGGGAGGTAGACGGGGGATGTACTCACCGAGGAGGGG
>VEQW01000026.1 GCA_018883025.1 Solirubrobacterales bacterium | reverse complement strand
CCGCCTTGCCTGCCGGGACCCTCTCCGGAGCTCCCAAGGTGAGGGCGATGGAGATCATCGATGAAGTCGAGCCGGTCAAGCGCGGGCCGTACGGAGGCGCGGTCGGTTACCTCTCCTGGAACGGCGACCTCGACACGGCGATTCACATCCGGACGGCGGTCGTCCGCAACGGGGAGGTGTACGTCCAGTCCGGCGGTGGCACGGTGGCAGATGCCGTACCGGAGCGCGAATACCAGGAGTCGGTCGACAAGGCGACGGCGATGTTCAAGGCGGTCGAAACGGCCTGCCGCAACCCGGAGTGGCCTTGATCGGGGATATCGAATGAAGGTCCTTGTGATCGACAACTACGACTCGTTCACCTTCAACCTCGTCCAGTACCTGGGCGAACTCGGTGCGAAGGTGGAGGTCGTGAGGAACGACCAGGCCTCGATCGACGAGCTCCTCGGGGGTGGCTTCGACCGGGTCGTGGTTTCGCCGGGACCGTGCACCCCATCGGAGGCCGGCCTCTCAACCGAGGCGATCGCGGCCTTCGCCCGGGCCGGCATACCCGTCCTCGGGGTCTGTCTCGGTCACCAGGCCCTTGTCGAGGCCTTCGGCGGAAGGGTGGTCAGGGCCGAGCCGATCCACGGCAAGTCGGCAGAGGTCCGGCACGACGAGCGAACCATCTTCGCCGGGCTTCCGAACCCGATGGTGGTCGGTCGTTACCACTCGCTGGTTGCCGATCCCGACCTGCCCGGGGAACTCGAAGTCAGCTCCGAGTACGACGGGATAGTGATGGCGGTCCGCCATCGGGAACTCCCCGCCGAAGGGGTCCAGTTCCATCCCGAATCGATCCTCACCCCGGAAGGCAGGCAGATGATCGCGAACTTCCTCGGGGGTGATCCACCGGATGCCTGATCAGGTGCTGACCGGGGCCATCGACCGACTCGCCTCGGGAGAGGACCTCGACGCCGATGAGGTCGAGGCGGTCCTGACCGTGATCATGGAGGGCGGGGCCGACGAAGTCCAGACCGCCGCCTTCCTGATCGCCCTTCGGACGAAGGGCGAGACGGTCGAGGAACTCGCCGGAATGGCCCGAACGATGCGGCGACTGGCGACCCCAGTCTCGCCCGAGAGGCCGGACGTAGTCGATACCGCGGGCACCGGTGGTGGCCCTTCGACGATCAATGCCTCGACGATCGCGGCCCTGGTCGCGGCCGGAGCGGGCTGTGCCGTCGCCAAGCACGGCAACCGCTCGAACACCAGCCTCTGCGGTTCGGCCGACCTCCTCGAGGAGCTGGGAGTCCCGATCGACCTCACTCCCGAAGCGATTGCCGCCTCGATCGACGAGGTCGGCTTCGGTTTCATGTTCGCCCCGCTCCACCACGAAGCGACCCGGTACGTGGTTCCCGTACGGAAGGCCCTGGGCGTCCGCACGGCATTCAACCTGCTCGGACCCCTGACCAACCCAGCCGATGCAAAGCGCCAGGTTGTCGGCGTTTCCGACCGGGAGTTCCAGGAGACGGTCGCCGGCGCCCTCTCGACGCTCGGGTCGGAGCACGCCCTGGTCGTCTCGGCCGAGGACGGGACCGACGAGATAGCCCTGACCGCCCCCACCCGGATCTTCGAGGTGAGGAACGGGGAGATCGAGGAGTGGTCGATCGAACCGGCTGACCTGGGTCTCCGTGAGGCCAGTCCCGATGACTTGGTGGGTGGAACCCCGGCAGAGAATGCGGAGGCGACCCGGAATATCCTCGCCGGGGAGGACTCGGCCGCACGCGACTTCGCGGTAGCCAACGCGGCAGCGGCGATCTTCGTGGCGGGGCGGGCCGAGACGCTCGCCGACGCCATTCCGATCGCCACCGAGTCGATCGACTCGGGAGAGGCTGCCCGTGTGCTCGAACGCCTGGTCGAGTCAGGACCGGGGCGATAGGGTCCCGGAAGGACGTGGCTCTACTCGACCAACTGATCGACTCTGCCCAGGCCGGTGTTGAGGAGCGTCGCCAGGCAGTTCCGATCGAGGAACTGGAGGAACGTCTGGCCGCCCGCGACCAGGACCGCCCGTTCAGTGAAGCGCTGGCTACTCCTGGCATCTCCCTGATCTGTGAGTTCAAGCGGCACTCGCCGAGCGCCGGCCCGATCGCGCCGGACCGTGACCTGGCCGCCCAGGTACGGGCCTATGAAGCAGGTGGAGCGGCGGCGCTGTCGGTCCTGACCGATCGATCGAACTTCGGGGGAGGACTCGAGGACCTCGCCCTCGCCCGCGAGAGTTCCGGCCTGCCGATCCTGCGCAAGGACTTCATCGTCGACCCCTACCAGCTGACCGAGTCCGCAGCCGCCGGAGCAGATGCCGTACTCCTGATCGCGACCGTACTCAGGGACTCCCGACTCGATGAGTTCCAGGCGGAGGCAGGTCAACTGGACCTCGACTGCCTGGTCGAGGTCCATGACGACGATGATCTTGCCAGGGCCCTCGAGAGTGGTGCCGAGGTGATCGGGATCAACAACCGGAACCTCGATACCGGCGAGGTCGACGTGGCGACCACCTACGAGCTGATGCCCGACGTACCGACCGGGACGACGGTCGTCTCAGAGAGCGGCATCTCCCAACGGGACCAGCTCGCCGAGCTGGAACGGATCGGGGTCGACGGGGCGCTGATCGGGGAGAGCCTGATGCGCTCGGACGATCCAGAAACACTCGTCAGGGAGTTTGCGGCCGCCTCGGACGAGACGACCGAGCACGAACTTCCCTGATCGGGCGGTCTCTCCCGGGGTTCGATTTAGGCAACCTTGGGACCGCCCTTAGATTTCGCCAAGCGGCGGCTGCAACGCTTCCGATGCCTTGAATCCAGGACGGACACGCTTCATCGAACTGCTCCTTGCGGCCGCGGTCGGCGGTGCCGTCGTCGCCCTGGTGGCCTTCCTGGTCGTATCGGCCGGGGTTATCCCCCAGCGTGATGACGACGGATCCGGGGCCGGCACGGTGGCGAGCCTGGCTACCGGCTCGGGCGGGTCCGACGATTCGACCAACCAGGTCAACCAGATCTACCGCGACACCGAAGCCGGGATCGGCTTCATCTCGGCGACCATCGAAAGCCGGGGCACGCCCTACTCCCCATTCGGCGGCCCCAGCCAGGGCGAGGCAACCGGAACCGGCTTCGTGATCGATCGCGATGGCTCGATGGTGACCAACAACCACGTCGTCCAGGGGGCGTCTTCGGTAACGGTCAGGCTCGGTGACGAGGACTACGAGGCAACGGTCGTCGGCGCTGACCCATCTTCCGACCTGGCACTCCTCGAGGTCGACGCCCCTGCCGAGGCCCTCGATCCGCTCGAGCTGGCCGATTCGGACGAAGTGCAGGTCGGTGACCCCGTCGTCGCGATCGGAAACCCCTTTGGCCTGGAGAAGACGGTTACGACCGGAATCGTCTCGGCCCTCCAACGGGAGATAACGGCCACCGATGCCTACACGATCCCGGACGTGATCCAGACCGATGCCGCGATCAACCCCGGCAACTCCGGGGGGCCCTTGCTCGACCGTGACGGTCGGGTGATCGGGGTCAACTCCCAGATAGCTACCGGTGGCGGTTCCAACGGAAACGTCGGAATCGGGTTTGCGGTTCCCTCGAATACCGTCGAGGACGTCGTTGGCCAGATACGCGAAACCGGCCAGGTGGAGCACCCCTGGCTCGGGATATCCGGCCGGGACTACTCCGGCAGCGATGCCTCCGGATCGGATAGCCTGCCGGGCCGGGACGGCGTCCTGGTCGAACAGGTGGTGCCGGGTGGACCGGCAGACCGGGCCGGCCTCAGGGGTGCCGCCGATGGCCCCGGGGACCTGATCGTTCGGTTCGGCTCGGTGGATGAGCCGACCATGGCCGACATCGCCAGGGTGATCGATGACCTCGAGGTCGGGGACACGGTCGAGCTGGTCGTCGTTCGCGACGGCCGCGAGACCGAGGTCGAGGTAGAGCTCGGCGATCGCCCCTGAGCCGTCCGGCGGCTCCCGACCGGTCGAACCCCGTGCCGGTCACCGATCCCCCGGTGTCTTACCCTTTCCCTGATGAGGGTCAAGTTCTGCGGGATAACGCGTCTCGAGGACGCTGAGGAGGCGGCCAGGCTCGGAGCCTGGGCGATCGGCCTCGTTCACCACCGGAAGAGCCCGCGGTCGGTCAAGTATTCGGATGCCGCGGTGATCGGTGCCGCCATGAAGAGGAAGTGCGAAGTCGTCGGCGTCTTCGTCAACCCGAGCCTCGAACGGGTCGTCGATGCCGCCGGGAACGCGAGCCTGACGATGGTCCAGCTGAGCGGTGAGGAGGGACCAGCCTTCTGTACCGAGGTGGCCCGTCGGACCGGCTGTCCGGTGATCAAGGCGATCCACGTCTCGAGCGCTGCCGACCTCCACCGCGCCGAACCCTTCCGCACGGCCTGGCATCTCTTCGACAGCCGCCGAGGGGGGCTTCGCGGAGGGACCGGACAGGTTTTCGACTGGGAGCTCCTCGCCAACCACCACACCGGCATTCCCTTCATCCTCGCCGGCGGACTCGACCCCGAAAACGTCGGTCTGGCGATCGAGACTGCAAGGCCGGACGCGGTCGACGTAGCCAGCGGGGTCGAAGTGAAACCCGGGATCAAGGACCACGCCCTGATGGCCCGGTTCATCGAGGCTGCCCAGGGCGCCCCGGTGGTGGCCGAGTGAGTCCGGCTGCCGGAGACAACGGTGAGGCTGCCGATCCCGGCCGATTCGGGCCATATGGGGGCCGGTACGTACCCGAAACCCTGATCCCGGCCCTGGACGAGCTGGCCGCGGCCTGGGAGGAGGCTTCGGGAGATCCAGACTTCATCGCCCGGCTCGAGTTGCTTCGACGCGACTACATCGGACGTCCCACCCCCCTCTACCTGGCCGAGAGCCTGAGCGAGAGGTGCGGCCGGAAGACCTACCTGAAGCGGGAGGACCTGGCCCATACGGGAGCCCACAAGATCAACAACGCGATCGGCCAGGTGCTGCTCGCCCGCCGGATGGGTAAGCAACGGGTGATCGCCGAGACCGGCGCAGGGCAGCATGGTGTTGCCACGGCCACGGCCTGCGCGCTTCTCGACGTCGAGTGCGTCGTCTACATGGGGAGCGAGGACATCCGCCGCCAGCGTCCGAACGTCGAGCGGATGGGACTGCTCGGCGCCGAGGTCGTTCCGGTCGAGGCCGGTGCCCGGACCCTCAAGGAGGCGGTAAGTGCCGCGATCAGGGACTGGGTCGCAAACGTCGCGACGACCCACTACGTGATCGGGTCGGTCGTCGGTCCTCATCCCTTCCCGGACCTCGTCCGGGACCTCCAGCGGGTGATCGGGGACGAGGCTCGTGAGCAATCGCTCGATGCCGAGGGCAGCCTCCCCGATCGGGTGGTCGCCTGCGTCGGTGGGGGGTCGAACGCGATGGGGATCTTTGCCGCCTTCCTCGACGACCCTGGGGTGGAGCTGGTCGGCGTCGAGGCAGCCGGCGAGGGAATCGCTTCTGGCAGGCACGGCGCGCCCCTCGCCGCCGGTCGGACCGCCGTCCTCCACGGATCGCTCTCAGCGGTGATCGCCGACACCGAGGGACAGATAGAGGAGGCACATTCCGTTTCGGCCGGTCTCGACTACCCCGGGGTCGGTCCAGAGCATGCCTGGCTGAGGGACTCGGGACGGGCCAATTACGTCTCGGTCACCGACTCCGATGCGCTCGATGCGTTCCGCGAACTGAGTCGAATCGAGGGAATCATCCCGGCGCTCGAAACCGCCCACGCCTTCGCCTGGATCGGCGGCGACGGTCGGATCGGCGGGGAAGGCTTCGACGTCGTCTCGCTCTCGGGGCGCGGTGACAGGGACCTGGCCGAGGTCCTCGGATCCGACCTTGGCTGATCGGGGTACCGAACGGATCTCCGCGGCCTTCAAGGCCGCGAACCGCCAGGGCCGTGCCGCCCTGATGCCCTACCTGATGGGTGGTTACCCCGATCTCCCGACTTCGCTCGAGATCGCGTCGACCTACGTCGATGCCGGTGCCGACCTGGTCGAGATCGGGATCCCGTATTCCGATCCCCTCGCCGACGGTCCGGTGATCCAGGAGGCCGGCACTGTCGCCCTGGGCAACGGGATCGGGGTGGAGGAGGTCCTCGGGATCGCATCCTCGATCTCCGAGCGGGTCCCGGTGATCCTGCTCGCCTATTCAGGCCTGGTCATCGGAGGTGGTGGGCCGTCCGAATTCGCCGGGCAGGTCGCGTCGGCCGGGGTGTCCGGCGTGGTCATCCCCGACCTTCCCCTCGGAACCGACGAGTCGATCAGGACCGAGCTTTCCGATGCCGGCCTTGCCGTGATCCCCCTCGTCGCACCGACGACGACCGGCGAGCGGCGTCGGGAGATCCTCGAGACGGCCTCGGGGTTCGTCTACCTGGTCTCGGACGTAGGCACGACCGGTGCGAGGGAACGTCTTCCCGCCGACCTCGCCGACCTTGTCAGGGAGGTTTCGGATGAGTCACCGGCCCCGGTAGCGGTCGGATTCGGGATCGGGACCGGGGAGCAGGCCGCAGAGGTGGGCCGATTCGCTGATGGAGTGATCATCGGATCCAGGCTGGTCGCGCTGGCCGGCGAGGGCGGACCACCGGCAGTCGCCGAGTTCCTCGACCAGACCCTGGCCGCGATGGCCGATTCCGGCCGGGACGGGCTCCGGTAGGATCGCCCCACATGGTCCTTCCAGTCTCATTCTTCCTGGCCCTCGCCCTGGCGCTCGTCTCGTACACGCTCGGCCAGGGCGGCCCGGTCGCCGGCCTCGTCTTCTTCGGGGTCTTCTTCACCGGGATCGTGATCAAGGTCCTGGAGCCGCTCCTCCACAAGGCGAAGCCGCTCCTGCCTGAGCGGTTCAGGCCCTGAGGGCTTGAAGGTCGGAGTCCTCACCGGCGGCGGGGACTGCCCGGGTCTCAACGCGGTCATCCGGGCAGTAGTTCGGCGAGGTACCCGGGAGTTCGGTTTCGAATTTGTCGGGTACCGGGACGGATGGCGTGGCCCCCTCGAGGGCGACCGGTTCGAGCTCGGTGTCGACCAGGTCAGGGGGATCCTCCCCCGTGGCGGGACGATCCTCGGCACCTCGAGGACCAACCCTGGATCGATCGAGGATGGTTTCGATCGCGTGCGGAAGACCTTCGACGAGGACGGGGTGGACGCCCTGGTCGCGATCGGTGGAGAGGACACCCTCGGGGTAGCCCGACAGCTCTCGGATACCGGTTTCGGGGTAGTCGGTGTCCCGAAGACGATCGACAACGACCTCGGGGCGACCGACTACACCTTCGGCTTCGATACCGCGGTCAACATCGCGATGGAGGCGATCGATCGTCTCCACACCACGGCAGAGAGCCATCACCGGGTCCTGATCGTCGAGGTCATGGGGCGGCACGCCGGCTGGATAGCCCTCCATTCCGGGATTGCGGGGGGTGCGAACGTGATCCTGATCCCCGAGGTCGAGTTCGACCTCGACCGGGTCTGTGGCTACATCGAAGAGAGGTTCCGGGACCGTTTCGCCCCAATCGTCGTGGTTGCCGAGGGCGCCCGTCCAAAAGGCGGTTTCCCCGACCAGGACGATGCCCAGACCGACGCCTTCGGCCACGTCCGGCTGGGTGGAGTAGCCCACTGGCTCGAGTCGGAGATCGAGGAACGGACCGGGAAAGAGGCCCGGGCCACCGTCCTGGGCCATGTCCAGCGGGGAGGGACGCCGACCGCTTTCGATCGGGTCCTGGCGACCCGTTTCGGCCTGCGGGCGATCGAGGCGGTCGAGAGGTCGGAGTGGGGGATGATGACTGCGCTCAGGGGTACGGCGATCGAGATGGTCCCGCTCGCCGAAGCGGTAGAGGAGCTGAAGACCGTTCCCCCCGAGACCTATCGCGAGGCCGAGATCCTCTTCGGCTGAAGGGCCGGACCGGAGCTAGCGGAGGAGGTTGGCCAGGGCCCCGGCGAGGTCGGGCTGCTTGAACTCGTAGCCACCGTCGATCGCCACCCTCGGGTAGACCCGCTGGCCCTCCTGGAGGACCTTCGCGAATTCCGGGCCCCTCAGGGCGCCGAGGGCGAATCCCGGTATCGGGACCACGGCCGGGCGCTTGACCGCCCGCCCGAGCTCCTTCGAGAAGTCACGGTTGGTGACCGGGTTGGGCGCGGTCCCGTTGACCGGCCCCGATACGGCCTCGTTCTCCAGGCACCAGAGCAGGATCCCGACCTCGTCGTCCCGGTGGATCCAGGACATGTACTGGTTGCCGTCCCCGATCGGGCCTCCCAGGCCCAGCTTGAAGGGGGTGAGCAGCTCCCCGAGGAGCCCACCGCTCGGGTCGAGCACGTGTCCGGTTCGCACCGTGGCCACCCTTATTCCCTGGCCGGCCGCCGCCTCGGCTGCCGCCTCCCACTCGACGACCACCCCGGCGAGGAAGTCGTCCCCGGGGGTCGCATCCTCGTAGAGGAGTTCATCGCCCCGATTCCCGTAGTAGCCGATCGCCGAGCCCGAGATCAGGGTCCGCGGCGGATCGTCGGCCGTCGTGATCCCATCGACCAGGTTTGCGGTGGCCTTGATCCGACTCTGGGCGATCCGGTCCTTGACCGACGCGTTCCACCGCTGGTTGATCGGTTCGCCCGCGAGATTGACCACTGCATCCGTCCCGGAGATCGCCTCTACCGGAGGGCGTTCCCTGGTTGGTTCCCAGGCGTGCCACTCGACGGACGGCTGGGACCTGGCAGCGGAAGCAGGGTCTCGGCTTAGGCCGACCACCGCATCCCCCCGGTCGATCAGGGCGTTGCAGAGGGCCGCACCGATCATCCCGGAGCCACCGGTGACGAGGATCTTCCGTGCGTCGCCGTCGCTCTCCGACATCGACCGGCAGTCTAGTCACGGCACGACCTCTGGCGCTTCGTGATCAGGCCGTAACTCCGGTGCCCTTCGGGTGTCTTAGGGACGAGGACCCGGATCCGCCACACTTGGAAAAGTGAATACGCCCCCCGCCATACGACCAGTCCTTCCCGGGACGCTGCTCCGCGGAGCGATCGCGGCGATTCTCCCTGCCCTCGCCCTCCTCGCTCTCGTCGGCCCGTCGGTCGAGCGGGCCGAGGGTTCGCCGAAGAGGTGCTTCGGCAAGAAGGTGAATCGTGTCGTCAAGGCGGACGGGGTTCGCGTGAGGGTCGGCTTTCGTGACGTCGTTTGGGTTAGTGGCGAGCGGACCACCGTGATCGGCAAGCCCTACAGCACGATCTGCGCCGGTGACGGAACCCAGACGATCAGGGCCGGCAAGGGCCGGTCACAGACCGATGCCGGACCCGGTGACGACCGGATCGTGCTGCACCCGTCGAGCAACCTGAACAATGTTCGTGGTGGTACCGGGAACGACTCGATCACCGGGTCGAACGGACACGACATCGTCCTTGCCGGTCCCACGGTTCCGGAAGGTGACACCGACACCGTCGACGGGGGCGGGGGCAACGACCGGCTCAGGGACCTCGGCGGGGTGGGCAACCTGCTCTTCGGCCAGAACGGCTCCGACCGGATCCAGAGTTCCGGGGTCGCCATTTCAGAGATCCACGGGGGCAACGGGACCGACTTCCTCTACTCGAACGGGGGCGGGTCGAGGGAGACCGTGCTCGAGAAGCTCTTCGGCGAGCGCGGCAACGATCGCCTCTACGGCGACCTCCTGCCCAACAACGGCCCGGCCTTCTTCGATCCCGGCCCGGGCGACGATTGGGTCAAGGGGACCCCGGCCGACGACACCGCCGTTTTCAACTCAGGGATCAAGAAGGTGTTCACCAATGGCGGGAACGACCTGGTCGTCGCGGCGTCCTACGGCCGGGCGACGGTCGACGGTGGTACCGGGATAGACACGATCTCCTTCGCAACGCATACGCCGCCCGGCTACCGGAAGACGAGCGGGGTGTATGTGAACCTCGCCGACGGGGTCTCGATCGGCGCGAGCCGTTTCGCCCTGGCGAATTTCGAGGACGTGATCGGGTCCTCGTTCGACGATGAGCTGCACGGATCCCCCGGGGTGGTGAACACGATCGAGGGCGGCCTCGGAAACGACGACCTGACGGGTTACCGGGGAGACCCCGACACCGGGAATGGAGGAATCGGCACCAACGAATGCCAGGGCTTCGAGATCTCGATCGATTGCAACGACGACTCGCCCGGGAACTTCGATACGACCGGCCCCGTTGTCGACATCGACGAAAGTGGCGTGCTGACGGTCATCGGCAGCGCCCGTGCCGACACGGTGGGAGTGGAGTACGACGTTGCGACCCAGCGGTATACGGTCCAGACGGATCCGGCGCCGGTCGCCGGAGGACTGTGCGAACAACCGGCTACGGGCGGCAACCAGGTCAGCTGCCCTGCCGCTCGTCAGAACCTGAATGGCCTGATCGCCTATGGCGGCAACGGGGACGATGCGATCACGATAGGTAACTCCGTCCCGACCTCGGTCACCACGACGATCAACGGCGGGTCGGGCAGGAACGTCCTGACCGGGGGCGAGACCAAGGACTTCATCTCCTCCGACGTCGGTGATTCTGCCGGAACCGTGATCGACGGCCGCGGGGGCTCCGACCTGCTCTACCTCCGGGATGACGTGACCATCTCGGGAGGACCCGAGGCAGACGTACTCCACGTGGCCAACCCCTGTGTCGGTGGGTACATCTCCGGGGGGCCGGACAAGGACAACCTCGTCTTCGCTGCTGCGACCCGTGGGATCCGGGCCGACTTCGGCAAGGCTTATGCCGAGTGGGCGGTAGGCGGTTGCCCCTCCGGCAGGCTGTCGCTGGACCACGACATCGAGAACCTCGAAGGGTCCTCCTACGACGACTTCCTCACCCTCGGACGGAAGTACCCGACCCAGGACGGAATCGGTGGCCTGCTCGGTCGAGAGGGGATCGACTACCTGAACAGCCGGAATGGCAAGCGGGACAACGTGACCACGGGCTCCGGTGGCAGGAAGAACACCGTCGTGGCAGACCGGATCGACCGGATCACCTGGGGCTGGGGCCTGGCCGGCTACTGATCCCCGTGTGCGCCGGCGAATAACCTCAAGCGACAGTGAAGCGGGAGTTCACCACCGCCGAGACCGACCCCGGACGCCTGGCCCTCACCCTGAAGGCCGTGGTCGTGCCGCGGCCGATCGCCTGGATATCGACCGTCTCGGCCGATGGCGTCACCAACCTCGCCCCGCATTCCTTCTTCACCGTCGCTTCGGAAGTCCCACCAATAGTCCAGTTCACCTCGATCGGCTCGAAGGACACCCTCGCCAACGTCGAGCAGACCGGTGAATTCGTGGTCTGCCTGGCCGGCAGGGAGCTCCTGGCCGAGGTCAACGGGAGCGGGACCAACTACCCGTCCGAGCTGAGTGAGTTCGAAGAGCTCGGCATCGAGACCGAGCCCTCCGGGAAGGTCACCCCGCCGCGGGTCAGGAGGTCGCCTGCCGCGATCGAGTGCCGACTCGCCGGAACGGTGCCCTTCGGCAACGCCACGGTGGTCTTCGGCCAGGTCGAGTCGATCGCAATAGATGAGGAGGTGCTCGACGGCGATCACCCCGACGTCAGGAAACTCGATCCCATGGCTCGCCTGGGCAGTAACGAGTGGACGACCCTGGGGGAGGTCCTCGAACTCGACCGGATCCCGTTTCGGCCGACTACTCCCCGAGGGTGAATGAACCGGTGTCGGTGTTGAACCGGGCCAGGCCTTCCCGCCTGGCCTCCTCCACCACCGCCTCGGCAACCTTCGGTGCGACTTCCCGGTCGAAGACCGACGGGATGATGTAGTCCTCGGAGAGCTCGTCGTCGGTGATCACCTCGGCGATACCCCTTGCGGCTGCCATCTTCATCTCTTCGGTTATCTGCGGAGCGCCGGCGTCGAGCGCCCCGCGGAAGATCCCAGGGAAACAGAGAACGTTGTTGATCTGGTTTGGGAAGTCGGAGCGGCCCGTCGCCATGATCCTCACGTACTGCTCGGCCTCTTCCGGCATGACCTCGGGATTCGGATTGGCCATCGCGAAGACGATCGCATCCCGGTTCATCTTCGCCAGGGACTCAGGATGGATCACTCCGGGGCCGGAAAGCCCGATGAACAGGTCCATCCCCTCCAGCAGGTCGTCGGGCTGGCCCTCGAGTTCGTCCGTATTCGAATTCTCGGCGAACCACTTCTTGATCCCGGTCATCTCGCCCGACTGGTAATCGGCCCGGGATTTCGAGACCGCCCCGGAGCGATCGCACCCGACCACGTGGCTGACCCCGGCCGCGAGCATCATCTTGGTCACCGCAATTCCGGCCGCTCCAAGGCCGACCACGAGGACCCTGAGTTCCTCGATCGGCTTCTCGATGATCCTCAGGGCGTTGAACAGGGCCGCCATCGTCACCACGGCGGTGCCGTGCTGGTCATCGTGGAATACCGGGATGTCGAGGCTCTCCTTGAGTCGCTCCTCGATCTCGAAGCAGCGAGGTGCGGCGATGTCCTCGAGGTTGACTCCACCGAAGGTCGGTGCGATCAGCTCGACCGTCCGGACGATCTCGTCGGGATCGGTGGTCGAGAGGCAGATCGGGAAGGCGTCGACGCCTGCGAATTCCTTGAACAACATCGCCTTGCCTTCCATGACCGGCATCGCGGCCTCGGGACCGATGTCGCCCAGGCCGAGTACGGCCGTCCCGTCGGAGACGACCGCGACGGTGTTCTTCTTGATCGTGTACTCGAATGCCCGGGCCGGGTCCTCGTGGATGAAAGAGCAGACCCGCGCCACGCCGGGCGTGTAAGCCATCGAGAGGTCATCACGGGTCTTCAGCGGGTACTTGTTCTCGACCGTCACCTTGCCCCCGCGGTGCATCTGCATCGTCCGGTCGGTGTATTCGACCACCCGGGCCCCCTTGATCGACCCGATCGAACGGAGGATGCGCTCCCAGTGCTCGCTGTCGGTCGCGTCGATCGTGAATTCGCGGACCTTCTTGCCCTCGCCACCTGCGCCGGGGATCAGGTCGACTCCGGCGATCTGGCCGCCGGCCTCGGCGATCGCTGCGGTGAGACGCCCGAGGGGCTCCCTCCGGGCATCGAGCTCGACCCGCACGGTGACGCTGTACTGGGCGCTTACGGTCGCCATCAGACGACTATACGAATTCCCATCGGGTCGGCGAACGGAGGACGCTCCCGGGGTCGAGAGGCTCATCTCCCGGCCCTATGATCGGGCGGTGACCGAGAACGGCGAACCGGGGGCCCAGGGTGGTCTCTTCCTGGTCGACGGGAACAGCCTCGCCTACCGGGCCTTTTTTGCCCTCCCGGATTCGATGGCGACCTCGGACGGCCGGCCGACCAACGCGATCTTCGGCCTCGCCTCGATGCTGGTCAAGCTGATCTCCGAGTACCGCCCGCGCCAGATCGTCGTGGCCTGGGATGCCGGCATGTCGGGGAGGGAGGAGGTCTACCCCGAGTACAAGGCCCACCGCCCGCCGAAACCCGACCTGCTCAGGGACCAGTGGCCCCACCTGGTCGAGCTGGTCGATGCCTTCGGGTACGCCAACGTCTCGGTCGAGGGCTACGAAGCCGACGACGTGATCGCGACGCTCGCAACCGAGGCGACCGACCGGGGCATCGACACCGTCGTGGTAACCGGCGATCGGGATGCCTTCCAGCTGGTCGGGGAGCACGTCCGGGTAATGGCGACCTCCAAGGGCATCACGGAGACCGTCCTCTACGACGAGTCGGGTGTCCTCGACCGGTACGGCGTCAGGCCCGACCAGGTGACCGACCTGATCGGCCTCAAGGGCGACACCTCGGACAACATCCCCGGAGTCCCGGGGATCGGCGACAAGACGGCGGCCGCCCTGCTCGACGAGTTCGGCTCGCTCGAGGCCGTCCTCGAGAACGTCGAGAACGTCTCCGGGGCAAAGCGCAAACAGAACCTCGTCGAGCATGCCGAGGACGCGAGGATTTCGAAACGGCTGGCGACCATGGTCACCGACCTCGACACTGGCCTCGACCTGGACCAGATCCTCGATCGGGAGGCCGACCGCTCGGGCCTTCGTCCGTTCATGAGGACCTTCGAGCTGAAGGCTGCCCTCGAACGCCTCGAAAAGGCGCTCGGCGACGGAGTGATCCCCCATGACGACGGGGTCGAATCCGGGGGCGAGGAGGTCGATCTTCCGGCTCCAGAGGTGGCGGAAGGGGGGCTCTCCGACCTCGGGGAAGGACCGGTGGCGCTGCTTGCAGACGATGGGGGCTGGGTCGCTACCGATGGCGAGACGACCGTGGTCGGCGACGGACCGGTGGGCAAACTCGCCGATCAGCTCTCAGGAAGGGAAGTGATGACCCATGACGCAAAGGCCGTCCTGGGTGGTCCGGGCGGTGCCTACGAGAATCGTGGCAAGAACGGCTTCGACCTGGTCCACGACACGAGGATCGGAGCCTGGTTGATCGAGCCGAATCGCAGGGGCTATGACCTCGAGGACCTTGCCCCCGGGGCAACCGGTTCCTCGTCCGGGGGAGAGGCACAGCTGGCGCTCGATACCGGCGAGGGGCGCTCCCCCGAAGATGCCTCCCGGGCGGTGGCCGCGGTCTGGGCGCTGGCCGGTGAGCAGAAGGAGACCCTGGGCGGGATGGACCTCGAAGCCCTCTTCGTCGATGTCGAGCTACCCCTGGTCGAGGTGCTCGACTCGATGGAGCGGATCGGACTCAAGCTCGATACCGACCGCCTGGCCGAGATCGGCGATGGCATCGCGGCCGAGTTGGCAGAGATCGAGGAGGAGATACATCGTCTCGCCGGTCATCAGTTCACGATCGGCTCCCCCCAGCAGGTCAGCCAGGTCCTCTTCGAGGAGCTCGGCCTGACCAGAAAGAGGAAGGGGAAGACTGGCTATTCGACCGACGCCCGGGTCCTCGCCCAGATCCGCGAGGAGCACGAGATCGTCCCCCTGATCGAGCGGTGGCGGGAGCTGAGCAAGCTCAAGAGCACCTACCTCGACCCCCTGCCGAACATGATCGATCCCGCGACCGGGCGGATCCACACCACTTTCCAGCAGACCGCCACTGCGACCGGCAGGCTCTCGAGCACCGACCCGAACCTCCAGAACATCCCGGTCAGGACCGACCTCGGCCGGCCGATCAGGGGTTGCTTCGTGGCCGAGCCGGGCAATCTGATGGTCTCGGCCGACTACAGCCAGGTGGAGCTTCGGGTGCTGGCCCAGGTGGCGGATGACGACGTCCTCAAGGGTTTCTTCCGGGAGGGACTCGACGTCCATCGGGCGACCGCTGCCCAGGTCTTCGAGATCGACCCCGAAGATGTGGACGATGCCCAGCGTTCGCGGGCCAAGATGGTCAACTTCGGGATCGTCTATGGCCTGACCGGTTTCGGGCTCGCCGATCGGCTGAACATCCCCCGGGCGGAGGGGGAGGAGTTCGTCTCGGCCTATCTCGAACGATTCCCGGCGATCCGCGAGTTCCGGGAGAAGGTCGTCGCAGAGGCGTCGGAGTCCGGCTACGTGACGACCCTCCTCGGCAGGCGCCGGCCGATCCCGGAGCTCGGCTCCGGTCAGCGCCAGAGGCGCCAGCTCGGCGAGCGGCTCGCGGTGAACGCGATCGTCCAGGGCACGGCCGCGGACATCATGAAGATCGCGATGCTGCGGTGCTTCGGGAGGCTCGCCGAGGATGGCCTCGAGAGCCGGATCGTGCTCCAGATACATGACGAACTGCTCTTCGAGGGACCGGAGTCGGAGGCCGAGACGGTCAGGGCCCTGGCAATCGAGGAGATGGTCGGGGCATTCGAGCTCGATCCGCCCCTCGAGGTGGACGCCGGCATCGGTCCGGACTGGCTCTCGGTCAAGTAGGCGAGCGGGGATCGGTGTCTGCCGACCTGGTCGCTGTGGGAATGGTCGCGGTAGGGCTGCAGCTTTCGCTCCAGGCTCCGGTCAACGGTGTCCTGGCCGGACGGACCGGCCCGATCGGTGCGGCCCTGGTCAGTTTCCTGGTTGGCCTGGCCCTGATCGGCCTCCTGCTCCTGATCACTGGGGAAGCCTCGGGGATGGCCGAACTCGATCGGATCGAGTCCTACGAGCTGGTCGGGGGACTCTGTGGTGCCGCCTACGTGGCGGCGGCTACCTTCGCGGTCGGGAGGATCGGGGCGGGGGCGATCGCGGCGGCCACCGTCGCCGGCCAGTTGACCAGCGGGATCCTCGTCGACCATTCCGGCTGGTTCGGCCTCGCCTCCGACCCGGCGGGGCCTCTCCGTCTGTTGGCGGTCCCGATCCTGGTTTTCGGAGCGCTTCTCGTCTCCGGTGATCGGCGAGGTGGCGGCCGAATCGGCTTCGGGACGATCAAGCCGCTTCCCCTGGGTCTGGTCTTCCTTGCCGGACTCGCGGTCGGGATCCAGCACCCCCTGAACTCTTCCGTTGCCGACGTGGTCGGGGACCTCGGAGCGGCCGAGCTGAACTTCGTGGTCGGGACGGTGGCTCTCGGCCTCGTCCTCCTCCTCACCGGCGGCTTCGGGCGCCTGCGCAACGTCGCCGAGGCCCCTCCGTGGTCCCTCGCCGGTGGGGCGATCGGTGCGATAACGGTGATCACAAGCCTGGCCGCGGTCTCCTCGATCGGAGCCTCCGTGCTGGCTGCGACGACGATAGCCGGAGCCCTGCTCGGGTCGGTCCTGATCGACCGTTTCGGCATTGCCGGGGTTTCGGTCCGACCGCTGGACCGGCTGCGGATCCTTGGCCTGTTCCTGCTTGCGGCAGGCACGTTCCTGGTCCTCTGAAGTAGTCCATGTCGTAGCCTCGTGGTAACCGGATAGACGGAAAGGCAGGACGGTTGAGGGTCCTCGAGAACTACATAGCTGGCAGCTGGGTCCCCTCCTCGAGCGGGGAGCTCCATCCGGTCACCGATCCGGCGACCGGGGAAGTCCTTGCCGAGGTGCCCTTCTCCGATCGCTCCGACCTCGATGCTGCGGTCGCGGCCGCAAGGGAGGCGCTGCCGGTCTGGCGGGACGTCAGCACGATCGCCCGCGGGAGGCTGATGTTCGAGCTGAGGCAGAAGCTGGTTGCCCGGCGTTCCGACCTGGCCCGTTCGGTGACCGTAGAGATGGGCAAGACCCTTCCCGACGCCGATGCCGAGGTCGGTCGGATGATCGAGATGGTCGAGGCCGCAGCCGCCGTCCCGACCACGATGCAGGGAAGGATCCTCGAGGACGTTGCCCGCGGGGTCGACGCCGAGACGATCCGCCAGCCGGTGGGGGTCTGCGCCGGAATCGTCCCCTTCAACTTCCCGGCGATGGTTCCCTTCTGGTTCCTGCCGTTCGCAATCGCCTGTGGCAACACCTTCGTCCTCAAGCCATCCGAACAGGTTCCGTTGACCCAGACCCTCGCTTTCGAGATCCTCGACGAACTCGACCTCCCGCCCGGTGTGGTGAACCTGGTCAACGGGAGCCGGGAAGTGGTCGAGGGGATCCTCGAGCACCCCGGTATCGACGCGGTCTCATTCGTCGGTTCGGCCCCCGTCGCCCGGATCGTCTACGAACGGGCCGCCGCTACCGGCAAGCGGGTACAGGCGCTCGGAGGAGCGAAGAACCACATGGTGGTCTGCCCCGATGCCGTGGTCGAACCGACCGTGAACGGCCTGATCGGGTCGGGGTTCGGTGCGGCCGGGCAGCGGTGCATGGCCGGCTCGGTGATCTCACCGTAGGCGACGCCCACGAACGGATAATCCCACCACTGGTCGAGGTCGCCTCGGCGCTGAAGGTAGGCAACGGCCTGGAGGACGGGGTGGATGTCGGACCGGTCATCTCGGCCGAAGCCTGCGACCGCATCACCGACTGGATCGGC
>VEQW01000100.1 GCA_018883025.1 Solirubrobacterales bacterium | reverse complement strand
ACTCGAGAGACTCGCCTCCCAGCTCTCCTGCCCAGCGACCTGGCTCGCCCTCGACCTGACCGACGAGGATGCTCCCTCGCGGGTCCGGGTACACCTGGAGGAGCACCACGACGGCCGGCTCGACTGCCTGGTCAACAACGCCGGGGCAGCCTGGCGGGCCACCTTCGAGGAGGGAGGCTGGGAGAACGTCCACAAGACGATGGAGCTCGACTTCGACGCCCAGGTCCGACTTACCGGGGAGCTCCTGCCGATGCTCCGTCGTTCGGCCCCGAGTTCGGTGGTGATGGTCTCGAGCACGGCAAGCAGGATCTCCCGTCCCGGCTCGGGTGCGTATTCGGCGGCCAAGTTCGCGCTGACGGGCTGGACCGACGCGCTCTTTCAGGAGGAGGCCCCACACGGAGTCCACGTCGGGCTGGTCATGCCGGGCTTCATCGAGACCGAAGGCTTCCCGGCTGCCGAGCTGACCGGGAAGCCCCTGCTCCGGCGTTTGGTAGGGAGCCCCGAGGCTGCGGCGGAAGCGATCTGGGAGACGGGCCCCGGCGGGCTGGCCGAGCGCTACGTGCCCCGGATCTACGGCCTGATCGGGGTGATCAGGATCCTGGCACCGGGCCTCACCCGCCGGATCCTCGGGGGCTCACTCGGCAGCAAGTCGGTCACCAGGACCGCCGCAAACGACTGAGCGGAACGGTCGGCTCAGGCGTCGGGTCGGTCGGGGTAGATCTCGTCGACCGTGGTCAGGGCCTCGAACGGCGCATCGGCCGCCTGCGCGATCGCTTCGCCGCCGCCGGCCAGGCGGTCGACCAGGGCGACCACGCCTACGATCTCGAATCCCTCCTCCCGAACCCGTCCTATCGCCTCGACCGTCGAACCACCGGTCGTCACCGTGTCCTCGACCACCAGCACCCGGTCACCCGGTTCGGCTGCGCCCTCGATCCACTTCTGGAGGCCGTGCTCCTTGCGGCTCTGGCGGACGAAGAAGCCCCTGAGCCCCTCCCCTTCCGGAACCGAGATCGCGGCACAGGCGAGAGCTATCGCTGCGGTAACCGGGCCGCCGACCGAGTCGGCGCCGAGGCCACTCGCACGGTCGGCGATCAGCCGACCGCAGGTCGAGAGCCCTTCCGGGCGCATCACGGTCCGGCGGCAATCGATGTAGTAGGAGGCCGTCGCACCGCTCGCCAGGGTCACCTCGCCGAGGACGAGGGAGTACTCGCGGAGCAGCTCGATCAGCCGGAGCCTGTCTTCTTCGGTCTCGCTCACCGGGTCGATCCTACGAGGCGCTCAGGACCACCATCGCGAAGCCGTTGTTGATTGCGTGAAGGATGATCGGGGGCCAGAGCGAGCCCGTCTTCTCGTAGAGGATTGCGAACAGGGTGCCGAGGAAGATCAGCACCGGTACGGCCGACCAACCGGTCGAGAAGTGGAGCAGGCCGAAGAACAGCCCGCCGATCAGTGCGGCCGGGATCATCGGCAGTCGTCGCCTCAGCCCACCGAAGAGCAACCCGCGGAAGGCGATCTCCTCGGCGAGCGGGGCGAGGACCACGATCAGCAGGATCTGGAACCCGAGCGGCCCGAACCGGTCGATGATCTCTTCCTGCTCGGGCTGCCCGACGACGACCGAGTAGAGGATCGCGAAGGCGAAGTAGAGGCCGACCGCTCCGGCCGCCCACGCCGCAGCGCGGCCGATGTCGAACGAGCGGAACCCGAGCGCCCTGAATCCGCCCAGGAGGCCCCCCGACCAGCTCCAGGCGAAGATGATCGGGATCAAGGCCAGCCCCAGGCCGGTCACCGCCTGGACCGCGATTGCGGTCGCGCCCTCGACGTCCTGCTCGGACTCGATCCCTCCGATCAGGTAGAAGGGCACGCTCGCCAGCATCCCGGCGAACAGCGCCAGCAGGGTCATCCCGACCGCCCCGAACGGCCCCCAGGTCGCGTACGGGAAGGTGTCGCGGTCCTCTTCCCCTACCGGCCCTTCGACCGGCGGGGGTGCCTCCTGGTCGGCCGGTCTTTCGGGGGTCCACTCCACGCCGTCATTCTCCCATTCCGCCAATCCGGCAAGTTGTGCGGTCGACCATGACTGGCTCCACATGCCGTCCCTGAGATGTCCGGCTCGGGGAGCCGATTTCCGGGAGGAGGGGTCCCTCCATCGGTACCCTTTCCTTCGTGACGAAGCGTCAGCGGCGCGTAAGGCGTCGGTCAGGGAATCCGAAGCGAAAGGTGGGCGGCGCGGCCGTAGTGGCCGGGGTGGTCGCCGGCTTCATCCTGCTTGCCGGAGGAGGTTGGGTCGTCGGGGTTGCCGGGGACGCACCGGACGTAAACGGAATGAAGCCGGTCAACCAGGGGCTCAACTCGGTCGTCTTTGCAGGCGACGGCTCCCGTCTGGGGCTGGTCGATTCGGATGAATTCCGGATTCCGGTCTCGCTCGAGGCGGTCCCAAAGGATCTTCAGAACGCGACGATCGCGATCGAGGACGAGCGGTTCTACAGCCACAACGGGATCGACGTCCAGGGCGGACTCCGTGCGTTGATCCGAAACGTCGAGTCGGGCCAGATCTCCGAGGGTGCCTCGACGATCACGATGCAGCTGATGAGGAACCTCTACATCGCAAACCCGGACCGCTCGGTCGAGCGGAAGATCGTCGAGGCCCGGATGGCGATCGATTACGAGACGGAGCACTCGAAGCCCCAGATCCTCCAGGCCTACCTCAACTCCGCTCCTTACGGAACCAACGATGGGCGGACTGCGATCGGGGTCGAGGCTGCCTCCAAGGTCTACTTCTCCCGGACGGTCGAGAAGCTGACCCTGCCCCAGGCTGCCCTGCTGGCCGGTCTGCCCCAGGCTCCCTCCGCATACAACCCGGTGCTGAACCCGTCGGGTGCGATCGCCCGTCGGAACGAGGTCCTGAACGCGATGGCCGAGCAGGGGATGATTTCCGTTGCGCAGGCCAGGACGGCAAAGGCAAAGGGGCTTCAGGTCGACCTCAGGGACGACCTCTTCGAGCGCACCCAGCCCTTCTTCTTCGATTACGTCGAGAGTGAGCTGATCAAGAAGTACGGGGTGAAGCGCGTCCGTCAGGGCGGACTCAAGGTCTACACGACGATCGAGCCGGCGCTCCAGGATGCAGGGGTCGAGGCGATCAGCTCGACGCTCCCTTACAGCTACGACCCCGCTTCGGCCCTGGTCGCGATCGATCCCCAATCGGGTGAGGTGAAGGCGATGGTCTCCTCGGCTTCCTACGACGAGACCCAGTACAACCTCGCCGCCCAGGGTCGCCGCCAGCCCGGCTCGACCTTCAAGACATTTGCCCTGGCTACGGCGATCAACGAGGGGATGGATCCCGACACGACCTACTACGAGTCGAAGCCCCTCAGCATCGACGACCCGACCTACGGCTCGTGGGAGGTTGCGACCTACTCCGATTCCTATTCGGGCACGATGAGCGTCTCCCAGGCGACCCTCGCCTCCGACAACACGGTGTACGCCCAGCTAGCCCTCGACGTCGGTCCCGACAAGATCGCCGAGATGGCCCGGAAGATGGGGATCACCTCGAAGCTGAACGGCTACCCGGCCGAGTCCCTGGGCGGACTCGAGGTCGGCGTCTCCCCCCTGGAGATGGCCTCGGCCTACGGCACCCTTGCCGCCGGCGGGGTACACCGGGATCCAGTCGCAATTCGCAAAGTCGTCTTCCCCGATGGCGAGATCGATCGGCCGGATCGCTCCAAGCCCGAGCGTGTCATGAGCGAGGCCGTGGCTTACGAGGTGACCCAGATCCTCCACGGGAACATCACTGGCGGAACCGGAACCGGCGCCTACACCGGCTGTCTCGGTCAGGCCGGGAAGACCGGCACGACCGACAACTACACCGATGCCTGGTTTGCCGGGTACCAGCCAAACCTCTCGACCGCGACCTGGGTCGGCTACCCCGAGTCGAACGAGATCTCGATGAGCTCGGTCCACGGGATCACCGTGGCCGGCGGCACGTTCCCGGCCGACATCTGGGGCCTCTTCTACTCCTACGGCGCTATCCCGTGCGAGGACTTCCCGACCCCGTCGGAGTCGATCGTCTGGGACTCCTTCGCCGGTGACTACACCGTCTCTGGAGACACGGTGAGCGAGTACGACGACCCCACCGCCCAGGAT
>VEQW01000025.1 GCA_018883025.1 Solirubrobacterales bacterium | reverse complement strand
ATCTCCATCGCCCTCACCTTGGGAGCTCCGGAGAGGGTCCCGGCAGGCAGGGCGGCGCGGAGAACGTCGAGGGCCCCGAGCCCCTCCTTCAGGAGCCCGGTTACGCGGCTGACGATATGCATCACGTGGGAGTAGTACTCGACGACCATCAGCTCCTCCACTTCGACCGTTCCGTAGCGGGAGACCCGGCCGATGTCGTTCCGGGCGAGGTCGACCAGCATCACGTGCTCGGCCCGCTCCTTCGGATCCGAGACGAGCCGCTCAGCGAGTTCGGCATCCTCGGCGGGGCCCTCGCCCCTTGGCGCCGTCCCGGCGATCGGTCTGATCTCGACCTGTTCCCCCGTCACCTTGAGCAGCGGCTCCGGCGAGGTACCCGCGATCTGGAAGTCACCGAACTCGATGAAGTACATGTACGGCGAAGGGTTGATCCCCCTCAACGCCCGGTAGATCGAGAACGCCTCGCACCGCTGATCGGCCGAGAACCGCTGGGACGGGACTACCTGGAAGGCATCCCCGGCCCGGATGTACTCGATTATCCGGCCGACCACGGCCTCGAACTCCTCCCTCTCCATGTTCGATTCGAAAGGAGCCGGCTCGACCATCGCCGGCTCGGGACCGGCCGGGACCGGCTCGGCCAGGCGCTGCCTGAGCGACTCGATCCGGCCGGCCGCCTCCTCCCAGGCCGCGTCCACCCCCTCCTCCCCGACGAAGGCGCAGGCGAGGATGGTCATCCGGTTGTGGAGGTGGTCGAAGGCGATCAGGGCATCGGTTACCAGAAGCGCCAGATCGGGAAGTTCGAGTGGATCGGGGTTCGGCTCGCCCAGGGACTCGACCGTCCTGACCAGGTCGTAGCCGAAGATCCCCACGGCACCTCCGGCGAAGGGCGGCAGCCCGGGAACCTCGGCAACCCGGTAGCCGGCCATGTAGTCGGCCACCGCGGCGTAGGGATCGGGGGCGGGCACGGTCGAGCTCGGCTCGGCTTCCGGACCGCCTTCCCCGACCTCGTATTCGAGCAGCTCACCATCGGCCCACCGGAGGACCGAGCGGGGCTCGACCCCGACGAACGAGTAGCGCCCGACCTGCCCCCGCTCGGCCGATTCGAGCAGGAAGCATGGACCCTCGCCCCGCAGCTTCATCAGGGCCGAAACCGGGGTTTCGCGATCCTCGGTAAAGGTCAGCGCGACCGGGATCACGTTGGCCTCACCGGCCAGCGAGCGGGCTTCCTCCAGGCTCGGGCTGAGCCGGTCGCGAAGCTCAGGAACGGCGGCCATTGAGAACCTCCAGCGCCCGGTCGAGACCGATCCCACGGGTCTCCAGCAGGACGGCGAGGTGGTAGAGGAGGTCGGCCGCCTCCTCGGCGACACGCTGGTCATCCTCGTCCCGGACGGCCTCTACGGTCTCCCCGGCCTCCTCGGTCACCTTCGCCGCGGCCAGTTCAGGGTCGGCCAGGAGGCGGGCGGTGTAACTCTCCGACGGGTCGGCCGCCCTCCGTTCGAGGATTACCCGGGCCAGCGCACCGAGCGCCTCGCCGGTGGCGGGGTCGGGCTCGGTGCCATCTTCGAGCCGACGGTGGAAGCAGGTCCTCTCACCGGTATGACAGGCCGGACCGGCCGGGTCGACCAGCGCGAGGAGCGAATCCCCGTCGCAGTCGATTCGGAGATCGACCAGTCGGAGGAAGTTTCCCGAGGTCTCCCCCTTCCTCCAGAGCTCCCGGCGGCTCCTGCTGAAGAAGTGGACCTCCCCGGTTTCGACCGTCCTGTCGAGCGCTTCCCGATTCATCCAGGCAAGCATCAGGACCTCTCCCGTGAGCGAGTCCTGGGCGATGCAGGGAACGAGGCCCTCGGGCCCGAACACGACCTCCGGCGCCGACACGGTTACGGGGCCCCTGTGCCCTCTTCGCCCGCCGGAGCCGGCTCGACCTCGACCTCCTGGAGCAGGTCGAGATACCACTCCCCATCGACCCTCGTCAGGTTCGCTTCGCCGGCGGTCCCGCTGAATCGGACTCGGGCTGCGTCGTCACCCTCGAAGGCAATTCCGGTGATCCGGAGCCTCCGGGACTGGTCGGACCCGGCGATCACCTTCTCGGTCTCGGCCCTGCAGCGGGCGGGCGACCCGAAGGTGTCGGCAACGCTCTCGGGAGTGAATACGGCACACCAGGCCGCCGCGTCCCGCTCGGCAACTGCGGTGTTGATCTCCGCGACCAGCGCCTCGATCTCGGCCCTGTCCGCCTGACGGGGGCTGCCATCGTCACCACCGCAGCCGCTGAGGAATGCCACGCCGGCGAGCATCGCTCCAGCGAGGACAAGCGGGGGGCGAAGTCCCCTTTTCTTCCCGCGCAGCCGAACCATGTCCTGATCCTACGCAGTAGGCGAAATCACTCGATCCCGAGACGGTCGAGCAATTCATCGTCCCGACGCCACCGGCCGGGATACCTGACCTCCAGGTCGAGGAAGACCTTGCCACCCAGGTCCCGTTCGATCGCCTTCCGGGCGGCAGTACCTATCTCCTGGATCTTCTTTCCGCCCTTGCCGATCAGTATCCCCTTCTGCGACTCGGATTCGACCCAGACCTCGGCTCGGATCTCGGTCAGCCCGTCCTCCCGTTCCGTGAGCGAGACGACCCGGACCTCGACCGAGTGCGGCACCTCCTGGCGGGTCCGGACCAGCACCTCCCCCCTGACCAGTTCGGCCAGACGGGTCTCGAGGGGCTGGTCGGTCCGCTCTCCCGGTGGGTAGAAGAACGGTCCCTCGGGCATCAGGAGCCCCAGTCCGCCGATCAGGGCCTCGACACCCTCGCCGGTCTTCGCGCTGATCGGGAAGACCTCGCGGATCCCCTCGAGCGATGCAGCCTCCTCGAGGACCGGGACCACCTCCCGCCCGACGAGGTCCGACTTGTTGACCGCGCAGACGACCGGAACGTCCGGACTCGAGGCAAGGATCGCCGATGCGATGTAGCGGTCCCCGGCGCCGATCCCCTCGGTGGCATCGACCACGAGGAGGGCAACATCGGCATCTGCCAGCTCCTTCTCGACCCGCCGCTGCATCCGGCCGGTCAGCGAATCACGGGGACGCTGGACCCCGGGCAGGTCGACGAGGACGATCTGGGTATCGGTGGCAGGGTCGGTGACGACGCCCCGGATCGCCCGCCGCGTGGTCTGGGGTCGGATCGAGCTGATCGAGACGTTCGTGCCGACCATGCGGTTGACCAGGGTGCTCTTGCCGACGTTCGGCCGGCCCGCCAGCCCAACGAACCCTGCCCGGGTGCCGGGGTCAGCCACGAAGGGCTCCCGTGATCTCGTCCTGGATGGCGAGCATCTCGCCGTCATCGGTCTCGTGGTCGTAACCGAGGAGGTGGAGCACACCGTGGATGACTGCCTCATCGAGTTCCTCGCACTCCTCCTCGCAGACGAAGACGTCACCCAGCTCCCGCGGTCCGGGTGCGTCGGACTCGGGGTCGATCGGGAAGGAAAGGACGTCGGTCGGACCGTCGATCCCCCGATGCTCGAGGTTCAGCGCGCGCATCCCCGTCGGATCGAGCTCCACCACCGCGAGATGGGAGTCCGACACCCCAACGCGTTCGAGGGTCGCCCGCACGGCCGGCCTCAGACGGGCCGGCACGTCCTCGAGCCCGTCACTCATTCCGGCTTCCCCGGGTTCGGAAGCTCGGCGTAGGCCGCGACGATCCGCTGGACGAGGTGGTGGCGAACCACGTCCTCGCCCCCGAACCGGATGAACCGGACATCCTCGACTCCCTCGAGTACCTCGCTGACGGTGACCAGGCCGGACCTCCGCTCGCTCGGCAGGTCGATCTGGGTCACGTCCCCGGTCACCACCATCTTCGAGTTGTAGCCGAGCCTGGTCAGGAACATCTTCATCTGCTCGGGGGTCGTGTTCTGGGCCTCGTCGAGGATGATGAAGGCGTCATTCAGGGTGCGGCCACGCATGAAGGCGAGCGGCGCCACCTCGATAACCCCGCTGGCAAAGAAGGCGTTGACCCGGTCGGGGTCGAGCATGTCGTAGAGCGCGTCGAACAGCGGGCGGAGATAGGGATCGACCTTCGCCTGCAGGTCCCCGGGAAGGAAACCGAGGCTCTCCCCCGCCTCGACCGCCGGCCGGGTCAGGATTATCCGCTGGACCTCCCCCTTGACGAGGGCCGAGGCCGCCATTGCCACCGCGAGGAAGGTCTTGCCGGTGCCGGCAGGCCCGATCCCGAAAGTGATCGTCTCGCTCCGGATCGAGTCGACGTACTCCTTCTGGGTGGCCGTCCTGGGCATCACCTTCTTGCCCCGGTGCTCCCAGACCAGGTCCTCGAGCACCTCGCTCGGATCCTGGTCGGCCCGGATCGCGCTCTCGACCGAATCCAGGGTCGACGGGTCGACCTCATGGCCGTCCTGGATGAGGCCGACCATCTCGTCCACCAGACGGGCCGCCTCGTCCATCTCGGACTCCTCACCCTCGAGGGTGAGCTGGTTCCCCCTCAGGTGGACCCGGCTGGTCGTCCTCTCCCTCAGGGCTCGCAGCACCGAGTCCCCCGAACCGGCGAGTTCCGCAGCCACCTCGTTCTCGAGGTTCAGCGTCCTACGCGCCAAGCCGTTCCCGCACCGCCGTGCTCAACCTCTTGCCGTCGGCCCTGCCGGCCGCGCGTTCCTTGAGAAGTCCCATCACCTTGCCCATGTCGGACGGCCCTTCGGCCCCGGTCTCGGCCACCGCCTCGTCGACCATCTCGGCGAGCTCGGCATCGTCGAGCTGCGCCGGGAGATATCCACCGATCAGCTCGGCCTCGTAACGCTCGTCGGCAGCCTGTTCTTCCCGACCGGCCTCCTCGTATGCCTCGGCCGCCTCGAGCCGCTTCTTCTGTTCCCGCTGGAGTGCCGCAAGCTCATCGCCCTTGCCGAGCTTCACCTCCTGCTGGAGGACGTCCTGGATCATCCTCAGCGCAGCGGCCTTCCGGCGGTCGCCCTCCTTGAGGGCCGCCTGGGCATCCGCCTTGACCGTCTCGGCGATCACACCCGAAGCGTAGCGGCCGAGGGTTCGAGGTCACCGAAGGCGGTCGGGATCGACCCGGTCACGGGACGTCCACCCGCTCTACCCGCCCGACCAGGGGGAGCTGGAGGAACCGGGTTCCCAGTTCGACGAAGGAATCGACCTCTCCGGTGACCAGGAAGTGGTAGCCACCCTCCCGGTCCCCCGGGGCGAGGTTGCCCGATCCTGCGAGTGTCCGCTGGACGACCGCCGCGATCGCGTGGCCGGCCGAGACGAGGCGGACGTCACGACCGAGGAGACGCTGGAGCATCGGGGCGACCAGCGGGTAGTGGGTGCAGCCGAGGATCAGGGTGTCGACCCTGGCCTCACGAAGCGGTCGGCAGTAGCCCCTGACCGTATCGAGGACCTCGTCATCGAACGGCTGGCCACGCTGGATGATCGAAGCGAGGTCGGGTGCCTCCACCTCGGTCACCTCGAGGGGTCGGCCGAGACCCTCGAGCGCCTTCCGGTAGGCCCCGCTCGAAACCGTCGCAGGTGTTGCGAGGACCCCGATCCGACCCGAGTCGGAGATCGAGGCCGCTATCTCGGCCTCCGGACCGATCACGGTCACGGTGTCGACCCCTTCCCCGGCAGCGAGCTCGGTGATCGAATCGGCGGCGGCGGCCGTCGCCGAATTGCAGGCGACGACCAGCAGGCTTACCCCTCGATCGAGCATGTAACGGGTCACGTCGGCGGTCCGTTGGCGGAGCTCCTCCCTGGACTTCGTGCCGTAGGGGAAGTGCCCGCTGTCGCCGAGGTAGAGGAAGTCCTCACCCGGGAGCGAGATCAGGCACTCATGGAGGACCGTAAGGCCCCCGACACCCGAGTCGATCAGGCCGATCGGACGGCCCGTGCCGAGTCCCGCGCTTGTCTGCTTGGCCTGGTTCACGATTCGAGGAGAAGGCCCGACCAGCCTTCTGACTCCCCGGTTGCCGTCGGTTTGAATCCGAGGCTCCCGAACGAATCCCCGACCCTTTCACGCTCGGCCTCGAGGAAGCCCGAACAGGCAATCCTGGCGGGGAGTTTGCTGTCGACCATGGACCCGGCAAGGGTGCTCAGAAGCGGTCCGGTCAGGTTGGCCACCAGGGTCACGGCATCGGGCAAGGGCTCAGACCGCAGGTCGAACTGGGAAACGACCGGTTCCGTTCCGTTCAGGGAAGCGTTCGCTTCGGTCGCCTCGACCGCCGCTCGCTCGCTGTCGAGGGCGAACACCGGATCGAAGCCGAGCCGGGCAGCTGCGATCGCGAGAACCCCCGAACCGGTGCCGATGTCGGCGAGGGTGCCCCGGGCGTCGCCACGCTCAGCGAGGTCGAGCAGGAAGGCGAGGCAGATCCGGGTGGTCGGGTGGGCTCCCGTTCCGAAGGCCATCCCGGGGTCGATCACCACGGCTTCCTCGCCCGGAATCTCGGACCACGGTGGTCCGATCCAAATCGAGCTCCCCCCACTCGAGGAAGCGACGGTCACCGGCCGGTGGAACTCCTTCCACCTCGTCTCCCAGCCCTCGTCGACCCTGGAAGACGAGAGCGCGACCCTCGATCCGCCCAGACTGGCCTCGAGATCCCCCACCTCGGGCAGTTCCCCTTCCGCTCCGTAGATCGCGAACTCGACCGAGTCTCCATCGTCGACCTGTTCCACCCCTCCCGGGGCGAGTACGGAAAGCTCGGCGAGCACGAACTCGGCCTGCTCGGGCCGGCAGCGGACGGAGAGCCTGATCAAGCTAGCCCCGACCCTGGCGCCACCGTCTGAGCCGGGAAACGAAGGAGCCGCCCGCCTGCTCTCGGTTCTCGTCGGTGAGGCTCTCGTCGAGACGGGCCGCGAGTCCACGCTGCTCCTCGTCGAGGGCTCCGGGTACCAGGACGTCGAAGAGAATCCGGTGGTCGCCACGGTGGGTGGAGTCACCGAGCTCGGGAAGGCCGTGCCCCCGAAGGCGTTTCTCGGCGCCAGGCTGGGTACCGGGCTCTACCTCGACCTCGACCGGTCCGTCGATCGTCTCGACCTCGATCTCACCTCCGAGCATCGCTCGCGTTGCGTCGATCGTCGCCGCAGAGACGAGGTCGCGCCCGTCGCGGGTGAAGCGGTCGTCGACCAGCTCGACCGTCACGTACAGGTCGCCCGAGTGGGCGCCCGGTTCACCGGCGTGACCGGCCCCCGCAACGCGGATGCTCTGGCCGTCCTCGATCCCGGGCGGGATGGTCACCTTCCACGCCTTCCGGGTGTGCTTGCGGCCGAGCCCCGAGCACTCCCTGCACGGTGACTCTGCGGCCCGCCCACCGCCTCCACAGGCGGGGCATGGGCTCGCCCTGACGATCCGACCGAACGGGGTCGAGGCGACGGATCTGCGCTCACCGGAACCACCGCACTCCGAGCACTCGGTGATCGGGGTCCCGGGTTCGGCCCCGTTGCCCCGGCAGTCCGGGCAGGTGTCGACCGCCTCGAACTCGACCTCCCGCTCGGCACCCTCGAGCACGTCGTCGAGGGATATTCGCTCCCGCACAGCAACATCGGCTCCCGGCGCCGGACCGCGCTGGCCGAATCCCGAACCGCCGAAGAAAGCGCTGAACAGGTCCTCGAACGATCCGAATGAAGCGCTGCGGGGATCGAAGCCCGAGCTGCGCAGGCCTTCCGGACCGAACCGGTCGTAAGTGCTACGACGCTCCTGGTCGGAGAGAACTTCGTAGGCCTCGGCCGCCTCCTTGAACTTCTCCTCGGCCTGCGGGTCATGGTCGTTGACGTCCGGATGAAGCTCTCGGGCGATCTGGCGGAAGGCCCGCTTTATCTCGCTGTCGGATGCGTCCCGGCCGACGCCGAGGACTTCGTAGTAGTCGCGAACGGTCATCCGTAGACGTGCTCGAAGTATCGCGAGAGTTCCCTCGAAGCCTCACGGACGGCCGCGATGGCGGTCTCGTAATCCATCCTCGTCGGCCCGACCACGCCGACTGAACCGAGATTCCGGTGGGGCAGGCCGTAATTGGCCCCGACGACGCTGACCGAACGGAGTTCCGGCCGGGGGTTCTCCCCGCCGATCCAGAGGAAGACCGAGCGCTCATCGATCGCCGAACGCATCATCCCGAGCACCGCTGCACGTTGCTCGAGAGCGGTCATCAGCCGATCGACCTCGGGCAGGTCGGCCGCCCGTCCGGACTCGAGCAGCCTGCCCGTGCCCTCGATGTAGAGGGCCGGTTCATCGGCCCGTTCGAGATCGAACACGGCCGGGGCCAGGCGACCGAGGAACTCGGACTCGGCCTTCCCGAGGGTCGGGTCGGAGAGCAGCGAGGCGATCCGGCGAGCCCCGACGTCGGTCCCGGCAAGGACCTCGTTCAGGTAGCTCGATGCCCACTCGACCAGCCCGGGATCGACTTCGGACGGGAATGTGAAGGCCCGCTTGGTCACGTCGCCGGCAGAACTGATCACCACGACCATCACGGTGTCCGGCCGGAGCAGGAGGGCCTCGACCCTGTGGATCGTCGCGGTACCGATCGGCGGAGCGACCACGAGGGCGAGCAGGTCGGTCATCTGGGAGAGGGCTGCGGTCGCCTCCCGCATCGCGGCATCGGCCTCCTCCCGGAGCCGGAGCAGGTCGAGTCCGACCGGCTCCGCCGGGGTCCGCTCGACTTCCGAGGCGAGCGCCTCCACGTACTCCCGGTAACCGCGATCCGTCGGGACCCTTCCGGCGGAAGTGTGCGGGTGGCTCAGGCAGCCCTGCTCCTCGAGCGCAGCGAGCTCGGCCCTGACCGTCGAGGGACTGCAGTCGAGCCGGGGTGACGATGCGATCGCCTTCGAGCCGACCGGACGGCCGGTCTCGAGGTACCGCTCGACGACGAGGCCGAGCACGGTCTCCTGACGGGGTGAGAGCACGAAACGGATTCTACGGCCGGTCGGTACCGGGCCGGTGACGCGGGACCCGAGGGTTCAGGCCCGGACCGTGGCGGTCGAGTTCCGGATCACCTCACGGTCGCCCTGGGTCGCCACCAGGTCGAGTTCGACCCGATCGCCGTCGGCCGAGGTCACGCTGCCGGTGATCGAGATCTCCTCCTCGGGGAACCCCATCCCCCGGAACTGGACCGAGAGCGACTCGAGTCGACGGGGATCACCATCGGCGAAATCCGTCGCGGCCCTGGAGACCAGCCCCATCATGTAGAGCCCGTGGAGGATCGCACCCGGCAGGCCGACCGACCTGGCGAACTCCGGGTCGACGTGGATCGGGTTGAAATCCCCCGATGCGCCGGCGTAGCGAACCGGCAGGTACCGGTCGGGGGTAACGGTGAGGCCCGGGATGGCGTCGCCCTCGGCTGCCGGGGCGGACATCACTCTCCCCTCACGATGTTGGTCCAGGTGCCACGGACGGTCTCGGCGCCCTCCCCGTTGACCGAGACCGACTCGAATACGTAAAAGCCCTTGCCGTCACGCTCTTCGATCGAGGCGCAACTCGCGGTGGTGGTGATCAGGTCCCCTGAACAGACCGGCTCGGACCAGTCGAAGCTCTGGGCACCGTGGACCATGCGGGCGAAGTCCATTCCGACCTCGGGGTCGAAGATCGCCGGGGCCATCGCTCCGGCCGAGTAGACGACGCAGAACATCGGCGGGGCAACCACGTTCCTGAAGCCTGCCTCGCGGGCAGCCCCGGGGTCGAGGTAGATCGGATCGTCGAAACCGAGGGCGATCGCGTACTCCCGGATCTTCTCCCTGCCCACCTCGTATTCGAAGGGAGGAAACGACTTGCCGACTGCTGCGGTCTCGAGCTCCATCGGCGCCAACCTAGCACCGCGCCAGCGGGCTCGGCTTCAGTCGTCTATCTCGAGCACGGTCAGGAAAGCCTCCTGGGGGACCTCGACCCGGCCGACGTTCTTCATCCGCTTCTTGCCCTTCTTCTGCTTCTCGAGGAGCTTCCGCTTCCGGGTCACGTCACCCCCGTAGAGCTTCGCGGTGACGTCCTTCCTCACCGCCTTGACGGTCTCCCTCGCGAGGATCCGCGATCCGACCGCAGCCTGGACGGCGATGTCGAACTGCTGGCGCGGAATCGTCTTCCGGAGCCTTTCGACGAGGACCTTCCCCTGGGCGTAGGCCGCATCGCGGTGGGCGATGACCGAGAGCGCGTCCACCCGGTCACCGGCCAGGAGGACGTCGACCTTGACCAGGTCGGATTCGCGGTCGCCGATCGGTTCGTAGTCGAGCGAGGCGTATCCCTTGGTCGAGGACTTGAGCTGATCGAAGAAGTCGAGCACGACCTCGGCAAGCGGCAGGTCGTACCGGATCTGGACCCGGTCGGTGCTCAGGTAGTCCATGTCCACGTGCTCGCCACGCTTGGACTGGCAGAGCTCCATCACCGGCCCCACGTAATCGGCCGGTGCGATTATCGTCGCCCGGATGCAGGGCTCGAAGATCGAGTTGATCGTGCCGGGATCGGGCATTTCGGCCGGGCTCCTCATCTCGACCTCCGACCCGTCGGTAAGCTCGACCCGGTAGCGGACGGTCGGACTGGTCGCGAGCAGCTCGAGCCCGTACTCGCGCTCGAGCCTCTCCCGGACGATCTCCATGTGGAGAAGCCCGAGGAAGCCGCACCGGAAACCGAAACCCAGGGCATCCGAGGTCTCGGGCTGCCAGCTGAGGGCTGCATCGTTCAGGCCCATCCGGTCGAGGGCATCCCGCAGGTCCTCGTAACGGTCGGTGTCGATCGGGAAGAGTCCGCAGAAGACCATGGGCTTTACCTCGCGATAGCCGGCCAGGGGCTCGGCGGCCGGCAGGGCGAGGTCGGTCAGGGTGTCACCTACCCGGAGCTTCGCCACATCCTTTATCCCGGTGATCACGTAGCCGACCTCGCCGGTCGTGATCTCGGTCTCGGGGGACATCTCGGGCCGGAAGAAACCGATGTCATCCAGTTCGGCGACCGTCCCGGTCTGCATCGCCTCGACCGACTGGCCCTTGGCGAAGGCACCGTCGACCATCCTGACGTAGGCGACCACGCCCCGGTACTGGTCGAACTCGGAGTCGAAGATGAGGGCCCGGGGCGGGGCTTCGGGATCTCCTCCCGGGGGTGGGATCCGCTCGACAATCGCCTCGAGGACCTCGGGTACACCCTCACCGGTCTTGGCGGAGATCCTCAGGATGCCCTCGGGGTCGACCCCGAGCAGTTCGGAAACCTCGGCGGCGACCCGTTCCGGCTCGGCCCCCGGGAGGTCGACCTTGTTGAGGACCGGGATCAGCTCCAGTCCATTCTCGATCGCCAGGTAGGTGTTGGCGACCGTCTGGGCCTCGACGCCCTGGGCAACATCGACCACCAGTAGGGCGCCCTCGCAGGCGGCGAGGCTCCTCGAAACCTCATAGGAGAAGTCGACGTGGCCGGGCGTGTCGATCAGGTGGAGGTGGTAGGCATTTCCATCCGCCGCCTCGAAATCGACCCGGACCGCCTGGGCCTTGATCGTGATTCCCCTCTCCCGTTCCAGATCCATCGAGTCGAGGACCTGCTCACGCATCTTCTTGGGGTCGACCGCACCGGTCAGCTCGAGGATCCGGTCGGCAAGGGTCGACTTGCCGTGGTCGATGTGGGCGATTATCGAGAAGTTCCTGATCCGTTCCATGTTCGGGCGCCCCCGTCAGTGGGCCGGCTGCCGGCCCGGGCGCTGCCCGACGGCCCCGGAGTGAGGGAGTCGACCCAAGTATGGCGGGGTACAGGAGCCGCTCACCGGCAGCCATCCGGATCGAGGCGACCATCCAGCTCGAACACTGCGGTCGGGGGCTGGCGGAAGACTGGCCTTGCGGCCGGGTCGCCGGCGATCCAGGCAACCTCTTCCGGATAGTCACGGGCTACGCCCTCCCGATCGAGGGAGAGGACCAGGTACCGGTACCGGCCCGCATTGATCAGACGTCGGAAGCTCCGGCAGTCGTCGGCCTCGATCAGGCCTCCGGAGGCAGTCCTCACCCCCGGGAACTCGACCCGACGGGAGAGGTCGTCACCCCTGAAGGGATAGGAGCGGGTGGCATTGGTCGCGATCGAGCCCGGGCCGACCGAGTCGGCCCAGGCGAACGCCCGGTCGAGGCCGGCCACGGTGAAAGATGGCTCCCGATACCGATCACGGTCGTATCTAGAGGCAACCTGGAAACCGACCACCATGAGGACGGCAGCACCGGCCAGCGCGGCAGCGACCAGGTAGCCACGACTGGGCCAGACGGCCCCGCGAAGGTCCAGGGCGTTCCATGCGACGAAGGCGAAGGTCAGCGCCAGGACCAGGACGAAGATCGCGATGCCGACCCAATCCCAGGTACGGCCGTCGAAGACGCTGACCAGGGAGAGGATCGCGATCGCACCGAGGACCGCCCAGCCGACTCGGGCCCCCCAGGCGCGGATGCCCGGACCGAGCAGGGCGAACCCGATCGCCAGCCCCGGCACCAGGTACCGGAGCCCCGAGATGAAGCCGAGCGGCTCGCCCGCGGGGCCGGAGGCCGAGGTCGGGCCGACCAGCCAGGCGAGGATCACGGCCAGGGCGACCACTGCGCCCAGCCTGACCGCTGCCGAGGCCGGACGGAACAGGGCGAGGGCCACCCCGGCGAGGCCGAGCAACAGGACGATCGGCCAGAGGGGGCCGAATCCGTCGGCCAGGCCCGGGACGAACCAGTCCGAGATGACCGTTCCATCGAGGGCGTAATCCAGGACGGAACCGGCCTCTCGTCCGCCCGTCTCCTGGACCGGCCCGGGCAGCTTTATCCCGATCAGGCGGTCTCCGGCGGTCCAGGGGAGCGGATTCCCCCCTTCGACCAGGTTCCTCAGGTACCAGAACCCTCCGGTCAGGAGCCCTCCCCCGACCGTGACGCCGAGGGTCCTGAGCCGGCTTCCAGAGGCGGCGAGCACCGCGGGTCCGACCACGAGGACGACCGCGGCGGGGATGAAGTTGAGTTTGGTCCCCGCCGCCATGCCGGCAGCGAGGCCGACCAGCAGGGCGCTACCCAGGCCCTGATCGGACCACCGCTCCCGCGTGACCAGGGCCGCGATCCCCGCCAGCAGGAAGAAGGCCCCGGCGAGGTCGTTCCGGGCCTCCCCGAACTGGTCGGCAAAGGCGCCCGAACAGCCGAGGACGAGGGCAACCCCTGCCACCGTAACCGGACCGGCAACTCCGCCGAACGGTCTGGCGATCACCCAGGCCGCGAACAGCGAGCCAGCGAGGAAGGCCGAGTTGAGGAAGAGCGAGGGGAAGTCCCCTCCCCAGGCGGACCCGGCGACCGAATGGAGCAACTCCGAACCGTGCGGGTAGAACCAGGTGAGGAACTGGGGAGTCGTGAAATGGAGGGAGAAGGTCTCCCCGGTGCGGGCCAGCTCGGCCGCGATCGGGCCGTGGTACCAGGTCGAGTCGAACCCGGTCATCCCGGTCCCGACCCGATCCCAGGCCCCGGTGAGTGAGGCAGCGAGGCCGAGGCCGACCGGAAGCGCCGCGAGGGCTAGCTGGCCCCCGGTCGCCCGATCCGGCCCGCCCTCGGCTTCGGCATCGCCCTCGGCTCCGGGAGGGACCGGAACCAGCAGGGCGACGGCAACCGCGAGCAGGGCGAGTACGAGGACCACCACCCAGGAGGAAAGGAGCCCGGGCAGGCCGACCAGCATCGCGACCACCGTTACCGAGGCAACCGAGGCGACCAGGGCGGCCAGCGCCAACGGAGTGCCGGTCCAACCGGGAACAAGTCGTCTCGCCAGGAGGGTGCCCAGGGCCCCGGCGGCCAGCACCAGGGAGACGAGGGCGAGCAGCGAACCGAGGTATCCGAGGGCGCTCAGGCCGGCCTCCTGAAGACGGCGAGAACCTCGTCGAGCTCACCGACCCTGAGCAGGCGACAGCTCGCCACGTAGGCCAGGCCGCCGAGGCCGAGGGCAGCGGCCAGTCCGATCGCGTCGGCGAGCGTTCCCGAACCCAGCAGCCGGTCGCTCAGCTCCCAGACCTGCCAGCAGACCACCGCCAGGACGAGGGAGGCGATGGCCGTCTTCAAAGTCGTCACCAGCAGGGGGAGTGCCTCGAGGCCACCGATCCGGGGTCGGATCAGGAGGGCCTGGAAGAACACCGACAGCGCAGTTGCGATCGCGGTGGCCGCGACGATCCCGGCGACTCCGTACGGCTCGTAGAAGGCCCAGGCGAGTCCGGCCGTTACAGCGAGGTTGAGGCCGGCCACCGCAGTCGGGATCCATGGCTGCTGGAGGCCGAAGAAGGCTCGGCTGAGCAACAGGTAGAGGCCGTTGGTCGGCAGGGCAAAGGCGAACCAGAACAGGGCGGTGGCGACCAAAACGGTCTGCTCCGGCCCAAACTCCCCCCGCTGGTAGACGAGGCGGATCATCGGGTCCGCCAGTACCAGAATCGCCGCGGTCGCCGGCAACAGGATGAAGACGACCTGGCGCATCCCCTTGCCGAGGGTCCGCCTCAAGTTGGTGAAGTCGCGGCTGTTGGCGAACCTGGCCAGGGTCGGGAAGATCACGGTCGCTATCGCAACCGAAAAGATCCCCTGGGGCAGCTGGTAGATCCGGAAGGCCTTGTCGATACCTGCGGGCGCCTGCTCGCTGACGAGGCTGCCGAAGAAGCTGTTGATGACGAGGTTGAAGTTGACCAGCCCGAGACTGAGGGTCACCGGCAGCATCAGGATCAGCACCCGACGCAGCTTCGGATCGCGGAAGTCGAACTTGAGGGTCATCCGGAAGGGGGTATTCCGAAGGTCCCAGGTCTGGATCGCGAGCTGGACGACCGTGCCGGCGACCACCCCGATCGCGTATGCGTAGATCCGCTGGTCCTCGGGAAGCATCGGAACCCCGATGACCACCACCGCGATGATCGTCAGGTTCCAGAAAAGGGGCGAAATCGCGAATGCACCGAACCGGTCGTAGCTGTTGAGGATCCCGACCACCACGCCCGACGCCCCGAGCAGGACCAGGATCGGGAACATGATCTGGGACATCACGACCATCAGGCCCTCGACGAACGGGTCGAACCCGGGGGCGAAGAGGGGCATGATCAGTCCGGCTCCGATGATGAAGAGGGCCGAGATCGCCCCGAGGACCATCACCACCAGGAGGAGCAGGGTCGAGGCGAGGCGGAATGCCTCGAATACCTTGCCCCGACCGAGCTGCTCGGTGAAAACGGGCACGAAGGCCGGCTGGAGCGCCGCGTCCGCGAACAGGGCCCGGATCAAGTTGGGCACCTGGAATGCAACGGTGAAGGCCGACATCGGGCCGGAGATGCCGAACAGCGCCGCAGCGACCACCTCCCGGGCGAGGCCGGCGACCCGTGAGGCAGCCGTCGCGACCGAGAAGAAGGCGGTCGACCGCACGAGGTGGCCACCCCGAGGCCGATCCTCGATCGCTTCACCGGCCGGGTCAACCCCCGTTCCGGAGTCTTCCCGGGCCGCCTCCACCACCTCCGAGACCAGGGGGCTCGAGACCCCACCCTCCTCGGCAAGCTCGCCCCGTGCAGTCCAGAAACCTGCTTCACGCCCGGCCGGGGCCTGAAGCCCCTCGGACCCGGCCTCCCCCCGGGGGGTTGCCGACCCGCCCTCGAGGCGATCGAGGGCCTGCTCGGCCCGCCGGGCCGCCCGCTCGAACGATTCGAGCGGGTCGACCTCCTCTCGGTCCACTCCGTCCCCTTCTTTCCTGCCTTCCCGGGCCATCTCTCCTATCGGTATAGTCCGCGACCCCTCGACGGGTCCCGGAAGGGGCCCGACGGGGCGGCAGATGCCATGGCAAACATCGCCTCACAGAAGAAGAGGATCGTCAGGACCGAGCGTGAGCGGGTCGAGAACCGCCGCCTCACCTCGACCGTGAAGACGCACTTCCGCCGGCTCGAGGAGGCTGTCGAGGGCGGGGACTCGGGCAAGATTGCCGAGGAACACCGTCTCCTTGTGTCGAAGATCGACAAGGCCGTGAGCAAGGGCGCCCTCCACAGGAACAACGGGGCGCGCAAGAAGGCGAAGGCTGCACGCCTCGCCGCCAGTTCCTGACCGCCGGGGCAGGCCGGTACAGGTTCAGACATCGGCCGTGGCAGCCACCATGGCGAGTTCGAGTGCAAGGCCGTCCGGATAGTCGGCTCCTCCCCTGGTCCAGAGCTCGAGGTCCGCGAGTGCGATCGACGCACTTCGGAGGGCGTCCGGAGAGGCACCCCTCACCGACTCGATCAGGCGCCTGACCAGGAACGGGGGAAGGTCGATCGCCTGCTCGACCGCCCTCGGTGGTTCGCCCGCCTCGAGCAGCGAAACGGCCCGGTGCGCACGCCTAACCGCGGCGGCGGTCGGGTAGACGAGGGAGGTGACCGAGGCACCCTGGGCCTGAAGTTTCGAGGAGGTCCCGAGTGCGCGACCCCTGTCGCCCGCGACCAGGGCATCCCCAAGGGCGAAGATGCTGGTCTCGGTCAGGTCGGCGACCATTCCCTCCAGGTCCTCGACCTCGACCCGGCCGCCCTGGCCGGCCCAGAGGGCGAGGCGATCCAGCTCGTTTCCGAGCCTTGTCGGCGACTCCCCCAGGTGGGCCACCAGGAACCGAGCTGCCTCGGGATCGAGCTCGAAACCCCGCCGCTCCGCCTCCTCGACCAGGTGAGGTGGCAGCTCACTTCCGCTCGGGGCGTCGAAGGAGCGGATCTCGCCCCCGGCGGCCTTGACGGCTTCGGCAATTCCGGGCGGGACCTTGCCCCTGCTGATCAGCACCAGGCAGGTCTCCCCGTCCATTCCCGGGATTGCCTCGACCACGGTCCCGGCCTGCCGTTTACCCCACTTCTCGATTCCGTCGGCGAGCAGGTAGCGGCGTCCGGAGACCAGGCTCATCGCCCCGAGGGCAACGGCGAGTGCCTCGGCGTCGGGGCTGCCCCGACCCTCGGCCGGCTCGAAGACCTCGATCGCCGCATCGCCACCCTCGGAGAGGGCCCGGTCCCGCAGACGGGACCTGGCGAGGTCGACCTTGGCCAGGTCTGAACCGTGGATCAGGTAGACGGGCTTGATCTGGTCCGGCACACCCCCATTGTCGCCGTTTCGGCGGCGGCCCGGAGAGCCTCAGCCGCTCTTTTCGACCGTTATCCGGCCTGAAGGCTCGACCAGGACCGAGATCGAGCCATCCCGGTCGGTCCGAAAGGTAGTGGAGCCGACCTTCCGCAGGGCGGATGTGGTCGATTCGACGGGGTGGCCATACGGGTTTCCTTCCCCGGCAGAGATCAGTGCGACTGCCGGCCCGGTACTCGCCAGGAAGTCCGGGAGGCCGGTGTCCTCGCTGCCGTGGTGTGCCACTTTGAGGACGTCGATCGGTCCGGGATCGAGCGGCACCAGCTCGGCTTCGGCATCGCCTGTGAGCAGGATGGTCCGGCCCGCGATCCGGATCAGCAGCACGACTGAGCGGGCGTTCCGGTCGCCCGGAACCGTGTCGGAGGTCCCAAGAGGGGGCCAGAGGACTTCCACCTCCGCCGGGCCGAGCCGGAACAGGTCCCCGGTCCCGATCCGGCGAAAAGCCGCCCCCTCGGATCGAATAGCCGCCCTCATCGCAGTGGTCGCCTGGTCGGCCAGCACCGAACCGACCTCGAACCGTTCGAGGACCCGGTCGAACTCCCCGACATGATCGCGGTCGAGATGGGTAAGGACGAGTGCACCGAGTCGGCCACCTCCTGATTCGCCGATCGCCTCTGCAACCTCACCGCCCGGGGGGCCGGTATCGACGAGGATCGGGTCGACCGATGGCGTCCTGACCAGGATCGCATCCCCCTGGCCGATGTCGAGGGTGTCGACGGCGATGCCTCCGGCCGGTACCGGTGGCAGCGCCCCCTTCGATCCGACCAGCACTCCCCCGACCGGAAGCACAAGGCTGAGTCCGATCAGGGCGCAGGCCCAGATCGGTCGCCGGAGGATCAGGAATGCGAGGAAGGCCGCGGCGACTGCTCCACCGGCAAGGGTGGCCGTTCCCCCGCCAGTATCGAGGACCTGCCCGGCCCCGCCGAAAAGGGAGGCGATCCAGCCGATGAAGGCCAACAGGACCGAGTTGGCGAGGTTGAACGGCAGGGCGAGCCACGGAGCTACCTGGCCGATCGTGGCAGCAAGCATCCCGAGCCACATCGAAGGGGCGACGGCCGGGAGCGCAAGCAGGTTGGCTGCGACCGTTCCGAGGGGGAGCCTGCCGAAGTGGAAGCCGATCAGCGGCAGGGTCGCGAGGGTCGCCGCGACGGTCACGGAGACGCCGAGCGAGAGCGCTTCACCGAACCGCCCGGCTCGACCGTCGAGGAACTCGAGGAGTCGTTCGGAGACCGGTCGGGCGAGGGCGAGGATCCCGACCACTGCGGCGAAACTGAGCTGCCAACCGATATCTCCTGCCGAGAAGGGGTTGAGGCCGAGGGTGAGGGC
>VEQW01000099.1 GCA_018883025.1 Solirubrobacterales bacterium | reverse complement strand
CCGGCCAGATCGACGACCCGGGAGGACTCGCTTTCGGTACCGGCGGGGACCTCTACGAGGCCGACGTCTACAACGCCCGAATCCAGCGATTCTCGACTCTTGCCTGCACGGCCATACCTGGGGCGACCTCGAACACCTACCCCCAAACCCGAGATGAAATGGGCAAGACGATCCGGGTAGAGGTAGTCGCAGACAACGGCGTCCCCCCGCCCGAAGAGGCGCTCAGCTTCCCGACCACCCCGGTCCTGGCCATTCCCCAGGACTCCTCCTCGCCAACCATTGCGGGGATTCCCGCTGAAGGGGAAACCCTTACCGCCAGCTCCGGAACCTGGTCTGGCTACCCGACCCTCACCCTCTCCTACCAATGGCAGCGCTGCGAGCAGGACGGCACCGGCTGCACCGACATCACCGGTGCAACCAACCCGACTTACACAGCGACCGGTGCCGATGTCGGCAAGAAGCTCCGGGTTACCGAAACGGGGACGAACGTCGCCGGGGACGCGACCGCGTACAGTTCTCAGGTCGGCCCCGTTACCGGTCCGCCAGTCAACACCGAACCCCCAAGCGTGACCGGCGCCCTCGTGCTTGGAAGCACCCTGACCGCCAACCCCGGAACCTGGTCCGGCTACCCAACCCCCACCCTCTCGTTCCAGTGGCAGCGCTGCGATGTCGGCGGCTCGAACTGCACGGACATCGGGGGCGCAACCGGCCAGACTTACGTGCTGACCGCCGAGGACGAGGGCAAGGAGATCCGGATCGTGGTGACCGCGGTCAACACGACCGGTTCGGTCAGATCCGATTCGGCCCCGACCGGCGAGGTCGCTCCCGTCCCGGTACCTCCGACGCCCTCGGGCAAGCCGAAACTGGGGGTCGAGGTCACGAGCCCCTGGAAGATCGAGGCCGGGCGTGAGTTCGGGATGCAGATCGCGGTTGCCAACCTGGCCCGAGAGCCGACGACGACCCGGAGGACCACCGTCAGGGCAAACCCGACGACTGCCAAGTCGGTCAGGGCCTGTGTCCGGCTTCCGAGGGGCGTGAGCGTGGTGGGCAAGGGGGCCCGCGGCAAAGTCGATGGACAGACCCTCTGCTGGATCCGTCGCTCACTGGCGGCCGGGGATGCCTTCTCGCGTGGGTTCCGGGCGCGGACCGTTCGCAGCCTGTCCGGGTCGGCAACCTTCCGGGTCACCGTCTCGGCGACCAATGCCGACGGGGCGAGCTCGACCACCCGGACGACGGATCGGATCGAGGTCTCCCCGGCCGAGAGGCCCGAGCCGAAGCCCCCCACCGGTTAGGCTCTCCGACCGTGGCGATCCCAACCGACATCCAGCAGTTCATCGACCGGCTGAGTGCCGACGCACCGGCCGACTACTCGGACCTCAAGGCCCTCGTCTTCAACGGCACGCTCAAGCGCTCCCCCGAGTCGAGCAACACCGAAGGGCTGCTCTCGATCCCGCTCGGGATCTTCGAGGCGGTCGGGGTAAAGACCGACGTCATCCGGACGGTCGACCACGACATCCCACCCGGCTCCTGGCCGGACATGACCGAGCACGGCTACGACAGCGATGCCTTCCCCGAGATCTACCGGGACCTGGTCGTTCCCGCCGACATCGTGATCATCGCCGGGCCGATCTGGCTGGGCGACCAGAGCTCGATGACCCGCAAGGTGATCGAGCGCCTCTACGCCTTCTCCGGCGAGACCAACGAGAAGGGCCAGTGGGCCTACTACGGCAAGGTCGGGGCGGCACTGACCACCGGCAACGAGGACGGCGGAAAGCACGTCAGCGCGATGGTCCTCTACTCCCTCCAGCACATCGGCATGGTCGTCCCACCCCAGTCGGACTCCTACTGGAACGGGGAGGCAGGCCCCGGACCCTCCTACCTGGACGGCGACGACGGAGGCCAGCACAACGCCTGGACCACCAGGAACACCGTCTTCATGACCTGGAACATCCTCCACCTGGCCCGGATGCTCAAGGACGCAGGTGGGATCCCCGGATACGGGAACAACGCGGACGACTGGGACCTCTCCCAGCCCGACCACCCGAATCCCGAGTACCGGGCCTGATCGACCAGGATCGGGAACGGTTCCTCGGTCGAGGAACCGCCATACCGATCCCTACCCCCTGGAAGCTGAAGCAATCGGGATTTCCCCACAGGTTCCTTCACGTGGGCTACGATCCGCTCAATGAAGGCAGGCAGGCGCAAGGGGGCGTCATTCGCAGGATTGCTGGTCGGGCTCTTTGCCCTGCTCGCCCTGCTGCCCTCCGCCTCCCAGGCGGCCGTGACCGACCTGGCACCGGCAGCCGATGGCTTCCTCATCTTCGAGGTGGGCGTCGACATCTACGACCAGGCGATCTGGCAGTACGACAAGCAGCTCGAGTGCGACCGCTCCTCCGGTACCGGACGACACAACATCTCTGCGGAGGTCCGCCCCAGCGACACCTGGAGCGCAGTGGTCCCGGTCGAAAGGACGAAGAACGGGGCCCGGCCGGTCTCCTACATCGATGGCGGATTCCTTATGCGGCCGGCAAAAAAACAGGTCGCTCCGGCTTCCTACAACCTCGAATCAGACGAAACGACCGAGCCGACCAGCAACGTTGGCCCCTGCGCGCCGATCGATTGCGGCGGCGATTGCGGGTCGGGCAGCGCCCCTCCCGAAAAGCTTTGTGGCACCAAACCTGGCAAGGCGAAACTGCAGATCTACGGGGCCCAGAACGGCAAGAACGCCTACCTCTCTTTTCTTGATGAAGCGTGGACACCCGAGGACCCGTTCACGACCGAAACCTCGTTCTGTAACGACCACTCGTTCTGGGCGTGGACGAGTTCCTGGCCCGGCTTCCCCGGCCTCGGGGATCCCGCTCTGGCAATAAGCACCTGGAAGCTGATGGGCTTCTTCCGGAATCTGAACTCGAAGCAGCGCGAGAAGTGCCGCAAGGAGGCCGACGAAGGCCAGCGGAAACCGAAGGTCTGCAACAGGGCGAGCTACACCCGCAGGCACAAGGTGATCCAGCTAAGGGACGTCAACGAACCGGGAAACCGTGACTACCTCTGGCAGCAGTCGATCCTTACCGTCGAGTTCAAGTTCGACTACTTCGAGCCGAAGGGGAAGATCATCAACGTCGCCCCTCCGTTCACCCGCTGAAGGGGAGATCCCGCACCATTCCCCGAGCGCTCCCCCGCCGGGAAGCGCCGATTACTCAGCCGAGCTGAACAGCCACTTGCCGTTGACCTTCTGGGCCTCCTTCGGCAGGACCTCGTTCGGGTAGGTGATCCGGGCGGTGTCGCCGTTGATGGTTATCTTCTCGACGTTCTTCGCCTCAGAGACCCGGTCGTCGCTGAGAAACTGATCGGCGAGTTCGACTAGCGACTCACAGCTGCCGAACAGGGTCTTCTTCTGCTCCTTCAACTCCTGGGGTGTGAATAGCGAGCAGGCCCTCTTGTAGTCGTTGTCGATCAGCGCATCTGCGTATTCATCGACCAGCGCCTGGATCTGATCCTCATCCGAGCCCCCACCACCGGATCCAGAGCACCCCACGACCACGAATGTGGCGAGGACCACCCCTAGAAGCGCAAGGCTCCGACTCGCTATCCCCATGACCCCTCCTGTTCGATTTCGGACTGGACCCCGCTGACGCTACAGGTCAACGGGGACTTCGACGAAGGCGTACCGAGATGCGGGTCGAGCCTCTACACTCCCCCCCATGGAGACTGAACAGAAGCCCCAGAAGCCCGGCACCGCAGCGAAGAAGGCAAGGGGGCAGGCCCGGATCCTGATCATGGTCGCCGCCTTCCTCTCCCTGATCGCCTCGGTCGTCCTCTTCTTCACCGGCAGCAAGCAGGAAGGGATCTTCATCGGGCTCTGGGTGCCCTCGATCCTCGCCCTGGGTGCCCTGGTAGTCCCGGCCGGAAGCGACTGATGGAATCGGTCGGGATCTTCATCTTCGGCCTCTTCATCACCGCGATCGTCACAGCAGCCTGCGGCCTGATCATCTACGGACTGATCTCCGAGCGCCGCGAGCGCGAAGAGCTGGCCGAGAGCCGCCAGCCCGACTCCGGCCCTTAGGGCCTGACCCGGGATCGATCAAGGTGAAGGTCGGGAAGTCCTCGAAGACGATCCGCTTCTAGCCGGTATTACCCCCCCCCGACGGGGCGGCCGATGATCCCCTCGAAGAGCCGCCGGAAGTAGAACTCGAGTTCATCCGGCCCCAGCCCTTCCCGGTAGGCATAGCGGTTCAGGTTGAGTCCGTCGATCACCGACCAGATCGCGAGCGTTACGCCG
>VEQW01000024.1 GCA_018883025.1 Solirubrobacterales bacterium | reverse complement strand
GAGGCCACCCGCAAGTCGGTCGGCCCGGTCGAGGCCGATGCCGCGCGGGGAACCCCGGTCCGCCTCTCCGACAGCCCGCTGTTGGTTCCGCTCGAGGCACTCGACGGCCGGAACCACACCCGGTTCGGAGCCGACGAACGCCCTCCCTGGCAGTGGACCGTACCCTCGAACCACGATTCGCGGACGGAGTGATCCCGAGGCCAGGCCTCCCTGTCCGGCGACGCTCTTGGGCTTTTCGCCTGTTACTTTCCCCCGGATCGCTCAGTCCTTTCCCGACTCCAAGAAGGAGGCCGAATGCGCCGCATACTCCTGATCACCCTGCCGTTCGTTGCCGCAGTCGTCGTTGGATGCGGAGGCGATTCGGAGATCTCCTCGCTCAAAGGCACATGGATCGGCACCGGATCAGGTTTCGACGGCAGCTCCTACCAGGAGATGACCGTGAAGATGGTGATCACAGAGGTCCGGGAGGACAGCGACACCTTTCTCGGTCAGAAGCAGACCAAAGAGAAGGGCGGGTCCTACGGACCGAAGACGACCATCCGGGGTGCGATCGGGGCGGACGGCGTGATCTCGATCACCGACGACGATGGATACGCGTTCTTCGAGTTCTCCGAGGACACCCTCGAAGGCCAGTACCTCGAAGCCAACCCCAAGGCGGGAACGGCCAAGAACTACACCTTCGAGCAGAAGTAGCGCATCGGCCGGGGAACCCCGGTTCCCCAGCCGCTCCGGGGACCGGTCACCAGGCGGCCCGGCATTCCTCCATCACCCCGGCGCCCTCTGCCAGCTCGATCCCGTCGATCGCCCCGGTGAAGGTGCCGAAGCGATGCAGGTAGTGGGACCGAAGTAGCCCGAAGTCGTCGTCCCGGAGCCGTTCGGCCCCATCACGGAACTGGAAGTCGAGGTCCGGGCCGGTCTCGAAGGAAACGCCGTCGAGGTCGTGGAAGACGACGGGTCCGACCTCCCGTGGGTGCCCCTCGACCCAGACCGTCCGCTCGCTGTTCCGGGGGGTGTCATTCACCCCGCTCACCAGGTTCCAGGCGACCGGCCGACCCTCGACATCGGTCCCGATCCCGGCTGACCAGAGCCAGGCCGTGTGACGCGTGTGGAAGCCGGCCGTCTCGTCATCGACTCCCCGGCCCTCGACCTGCCACTGCCTGCCGTCTGCCTCGATCCTTCCGCGGATCGGGATACCGGCCCGCTTGCGCGTCCAGACCCAGGCCCGTCCGCTCGGGGAGACGCACTCCATCGGCTCGCCCTCGCCCAGCTCCAGGGTGGCCCTGACCGAGCCTGATTCGAGCCGGGCGTAGTCGCCGTCGATCGAGACCTCGGGTCGCCCCGGACCGATCTGGGTGTGGTCGATCACCCGGCCCTCCATACGGTCCCAGAGCGACCAGAAGCACTGCCTGACCGGGCCGACCGAGAACCGGGCCATGAACAGCATCACCTCATCCCCGTAGAAACCAACGTAGCGCCACCTCTTCCTGGGGCGGCCGAGCCAGGCCAGGGGCATCCGTTCAGGCGGAAGGGGTAGGTCCGGTCGGCCGGGTCCCGGACCCCGCCACGGGAGGCCTGCGACAGCTTCCGACCGGGTGCTTCCGGGTGCCAGGAGTTGCGCCATCGCGGCATTACACTACCCCGCGATGACCCAGGATCCCGATCCCGGCGCGGCCGGGTCCGCCGCCATCGAGGCAGGTGGCCCCAACGCTCCGGAAGTACCCGATAACCCCTCCTTCGACCCGGCCGACGAGGCGATGTGCGCCCGTGCCCGAGACCGGTTCACCGGCGACCGCAACCGGCGGCGGCAGAAGCGGTCCCCCCATGCCACGCCGCCACAACTGATCATCATCGGCGGTCTCAAGTGCGGGACGACCTCGATCCACCATTACCTCGGCCTCCACCCCGAGATCCACATGTCGAAGCCGAAGGAACTGAACTTCTTCGTCGAGGAGCTGAATTGGGACCTCGGCCTCGACTGGTACGAAAGTCGGTTCGACGACCAGTTCCCGGTCAGCGGCGAGTCCTCCCCCCACTACACGAACCGGCCCCGCTTCAACGGCGTCGCGCAGCGAATCCACGAGAACTGCCCCGACGTGCGGTTGATCTACATGGTCCGGGACCCGATCAGCCGGATCCTGTCCCACTGGGTACACGCGACTGGGGCGGGCTACGAGACCCGCGACTTCATCGAGACGCTCTCCCTCCCCGACACCTCCTACATCCACCGCTCGATGTACTGGATGCAGCTCCAGCCCTACCTCGAGTACTTCGACCGGGAGCGGATCTCGGTGATCTCCCAGGAGGAGTTGAGCCGGGACCGCGAGGGCACCATGCGAAAGGCCTTCTCCTTCCTCGGGGTCGACCCGGACTTCACCTCGGAGCAGTTCGACCGCGAGTGGGAGAAGTCGAGCGCAAAGCAGGAGGGCAAGTACCAGGTGATGGAGAAGCTGATCAAGCTCCCGGGCCTGCGCTCGCTCGACCGCAACTTCGACCGGCTGCCGGAATCGATGCGGTGGATGGTCGAGAAGCTGGTCCACGACCCTGACAAGCCCCCGGCCCCGAAGCCCGAGATCCCCGACGACCTGATGGAGGTCCTTGTCGGGCGGTTCCGCGACGACGTCGCCTCGCTGACCACCTGGACCGGCCACGGGTTCGAGGGCTGGCGGGACTACTCCTGACTCCCGGTCGAGCCGGGCCGATCGACTAGGTTCCGACGGGTGGAACGGCTCTACCGAGCGGGCAACGGAGCGGACGATGAGCCGACCGAAACCTCGGTCGCCGAGCTCCTGGCCGATTACGGCCCCACCTCTGCGAGTCCCGGCGACCGGCCCTTCTTCGCGGCGAACATGGTCACCAGCCTCGACGGACGGGCAGCCGTCGAGGGCCGATCGAAGCTGCTGGGCAGCGAACGCGACGCCGAGCTGCTGCTCGGGCTGAGGGGCCTGTTCGATGCCCTGCTGGTCGGGGCGGGGACCCTGCGGGCCGAGCGATATGGCCCGATCATCCGGGACCCCGGGCTCCGCGAGAAACGGGAGGCGGCCGGACTCGAGCCGAGCCCGCTGGCAGTGATCGTCAGCGGGACGTTCGACCTGCCCTGGGACTGCCCGCTGTTCACCGAAGGGATCGGAAAGGTCGTGGTCTACACCGGTACCGACCGGGAACCACCGCCGACCGCCACCGAGGTGGAGGTGGTCGCCTCCGACGGCGAACCGGACCTGACCGAGCTGGCGACCTGGCTGGCGGAGAACGGCGTCCGATCCGTCCTCTGCGAGGGCGGACCGACGATCCTCGGCCAGCTGGTGGACGGGGGCCTGCTCGACGAACTGTTCCTGACCGTCCATCCGGTGATCACCGGCGAAACCGACGCCCCTCGGATAGTCGAGGGTCCGGTCGGGGCCATGACCTCCTTCGAGCTGGTCGAGCTCTCTCGCGAGGGTGACGAGCTCTTCACGCGGTATCGCCCCCGCCGGTAGCCTCCGCCAATGGACTTCGAACCGGATGCCGAGACCGAGCAGTACCTGGAGAGGATCAGGGCGTTCATGGACGCCCGGATCTACCCGCGGGAGGCCGAGCTCCACGCCGCCCTCGACGAGGAGGTGGAACCGGGCATCCCATACCCGGCCGGACTGGTCGAGATCCGGGACGAGGCGAGGTCGGAGGGCCTCTGGAACCTCTTCCTGCCCGACGACGAGTTCGGGGGTGGCCTGACCAATACCCAGTACGCATTCCTCTGCGAGGAGATGGGACGCAGCCCGATCCTCGCGCCGATGGCCTTCAACTGTGCCGCACCCGACACCGGCAACATGGAGATCCTCGCCGAGTACGGGACGGAGCAACAGCGGGACGCCTGGCTTGCGCCGCTCCTCGAGGGAACGATCAGGAGCTGCTTCTCGATGACCGAGCCCGAGACATCCGGCTCGGACCCGACCGGCCTGGCCGCCCGGGCGGAGCTGGTGGACGGCGAGTGGGTGATCAACGGGAGGAAGTGGTACACGTCGGGTGCCAACGGGGCCTCGGTCGCGATCGCAATGGTCAACACCGAACCCGACCAGGGCCCCTACCAGAGGGCATCGATGATCCTGGTACCGACCGACAGCCCGGGCTTCGAGATGATCCGCCCGCTCTCGGTGATGGGCCACACCGCCGGCCCCGGCCACTGGGAGGTCGGTTATGAGGACTGCCGGGTCCCGGAGGGGAACCTCCTGGGACCGCGGGGTGGCGGCTTCCTGGTCGCCCAGGACCGGCTCGGCCCCGGACGCATCCACCACTGCATGAGGGCCGTGGGGACTGCCGAGCGGGCACTCGAGATGATGTGCCTGCGAGCCGCCGAGAGGGAGGCCTTCGGCGGGCCGCTGGCCGACAAGCAGTTCATCCAGGACTTCATCGCCCTGTCCAGGCTCGAGATAGACCAGGCCCGCCTGCTGACCCTCAAGGCCGCCTGGATGATGGATACGGTCGGGAAACGGGCTGCCCGACAGGAGATCTCGATGATCAAGGTCGTGGCCGCCAACATGGTGATGGACGTGCTCGACCGGGCCATGCAGGTTCACGGCGGACTCGGGATGACCGACGACACGCCACTGGCGATGATGTGGCGTTTCAGCCGGATGCTCAGGCTGGCCGACGGAGCCGACGAGGTCCACAAGATGGTGATCGCCCGACGCGAGGTCGGGCGCCAGCTGAAGAAGCAGGAACAGGCCGGGTCTGCGGCCTAGCCGAGCCCTTCGGTCCGCTCCAGGGCTGCGTCGGCGAGGACCTCGACCGCCTGTTCGAAGTCGCTGCCTGCCGAAGAGTCCGATCCGTACTGACCGCCCCGGAAACGGGCGAGGATCCCCTCGGCGATGATCGCGAGCTTCCAGTACCCGAGGGCGACGAAGAACTCGATCCCCGAGAGGTCCCGCCCCGACCTCTCGTGGTATCGGGCGAGCAGGTCCGCCCTGCCAGGAAAACCTGGCTCCACGGTCGCCGGGCGAAGCAGCGAGATCCCCGGGTCGCCCGGCTCGGCCCAGTAGACCATCAGGAGGCCGAGGTCCGCCCTCGGATCGCCGAGCGTTGAGAGCTCCCAATCGACCACCGCACCGACCTTTCCTTCGGCGTCGAAGATCACGTTGTCGAGTCGGTAGTCACCATGGACGATCGTCGTCTCGACCTGCTCGGGGACCGAGGCAGTCAGCCTCCTGTGGACCTCATCGATGGCCGGCAGCTCCCGGGTCTTCGACTTCTCCCACTGGCCCGACCACCGGGTCAGCTGCCGCTCGACGTAACCGTCCCGACGACCGAGGTCACCGAGTCCCACGTCGTCGGGATCGACCTCGTGGATCGAAACGAGACAGTCGATCAGGTCTTCGCCGATCGCCCGACGGGCAGCGGCTTCGGGGTAAGCAGCGGCCTGCTCAGGCGTCCGCAGGACCATCCCTTCGACGAAATCCATCACGTAGAAGGGGGCACCGGTGACCGCCTCGTCCTCGCAGTAGCCGACCACCGGGGGGACCGGGACCGGGGTCTCACCGAGTGCCGAGACGACCTTGACCTCACGACCCATGTCGTGGGCGGTGCCGAGCGCCTTGCCGAGCGGTGGCCTGCGGAGAACCCAGCGCCGGCCGACTCCATCGCTGACCAGGAAGGTCAGGTTCGAGAGCCCCCCCTGGATCACCTGGTAGTCGAAGGGGGGTGCCGCCTGGGGAATCCGCTCCTCGAGCCATTCCCCGACAGGACCCCGTGCAATCGCCTCTTCCTCGAGCGCCATCGGCGCCAACACTAGGGGACCACACCGCGCGCTCGGATCTGCGACGGGACCGATTCGAGACCGCTCGCTAGAGTCACCAGGGGAGTGGCAGGCACGGAGGTCGACATCGGCGAGGTCCCGCCCGCGGCGACGGCGCTCGAGGTCCTCAACACCCAGGTCGGGGGAATGATCGTCCTCTCGCCCGATCTCGAGGTCATCTGGGGGAACTCGGCCGCCAAGAGCCTCGCCCCCGACCTGACCCCGGGCGAACCGATAAGGCCCCTTCTCGACCGACTTTCCGAAGAGCAGAAGGTCGACCGCCTCCTGTTCAACCGGGAGCGGGTCCTGGCACCCGCCGAACGAGGAGGACCTGACCTCTACTGGCTGATGCACCCCCAGGAACTCGACGGCGGGAACCTGTTGCTCTACCTCTGGGACCCCGACATCTCCGAAGACATGCATGAGCGGAGGGTCGCCTTCCTCGCCGGTGCTGCCCACGAGATACGGTCGCCACTGACTGCGATCGTCGGCTTTGCCGAAATCCTGGGCGAGGAGAGGGACAACCTGAACGAGGCCCAGCTCGAGGCCCTGACGATGATCGAACAGAACGCCCACTACCTGAACCGGCTGGTCGGGGACGTCTTCGACATGACCAGGAACAGTTTCGGTGAGCTCCCCCTCGACCTGGACCGGGTCGAGGCCGGCCAGGTCACCTCCGACGCTGCCCGTTCCCTCGAACCGGCGATCTCGAAGAAGGGTCAGACCCTCGTCCTCGAGGTCGGGGAGGACATCCCGTCGATCGAGGCCGATCGGGGCAGGCTCCACCAGATGGTGACCAACCTGGTCCGAAATGCCTATGCCCACTGTCCTGAGGGAACCCGGATCGAGGTCTCCTGCCAGACCGACCCCGAGGCCGGTGAGGTGATGATCACGGTGTCGGACGACGGCCCTGGGATGCCGTTCGACGATCCCGGGGAAGCCTTTCGCTCCTTCCGGAGCGGTGGACCCCAGGACCCGGCCGCGATGAGCGGTGCCGGCATCGGGCTCTCGATGACCAAGCGCCTCGTCCAGCTGCATCGGGGTCGGATCCTCGTTTCGAGCGCCAAGGATCGGGGAACCCGGATCGAGATCAGGCTGCCACTCGACCGGGCTGCCGCCAGGCCCTCCTACGAGCCGGGGCCGGCCTGAGGAACCAGCGATGGCGAGGATCGCAATAGCCGACGACTCACCCCCGATCAGGCTCCTGCTGAAGCGGCGACTCGAAGGGGCAGGTCACGAGGTGGTCGAGGCGGCAAACGGAATCGAGCTGATCGAGGCGATCGAACGAGAGGCGGATAAGGGCATCGACCTGGCCCTGGTCGACTGGATGATGCCTGGGCTGGACGGCGAAGCGACCACTGCCCGGATCCGGGAGCGGTGGCCCGAGCTGCCGATCATCGGTTTCAGCGCCGGGCTGGTGCCTCGAGTGGAGGAGCAGCCGCCAGTCGCCGATGCCTTCACCACCAAGCCGTTCGACTTCGACTACCTGTTCGAGACGATCGACGACCTTACCGGCGAGCTACTTCGACCCTGATGTCGGCTCCCTTCAGGCGGGAGCCATCGAGCCTCTCCACCGTCTTCTCGGCGGCATCGGAGGCGACCTCGACGAAGGCGAACCTGTCGAGCACCTTGATGCTGGCAATCTGGTCGTCGCTCAGCACGGCTCCCTCATTGAGCGCCCAACGCAGGTCGTCCTCACCGATTCCACTCTTCCTGCCACGGTTGACGTACAGCTTGGTGATCCCGTCGCCCGAGTCGGATGGACCGGCACCGTTGCCCTCGGCCACCGGCTCGGCGTCCCGGTCCTCGACCCCATCCCCATCGAGGCTGGCCGGCTTCCTTCCCTTGCGCTCCCGCCTCCGGGGAGGCCGCCCATGTTCGATCCGCTCCTCGGGGGTCTCCCAGGCGGTGATCGTCGTAGCCGCATCCTTTTCGATCTGCTTTAGGTCCGGTATCTGGTCAGGGGTGGCAAAGGTGATCGCCCGGCCGGTGCGGCCGGCCCTTCCGGTGCGGCCGATGCGGTGCACGTAGGTCTCCGAGGAGTTCGGCAGGTCGTAGTTGATGATGTGGGTCACGTGTTCGATGTCGAGTCCGCGGGCCGCGATGTCGGTCGCGACCAGGAGCGGAACCCGGCCATCCTTGAAGGAGATCATCACACCGTCCCGGGCACCCTGGCTCATGTCACCGTGGAGGGCCTTGACGCTCATCCCCCGATTCCTCAGGTCGCGGTCGAGTCGACTCGCCCCGATCTTCGTCCGGCAGAAGATGATCGCCTGCTCGGGTCGTTCCGCCTTGAGGATCTCTGCGAGCTTCTCCTGCTTCTTCTTGGCGGGAACTTCGACGTAGGCCTGGCTGACCGAGTCCACGGTCAGCTTCCGCGGGGTGATCTTGATCGTCACCGGGTCGTACATGTAGTTCTCGGCAAGGGCCTTGATCGGCGGCGGCATGGTCGCCGAGAAGAGCGCCGTCTGCCGGCCGGATGGGCACATCCTCAGGATCTTCTCGACGTCCTCGATGAATCCGAGGTCGAGCATCTCGTCCGCCTCGTCGAGGACGACGAACCGGGCGGCGGTGAGGACCAGCGACTGGCGGGAGATCAGGTCCATCATCCGACCCACCGTCGCGACCACCACCTGGGCCCCTGCCCGGAGCTGGGCCTGCTGGCCCTTGATCGGTGCGCCGCCGAAGACGGCGACGATCTCGATGTCGAGGTGCTCGGCGTAGGAACGGAGGGCCTGGGTCACCTGGATGCAGAGTTCCCTGGTCGGGGTCAGAACGACCGCCTGGACCTCATCGTTCTCGGGATCGAGGTACTGGAGCATCGGCAGGCCGAAGGCTGCCGTCTTTCCGGTTCCCGTCTGGGCCTGACCGATCACGTCGTACCCCTCGATCAATGGCGGGATCGACTCGGCCTGGATCGGGCTCGGCTCCTCGAAACCGATCTCCTTGATCGCCTGGAGCAGGTCCGGTTCGAGGCCCAACCCATCGAAGGATGTGACGGCGGTCTCGGTCATGAGGCTTTCGGATCGAGCAGCATCTTCCCTACCGTACGACGGGAGGCCATCTCTTCGTGCACCTGGCGGGCCTCTGAAAGTGGACGGACGCCACCGATCACCGTCTCGAGCTCTCCGGAAGAGGCTGCCGACATGACCCGCTCGAGGCCCTCACGAACCATCTCGGGGTGCTCGAAGAGGTGGTTGATCCAGAACCCGGACACGGTCCTGCTGGTACGCATCAGGTCCTGGGTGCGGACGGTGTTGGGCTCGCCCGAAGCGATCCCGAAGGTGACGAGCCGCCCGAAGGGCGCGACCGCATCGAGCAACTGGTCGAAGGCCTTTCCGCCAGCCATCTCGAGCACGACATCGACCGGTCGGCCGTCATTTGCCTCGATGACCGACCCGGTCAGATCATCCGCCCGGGAGTCGAGGGCGACGTCGGCACCGAGTCGCTCGACCAGCTCCCTCTTTTCGTCAGAGGAGGCAAGGCCGATCACCCGGCCGGCACCCATCTGTCGGGCCAGCTGCAGGCAGAGGCTTCCGGTACCTCCAGCGGCTGCGTTGACCACCACGGATTCGCCCTGGCGAAGGTTGGCTGAGATCCGGAGGATCGCATCGGCGGTCAGGCCCTGGACCAGCAGGGCCGCCGCCGTGTCGTCGTCGACTCCGTCCGGGATCGGGACCAGCCGGTCCTCGTCGACCGCGATCGACTGGGCATATGCCCCGTTCGGGACGAGCCCGGCTACCCGCCGACCATCCGCAGTCACCCCGGTGAACTCGAGCCCGGGCACCAGGGGTAGCTCCTGACGAGCCAGGTAACGGTCGTGGGTCGCATGGGTATCGGCGAAGTTGACACCGACCCGGACCACCTCGACCAGGGTCTCGCCCGGCTCGGCGACCGACTCGGGGAGGTCGACCCGTTCGAGCGCCTCTGGGCCGCCGAACTCCCTGATCTGAATTGCCTGCACCGATCCATCGTGACAGCCTGGCCTCGTCGGCCGCCGCCTCGGGCTTAGGATGACCCCGTCCCCACGAGGTTCCAGACCAGGGAAACCGGAGGATCCGCTTGTCACTCACCGTCGTCGGCTCGATCGCATTCGACTCCGTCAAGACCCCGTTCGGGGAGCGCGAACGGATGCTCGGCGGGTCGGCAGTCCACTTCTCCCTGGCCGCGAGCTTCTTCACCGACGTTCGTATCGTCGGTCCGGTCGGTGACGACTTCGGCCAGCCGGAGTTCAGCCTGCTCGAAGGGCGGGGGGTCGAGACCGCCGACATCGTCCAGGTCGAGGGCGGAGAGACCTTCTTCTGGCGAGGCTCATACGGATTCGACCTCAACACGGCGACCACCGAGGAGACCGCGCTCAACGTCTTCGGTGACTTCGATCCGGAGCTCTCGCCGGACTCGGCCGCTGCTAGCACCCTCTTCCTCGCCAACATCCAGCCCGAGGTCCAGCGCCGGGTCCGGGCACAGTGCCGTGACGCCGGGCTGGCCGCCCTCGACTCGATGAACCTCTGGATCGAGTCGGCCAGGGACGAGCTGGTGGGTGCGATCGGGGAAGTCGACTGCGTCCTGGTCAACGATGCCGAGGTGCGTCAGCTGAGCGGCGAGCCGAACCTCGCCCGCGCGGCGCGGGCTGTGATCGATATGGGGCCCCGAACGGTTGTGACGAAACTCGGTGAGTACGGCGCCGCCCTGTTCACGCAGGACGGCTTCTTCGCCGTGCCCGGCTTCCCGCTCGAGGACGTTCGCGACCCGACCGGTGCAGGGGACAGCTTCGCCGGAGGCTTCCTCGGTTACCTGGACGGGGTTGGCGGAACGCCGGACGAGGCCGACCTCCGGCTGGCGATGGGGTACGGAACGGTGCTGGCCTCCTTCAACGTCGAGAAGTTCGGTTGCGAGCGGGTGTCCGAACTCGAACGCGACGAGGTCGAGGCGCGGCTGGCCGAGCTCCGGAACATGACCGGGCTCTGATCTGCACGGCCCCGCTCGGCGGGTACCGCGCCCGGCCCGTGGTGCGATAATCGGGCCGAATGGACGAGAGAGGACGAGGATGATGGCCGAAGATGAAGCGAAGCAGGGCACGACTGGCGAGAGCCTGACGGTCACCGACAACCGGACCGGCCAGACCTACGAGGTGCCGATCACCGAGGACTCGATCCGGGCGCTCGACCTCCGCCAGATCAAGGTCGAGGAAGACGACTTCGGGATGATGTCCTTCGACCCGGCCTTCACCAACACGGCGGCCTGCAGGTCGGCGATCACTTATATAGATGGCGATGCGGGGATCCTCCAGCACAGGGGAATCCCGATCGAGCAGCTCTGCGAGCACTCGACCTTCCTCGAGGTGGCCTACCTGCTGGTCTTCGGCAACCTGCCGACCCGGGCCCAGCTCGAGGACTGGGTCTTCGACGTGACCACCCATACCTTCGTCCACGAGGACATCAAGAAATTCCTCGAGGGCTTCCGGTACGACGCCCACCCGATGGGGATGCTGCTGGCCACGGTCGGGGCCCTGTCGACCTTCTATCCGGACTCGAAGAACACCGACGACCAGATCGAGCGCTACCTGGCGACGATCCGGCTGATCGCCAAGATCCCGACCCTGGCGGCCTTCTCGTATCGCCACAACATGGGGCTGCCCTACGTCTACCCGGACAACGACCTCTCCTACCCGGAGAACTTCCTCTCGATGCTGTTCAAGATGACCGAGGCGAAGTACGAGCCCGACCCGAGGCTGGCCAAGGCGCTCGACGTCCTGTTCATCCTCCACGCCGACCACGAGCAGAACTGCTCGACCAGCGCGGTGAGGGACGTCGGATCTTCCGGGGTCGATCCGTACTCGGCGATCGCGGCCGGGGTTGCCGCCCTCTACGGCCCCCTCCACGGTGGGGCCAATGAAGCCGTCCTCAAGATGCTGAGGAGGATCGGCTCGGTCGAGGAGATCCCGGCATTCCTGGAGGGCGTGAAGAACCAGGAGGAACGCCTGATGGGCTTCGGCCACCGGGTCTACAAGAACTACGACCCGAGGGCGCGGATCATCAAGAGCCACGCCGACGACGTCTTCGAGGCGACCGAGTACAACCCCCTGGTCGAGATCGCGACCGAACTCGAGAAGCGGGCCCTCGACGACGACTACTTCACCTCGCGAAAGCTCTACCCGAACGTCGACTTCTACTCGGGGATCATCTACGAGGCGCTCGGGATCCCGCCGGAGATGTTCACCGTCATCTTCGCCATCCCCCGAACGGCGGGCTGGGTCGCCCAGTGGCTCGAGATGTCGGATGACCCCGACAAGAAGATCTCCCGCCCGCGCCAGATCTACACCGGCCTGACCGATGCCGACTACGTACCACTCGGCGAAAGGTCGGGGTCGGACCGGATCGAGGGGCCACCGGCAACCCGTCCGGGCTGAGGTCGGTCGGCTTGGCCGCCTGGAAGCTGACGGTCCGGAACGGATCGACCGTCCAGAGGAAGGGTTTCGACGACCTCGATTCAGCCCTGGCCGAGGCCAGGCGCCAGACCGACGAGATCCTCGCCGAGGGGCCGGTCGGCGGTGCCAGGGCCTTCCGGGAGTACGAGCCCTCGGAGCTGGTCCGGGCGCGGATAGAGATATCGGGCAAGGGCCTGATCCGGCCACCGACCGCCGGTCTCGACATCCAGGGCGACAACAGCCTGGTCGGGTTCATCGGGGGGGTCGCCCGGAAGCAGGTCGAGGCAACCGACGAATCCGGGATCTTCGATGAGATCCGGGAGGCGCTCGCGAAGTGACCGACCAGGTGCCGGAAGGCTCCTACGCGGCCGGGCGAAGGGTCCGGCTTCCGGCCGGGGCGGAGCGGCCGATCTCCGTGTTCGTGAACGGGGTGCCCCAGGAGGAGGGTGCCGACTTTCGGATCGAGCGGGGCAGCGTCGTCTTCACCCGGCCGATCCTCAAGGAGGAAGCAGTCGGGCTGGCCCGGTGGACGGCGATGTTCCTCGGGCTGTTCGGCACCTACCGGACCCACGAGACCGTCGACATCGAGTTCCGGCGCGACGGCCAGCCGATACTTGCCTCGGACCTTCCGGTCGAGGAGTAAGACCACCCCCTGCCCCGGGGCGACCTAGGGGAAGACGTAGAGAAGCAGGAAGGCAGCCAGCGCAAAGGTGACCGCTGCGGCGATCATCCCCTTGTCCTCGGCGACGATCGCAGCGGTGGACCGGTCGTCCGACCGGTCGTAGATCAGGTAGAGGTAACGGAAGATCCCGTAGACCACCGGTGGAATGGTCAGCATCATCCGACTCCCGATCAGCGGTGAGTAGACGGTGTAGATCGCGTAGGTGATCACGGTCGCGGTGGTCACCATCGCGACCATCTGGTCGAGGAAGGGGAGCGAGTAGTGCTCGAGGACCGGGCGGCTCGACGAGCCCTCGTGGAGTTCCGAGACCGCCTCCTGGCGGCGCTTCGTGAAACCGAGGAAGCAGGCGAGGGCGCCGGTGCAGAGCAGGAGCCACTGGGAGGCGACCGTGTCGACCGCCTCGGCTCCGGCGATCACCCTGAGGATGAACAGGGTGGCTAGGGTCATCACGTCGATGATCACGATCTGCTTGAGACCGAAGCTGTAGGCGACCTGGATCACCCCGTAACCGGCGACGATCAGCCCGACCTGCCAGCCGACCGCGAAGAAGGCGAGGGCCAGCGCCCCGAGAGCGAGTACCACCGCGATCACTCCGGCGGCACCCTCGCCCAGCTGGCCGGCTGCGATCGGGCGGAACCGCTTCTGCGGATGCTGGCGATCGAGCTCGACGTCGTTCAGGTCGTTTACGAAGTAGCCGGCGCTCGAGATCGCACAGAAGGCGATGAAGGTGAGCATCGCCTGACCGACCGCCCAGGGATCGTCCACCTGACCCGAGAAGAGGAGGCTGGCGAAGACGAGGACGTTCTTGACCCACTCCTGGGGGCGAGCCGTCTTTATGGCGGCCCTCAGCGGGGAGCGGTGCGGGAGCTCCGGAGGGGCGGATGTCACGGTGCTGGACTCCATCGGGGAGGTCGCGGCCGAGCCCCGTTGCGAGGGGTCCCGAAGCCGGCAGGGAAGGCTAGCGAGTGCCTTCGGCGACCCGGCCGATAACGGCTGCCTGAACCCCCTCCTTCACTGGCCTCGTCGGATTGCGGGGTCCAGAAGGACCCCGGGATTGAGGATCCAGTCGGGGTCGACCGCAGACTTGGCTGCGGCCAGGGCCGAGGCAAAGGCTTCCGGGCGCTGGCGGTCATACCACGGTCGGTGGTCCCGACCGACCGCGTGGTGGTGGGTGATCGTCCCGCCCGCCTCGATGATCACCTCGGAGGCGGCCGCCTTGACCTCGTCCCACTGAGCCACCTCTTCGCCCCACCTGGCCGGGGCAACGACGGTGAAGTAGGGAGCCGCACCATCGGGATAGACGTGGGTCAACCGACAGCTCACCCTCGGGACGGCATCCTTGGCGGCGAGGGTCGAGAGGGCTGCCTCCCGGGTGGCAGTGGTGACCCGATCGTGGAAGTCGCGGAACCGGTCCCAGGTGATCGCGCTCTCGAAGGTCTCGGTCAGTACTCCGCAACTGACGAGCCGGTCACGAAGGTAAGGCGCCTCCAGGAAGGCCGACTTCCAACGATCGGATCCCGATCCCCCCTCCCCGTCACCGGGCCGACCGTCGGTCACCCTGCGGTCCCGGAGCTCACCGCCGCCCGCCGTTGCGATCTCGACTGCCTGGTCCAGCTGGGTCTCGACCGGCAGGTCGGCCGACTCGAAACCGAGCATCAGGACCGCCTCGCTGCCGTCGCCTGCACCCATCAAAGAGGCCTCGTCCGGGTCGACCAGCCGGCAGTTGGCCGGCGAGAGCCCCGACTGGGCGATCTCCCGTACCGCTCCGGTCGCAGCATCGACGAAATCGGGAAAACCGATCGTTGCCCGCGCCCTGAAGACCGGTCTCGGCCGAACCCGGACCCAGGCCCCGGTAACCACCCCGAGGATTCCCTCGGAACCGAGCATCATCCGATCCGGGGACGGGCCGGCCCCGGAGCCCGGCAGCCGTCGGCTCTCCCACCTGCCCTCCGGAGTTACCGCGGTGACCGATTCGACCAGGTCATCGATGTGGGTCTCACCGGTGGCGAAGTGCCCGCCCGCCCTGGTCGCGATCCAACCCCCGAGGGTCGACCATTCGAACGACTGGGGGAAGTGTCGAAGGGTGAGGCCCTCCGATCGGAGCTGTTCCTCGAGTACCGGTCCCCTCGCACCGGCCCCGATCAGGGCCGACCCCGACTCCCGATCGACCTCGACCACCTGATCGAGGCGCCCGAGGTCGAGGCTGATCACCGGCCTTTCCTCGTCTTCGAGTCGCGGCTCGACCCCGCCGACCACACTGGTTCCGCCTCCGAACGGGATCACGGCGGCGCCCAGGCCGTCGGCCCGCTCGAGCACCTCGGATACCTCGGCCTCATCGGCCGGGAAGGCGACCAGGTCGGGTGGGAACTCGAACTCGCCCCGGTGGGCCCGGACTACGTCCCGGTAGGCCCTGCCGAGCGAATGGACGAGTCGCTCGTGGCGATCGTCGGTGAAGAGTCCCGCACGGGACCCGCGTGGATCCAGCCGCGATTGCCGGAGCTCGACCTCCTCCTCACGGACGGCCTCCACCGGCGTCGCCTCGAACCCGAGTAGCGCGCTCGCACCCGCGGCAACCGCCTCCAGCTCGGGCGGAGTCGGCTCGCGGGCCTCGGTCCCCCAGGCCCAACGGCTCCGCCTCGGGGCTTCGGGGCCCTCGGCCACCGGCCTCTACCAGTGGACGCCGCGCAGCAGGTGCGCAAAGGCGACCGCCTCGGCCGAAGGAGCCTTCTCCACCTGCTCCTCGAGCTCCTCTCCCTTGCCCTTCGCCGCCTTTGACTCGGGGAACAGCTTGTAGCCGGTGTTGAGGATCGCGTCGCTGGTCTTCGGCGAGACGTTGTAGAGCAGCTCGCCGAAGTTGCCCAGCCTCGTGGCGACCTTCTTCGGCTTGCGGATCATCGCGTCGGTGATCATCTCGGCCGCCTCCTCCGGGCCGATCGTCGGGAAGGCGTCGTACATCTTGGTCGGGGCGATCATCGGGGTCCTGACCAGCGGCATGTAGACGGCGGTGATGTCGACACCGTCGTCGACCACCTCGGAGGAGATCGTCCGACTGAAGGCGTCTAGTGCCGCCTTCGACGCAACGTAGGCCGAGAACCTCGGGGCATTGGTCTGGACGCCGATCGAGCTGATGTTGATGATGTGCCCGCTCTTTCGCTCCCGCATCCGGGGAAGAAGGGTGAGGATCAGCTTGAGCGCCCCGAAGTAGTTGAGCTGCATCGTCCGCTGGAAGTCGTGGAACCGGTCGTAGGAGAGCTCGACCGACCTGCGGATCGAGCGACCGGCGTTGTTGACCAGGACGTCCACGTGGCCGTGCTGGGCCAGGACCTCGTTGGCCATCCGCTCGACGTCCTCGACGTCGGAGAGGTCGCACGGGTGGACGTGGGCCTCCCCACCGAGCTCCTCGATCTCCGCCTTCAGCTCCTCCAGCTTGTCGGCCGAGCGGGCGACCAGCAGGACGATCCCTCCGGCCTCCCCCACCTTGAGCGCGGTCTCGTGACCGATCCCGGACGAAGCGCCGGTGATCATCACGACCTTGCCACCGACCGCCCCGCCGAGCGAGCGATCCTTGAACAGGTCCGGATCGAGGTTCCGCTCCCAGTAATCCCAGAGACGGTCGGCGTAGGTCGCCAGGGGCGGGACCGAGATCCCGCTGCCCTCCAGCGCCTCGAGCGTGTTCGAACAGTCGAAGGTGGTCGGGTAGTTGACGTAGACGAGCACCTGGCGGGGAATGCCGAGATCGGAGAGGACCGTGTCGACCACCCGCTGGACCGGGGAGAGCATCATCAGCCCGCCCCGGACGGCCGGGGGCACGACGTCCAGCATCTGCGGGTCGAGCCGCATCGACATCTGCGGTGCATGCGCCGAGCGCGAGAAGAGGTTGATGATCTGTCCGGCCTTGAGCGGATTCGGGTCGGTCAGGTGGAAGACCTCGCCGTCGCGGCCCTCGAGGTGGGCGATGTAGTCGATCGCATCGGCGACGAAGTCGACCGGGACCAGGTTGATCTCCCGCCCTTCGATCCCGACTGTCGGCATCCACTGCGGGAGGGTCGCTCTGAGTCGCTGGATCAGCTTGAAGAAGTAATAGGGGCCATCCACCTTGTCCATCTCGCCGGTCTCCGAGTTGCCGACGACGATTCCGGGTCGGTAGATCCTGTACGGCACCTCCAGCTGCTCCCGGACGATTAGCTCGGACTCGTGCTTGGTGCTGAAGTAGGCGTGGCGGTTGAGTTCCTCGGCCTCCTCGAACATATCCTCGCGCCAGACCCCCTTGTAGAGCCCGGCGACGGCGATCGAGCTGGCCAGGTCGAAGCAGCCGACCTTCGCACGGTTGGCGAACTCGACCGCGTGCATCGTGCCCTCGACGTTCGCGACCCGGATCGCCTCGTCATCGGCCTCCATGTCGTATATCGCGGCAAGGTGGAAGAAGTGGTCGATCTTCCCGGTGAGCTCGTCGATCGTCCCTTCGTCGAGGCCGAGCATCGGCTGGGTGAGGTCACCAACCACCGGGACGACCTCGCCCGGAGTGTCCCCCCAGGAGGAGATCAGCTCCTCGAGCCTGCCTCGCGATCCTTCGCGGACCAGCACGTGCACGGTACCCCCACGCTCGAGCAGCCTGCGAACCAGGTGACGGCCTATGAAGCCGGTGCCGCCGGTGACGAAGTAATCCATCGAATCTCCTCCCGAAACTCCTCCTCGACCCGGCCACGACTCCGTGGCCGGTACCGGCCCGGACCTTACCGAGCCGGAGCGAAAAGGGGCAGCGGTATTCAGTCCGGAATCTTCACGTCCCCGCCCTGTCCTTGTCCTACACTCAGGTCCGATGGCTGAAACGGCGACTCTCGAGGTGACGATGCCCGAGATGGGCGAATCGGTGACCGAGGGAACGGTCCTCGAGTGGCATGTCTCCGTCGGCGATTTCGTCGAGGAGGGAGAGACGCTGGTCGAGGTCTCGACCGACAAGGTCGATGCCGAAGTCCCGGCTCCGGCCTCCGGCACGGTGACCCGGCTCGCAGTGGAACCGGATGAGGACGTGGCGGTAGGCGCAGTTCTGGCCGAGATGGAGACCGGGGGAACCGCTCCCGTCGCGACCGACAACGGAACCGCAGGTAACGGCGCCGAGCCGACCCCAACGGATACCGGGTCCGAAGCCAACGGAGGTCCCCTCACGACCGGCGACGGTAACGGCCACAGGGCGACACCGATCGCCCGGCGGGTCGCCGAAGCAGAGGGCGTCGACCTCGCGTCGATCGACGGATCCGGCCCCGGTGGCAAGGTGACCAAGGCCGACGTGGTCGCGGGCGGAAATGGAGCCGGCCCGACCGGGCAGGCAACACCGCTTCGCGGCGCGGCCGGGATGCTCGCCCGGGCGATGGACGAGAGCCGGGAGATCCCCACCGCCGCCTCCTTCCGGACGATCGCGGTCGACCAGCTCGACGCCGGTCGGAAGGCCCTGAACGAGGCCCTCGCAGACCGCGGCATCAAGCTCTCCTTCACCCACCTCGTCGCCTGGGCGATCGTGGGCGCAGTTCGGGACTGGCCGGTGATGGCCCGTCACTTCGACATGGCCGGTGGCAAGCCCCAGGGGATCG
>VEQW01000098.1 GCA_018883025.1 Solirubrobacterales bacterium | reverse complement strand
AGTTCTCCGAGTACGACCCGGGTGGCGAGGTGAGGGTAGGCCCGCTGACCATCACCTTCAGGGCGGTGCCCCACTACATCGAGACCTGGGCGATCTCGATAACCGGGCCGGACGGCAAGCGGCTGGTCTACGGGGCCGACTGCTCGCCGAACGAGGCGCTGGTCGAGTTCGCCTCGGGGGCCGACCTGTTGATCGCCGAGGCGACCCTGGCCGAGCCGGAACCCGACCCCAATGACCGTGGACACATGACCCCCCGCGAGGCCGGTGAGCTGGCCCAGGCCGCCGGCGTCTCGAGGCTCATCCTGACCCACATCCCCGATCAGATCGACCCCGAATGGGCCGTGGCCGAGGCCGGAGCGGCCTTCGATGGCCCGGTCGCCGTTGCCGAAGGGGCGATGGAGCTCGATCTCTAAGATCACTCGGTGATGCGCGAGAAGGACCTGTTCGCAAATTTCGCGCGCATGAGGCGCGAGATGGATGAGATGCTCGGCGGCACCTGGGGCCGGGCGACCTACATCAGCCGCCGGGCGAGCGGCTTTTCACCGAGCGTGGACGTCTACTACGCCAACGACCCCGAGCGGGCCGTGATCAAGTGCGAGCTGGCCGGGATCGACCTCTCGACGGTCGGGATCGAGGTCAGCGGCAGGCAGGTGACGGTGATCGGCCACCGGCCGGTCCAGGAGACGGAAGGGCGGGTCTTCCAGCAGGTGGAGATCCCGACCGGCCCGTTCCGGTGCATCGTCGAGCTCCAGGTGGACGTCGATGCCGAGCGGGCCGAAGCGACCTACGAGGACGGCCTGCTGACGGTCGACCTGCCGCTCCGGGCCGAGGAGGAGCGGGTCCGCCAGGTCCCGGTCCAGAGGGGCTGACCGGTGTCTGACGGATCGGACAACGGACAGGGCGACCCGACCGAGGGAATGGGCGGCCAGGTGCCGGTACTCGAGGTGGTCGAGGCCGGCCAGGAGGAGGAGACGATCCGGGCGCTCGAGGAGCTGCCCGACGCGCTGCCGGTCCTGCCGCTGAGGGAGACGGTCGCCTACCCGGACACCCTCTCGCCGCTCGGGGTCGGCCAGGAGCGCTCGATCAAGCTTGTGGATGACGTCCTCGCGGCCAACCGGATGCTGGTCATGGTCGCCTCGCGCGAGCCCGAGGACGAAACGCCAGGCCCAGACCAGCTCTACGACGTAGGCGTGGTCGGAGTGGTGACCCGAATGCTCAAGGTTCCCGACGGCTCGATCCGGATCCTGGTCCAGGGGACCCAGCGGGTCCGGATCGGCGATTACGTGGCCGAGGAGCCCTACCTGGTCGCGAGGATCGACGAGCTGCCCGACGTGGTCGAGGATTCACCCGAGCTCGAAGCCCTGACCCGGAACGTCCAGAAGACCTTCTCGGAGATCATCGAGCAGATTCCGTACCTGCCCGAGGAGCTCCAGCTCGCGGTCGCCAACGTGGACGACCCCTCGGCACTCTCCCACCTGATCGCCGGGGCGCTCCGGATCCCGACTGCCGAGAAGGAGGAACTGCTCGAGGAGGTCGACGTCGGAAAGCGGCTCCGGATGATCGCCAAGATCCTCGCCCGCGAACTCGAGGTGATCCAGCTCGGATCCCAGATCCAGTCCGAGGTTCAGGAGTCGATCGACAAGGGCCAGCGCGAGTTCTTCCTCAGGGAGCAGATGAAGGCGATCCAGGCCGAGCTGGGCGAGGCCGACGAGCAGCAGGCCGAGATCGACGAGCTCCGGGAGCGAATCGAGGCGGCCGAGTTGCCCGAACACGCGCTGAAGTCGGCCGAGCGGGAACTCGGCAGGCTGGAGAAGCTGCCGCCAGCGGCGGCCGAGTACGGGGTGATCCGGACCTACCTCGAGTGGCTGGTCGAGCTGCCCTGGAACGAGCAGACCGAGGACGACCTCGACATCGAGAACGCCCGCGAGGTGCTCGACGAGGACCACTACGACATGGAAAAGATCAAGGATCGGATCCTCGAGTACCTGGCCGTCCGGAAGCTGAACCCCGATTCGCCCGGGCCGATCCTCTGCTTCGTCGGGCCGCCCGGGGTCGGCAAGACCTCGCTCGGCAAGTCGATCGCCAGGGCACTCGGGCGGAACTTCGAGCGGATCTCGGTCGGCGGGGTGAGGGACGAGGCCGAGATCCGGGGGCATCGCCGGACCTACGTCGGTGCGATGCCGGGCACGATCATCCGGGCGCTCCGGGATGCCGGCTCGAAGAACCCGGTCTTCATGATCGACGAGATCGACAAGATGGGCTCCGACTTCCGGGGGGATCCGTCCTCGGCGATGCTCGAGGTGCTCGATCCCGCCCAGAATTCGACCTTCAGGGACCACTACATGGACCTGCCGGTCGACCTCTCGGAGGTCCTCTTCATCGCCACCGCGAACGTGCTCGACACGATCCCGGGGCCGCTCCGGGACCGGATGGAGATGATCCCCCTCGCCGGCTACACGACCGACGAGAAGATGCACATCGCCCGCAAGTACCTGGTCCCGAGGCAGATCGAGGCGAACGGCCTGAAGCCCGGCCAGATCGAGTTCACCGACCCGGCGCTCACCGCGATCATCGAGGAGTACACCCGGGAGGCCGGGGTCCGGAACCTCGAGCGGGAGATCGGCACCGTCTGTCGGAAGGTCGCCCGGGATTTCGCCGAAAAGGACGGCAAGGGAAAGAAGGTCAAGGTCTCGGGCAAGAAGGCGAGGGCACTGCTCGGCCGACAGAAGTTCTTCGCCGAGAGCCGCCGGAGGACCCGGGTGCCCGGGGTCGCGACTGGCCTGGCCTGGACCCCGACCGGGGGGGACGTCCTGTTCGTCGAGGCAACGGCGATGCCGGGGACCGGCAGGCTGGTGATCACCGGCCAGCTGGGCGACGTGATGAAGGAGTCGGCCCAGGCCGCGCTCTCGTTCGTCCGGGCCAACGCCTCGCTGGTCGCTCCCGAGGTCGCCGAGGAATGGTTCGCCGAGCACGACATCCACATCCACGTACCGGCCGGGGCCGTGCCGAAGGACGGCCCCTCGGCCGGGGTGGCCATGACCGTCGCCCTGGTCTCCCTGGTGACCGGCAGGCCGGTCCGAAACGACGTCGCGATGACCGGCGAGGTGACCCTGACCGGTCAGGTCCTGCCGATCGGGGGCGTCAAGGAGAAGTCCCTTGCCGCCCAGAGGGCCGGGATCAAGCTGGTGATCCTGCCCGAGCGAAACGAGGGCGATGTCGAGGAGATACCCGAGCATGAGCGCGCCGAGCTCGACTTTGCCTACGTGGACACGGTCGGCGAGGCGGTCTCGATCGCGCTCGAGGACGGCTGATCGGCCACCGGAGCCGATTCGGCGCTATTCTCTTCAGTCCCCTTTCGAGCAGGAAGAGGGTCAAGAAACGAGGGAGGCGAGATGGCCAAGGAATCGATTTCTGACAGGGCAAACAGGGCTTACAGCGCGGCTCGAGAGAACCGCTACGTCCAGCGGTTGGTCGAGGATGAGGACCTCCGGGCGAGCATCGTCGAGGCGATCGGCTCGGCCCGAAAGGCATACGACCGGTTCTCGGAAGACCCCTCGCTCGAGCGGGCGACCCACGACCGGCGGGTCCAGAAGGAGTTGGGCAGGGCGGCCGAGTCGCTCCGCGATGCTTCGGAGCGGCTGACCGGGCCCCCGCGGCGTCGGCACACCTTCCGGAACCTCGTGGCCCTCGGTCTGCTGACCGGTGGCCTGGTCCTGATCTTCAGCGAGTCGGCCCGCAAGGCGGCGCTCGACGCGGTGTTCGGCGAGGAAGAGGAGTTCGTCTACACGTCCTCCACCTCGGCGCCGACCACCCCGGCCCAGGCGCAGTCGAACGGCACGCCGGTCTCCGAAGTCCAGGCGACCGACTCCGACAACTGAACCAACCCAGCCCGCCGATCCCGGCCGGGCCGGGACCGTTGGTCTGATCAGTCCGCCGGCTCTCCCCGGGCTGCCCTCAGCCTGCGCCTCGCCTCGTCGTGGTCGATGCCGAGGCCGGTGAGGATGTCGAGCGCCGATGCCCTGACCTGGGCGACGATCGCGCTGGCCGCGAGGTTGGAGGTCTCCTCGAGCGAGGCGGTGGCGAGCGCCGCAGCTTCGACCGCGGTGTCGCGGGACTCCCTCCGGCCCTCCCTTCCTGCCAGGTAGTGGTCCAGCTGGCGGATCGATTCGGCGAGCAGTCGGATCGACTCGATCACCGAGTCGGGTACGTGTTCGCCCAGCGAGATGGCCCGGACGGCGCCGCGGGCCAGCACCCGGGTGTCGCGGACGACCAGGTCGATCGGCTCGGACGCGGTCTCGAACCGACCGAC